>DASTZF010000092.1:0-60940 GCA_035764445.1 Burkholderiaceae bacterium
TCCGGCTTTCGCCGAGCTATCCCCCACTACTGGGCACGTTCCGATGCATTACTCACCCGTTCGCCACTCGCCACCAGGGTTGCCCCCGTGCTGCCGTTCGACTTGCATGTGTAAGGCATGCCGCCAGCGTTCAATCTGAGCCAGGATCAAACTCTTCAGTTCGATCTCTGCAAGTTTGCTCGATTCGGAATTGAAGTGAACTTCACTTCTTCATCCGTGAGCGTTTGCGGACTCTGAGCCTTGCGGCCCGATGTCCATGGCACTCGCCTTCAAACGCCCACGCTTATCGGCTGTTGCTTGTTAAAGAGCGCCCGCTTCGCAGCGGCCGCCGACCGGTGTCGGCAAAGAAGGCGGAGTATGACACGCTCCATGTGCCTCGTCAACCGCCAGCTCGGCTTCGCGCTGGGTTGCGCTATTCAGCGGTGAGGAGCGACCGAGGGAGAGTCCGCCGAGATCGAACAGCGCATTGCGCGCCGCACTTACGAGGTCTCCAGCCCGACATCGCGGCCGAGATCGCGCAACTCGCGCACGCCGGCCCAAGCTTGCTGCGGGTCGTCGCTCTGCAGGGTCGCCGTGAGCCGCGCGGCCAGCCGCTTAACTTCGGCGCGAAGGATGCGTTGCTTGACCGATGCGATCTGCGATGGGTGCATCGAGAAGGAGCGCAGTCCCATCGCCAACAGCAGCTCGGTGAACGCCGCGTCGCCGGCCATCTCACCGCAGACGCTCACGTGCTTGCGCGCCTGGTTCGCCATCTCGATCGTGCGCGCGATCAGTTGAAGCACCGCGGGGTGCCATGGGTCGTACAGGCGGGCTACCGATTCATCGGCCCGATCGATGGCCAGCGTGTACTGGATCAGATCGTTGGTACCGATCGACACGAAATCGAGATGCCGCAGCATGCTTGGCATGATCAGCACCGCGGCCGGCACTTCGATCATTGCGCCAAGCTGGACATCTGTGAACGCCATTCCGGCGTCCATCAACTGGTGCTTCGCCCTGTTGAGTGCCTCGCGTGCCAGCTTGATTTCCGAAAGCTGCGCCACCATCGGCAGCAGCAGCCTGACCTTGCCGAAGGCACTGGCGCGAAGGATCGCGCGCAACTGCTGGCGAAACATGCCGGGCTCGGAAAGGCTCCAGCGGATCGCGCGCAGACCCAGGGCCGGATTCAACGCGTGCTCGTGTCGGAGCTCGGCGATCGTCAAACGATCGAGTGGCTTGTCGGCGCCAATGTCGACCGTCCGGATCGTCACTGGCAACCCGCGCATGGCTTCCACCACCCCGCGATAGGCCTCGAACTGCTCGTCTTCGCTGGGTAACTCGCCGTCGCGGTTCATAAACAGGAACTCGCTGCGGAACAATCCGATGCCCACCGCGCCGGACTCGAGAGCGACCGGCGCATCGCGCGGCAGCTCGATGTTGGCCAGCAATTCCACCGACTCGCCGTCCAGTGTCACCGATGGCATGTGACGCAGCCGGTGCAGCCGCGCACGCTCGAGTTCACTCTGACGCTGCCGGAAGCGGTACTCCTCCAGCACGATCGGCGAGGGGTCGACCACCACTACGCCTGCATCGCCGTCGATGACGACCCAGTCGTCTTGGCGGATCAAGCGACTCGCCTCCCGTGCGCCGACCACGGCCGGGATGTCCATGCTGCGCGCAACGATCGCCGTGTGCGACGTCTTGCCCCCGACGTCGGTCACGAAACCCGAGAAGACGCTGCCCTTGAACTGAAGCATGTCGGCTGGCGCGATGTCGTTGGCCACCAGCACCAGCGGATCCTCGTTGCCGTGCGCCGCACTCTGCGCAGTCGACGGCAGCAACGGGTCGGCCTTCGACAACGCGCGCAACACCCGCTCGACCACCTGCTCGAGATCGGCCTTGCGCTCCCTGAGGTAGTCGTCTTCCATCTCGTCGAACTGGCGCGCGACCACTTCGAGCTGAGCCGATAGGGCCCACTCGGCGTTGTAGTGGCGAACCTCGATCCAATGGCGAGTCGCGCCGGCCATGGCTTCGTCATGCAGCAACATCAGGTGCACGTCGAGCATCGCGGGCAACTCGGCAGGCGCTTCGGGTGGCAGCTCGCGTTTCAGCGTTGTCAGCTCGTCGGCGACCACGTCGCGCGCCTGGCGCAGACGGTCGATCTCGGCCTCGACCCGCGACTCGTCGATGTAGTAATGCGCGACATCGACGCGACTGGACGCGACCAGCACGGCGCGGCCGATCGCCACGCCGCGAGAAACCGGTTGGCCGAAGACCTGTATGCTCACGCCACCTCCGATCGCGGCGAGATCACGAAGCGCGCTGCGCCAAGCCGCACGCTATACCGCCACAGCGTCGCGCCGAGGCGAAGGGTCTGCGAGATGGCCGAGGTCACTGGCCTTCTCCGAACTTGTCGTTCACCAACGCGGTGATCGCGTCGGCGGCCTGCGCTTCGTCGGCACCCTCGACCTCCAGCTCGATGTCGATGCCTTGACCGGCAGCCAGCATCATCACGCCCATGATGCTTTTGGCGTTCACGCGCCGGCCCCCGCGACTCAAGTGCACGTCGCTGGCAAAACTGCTGGCCAGCTTGGTGAGTTTGGCCGACGCGCGTGCATGCAACCCCAGCTTGTTATTGATCGTGAGAACGGTCTTGATCATGGTCACCGGATCTTGAGGTCTGCGTCTGTGGCCGACTCGGGGCGAGCTGCATCACGCCCTGCACGGCCCCAGACACGGCTCGGTCGGCTACCGTCGGCAGCGGGCTGGTGCGGTGCGCCACCGCTCGCCACAGCATCGGCACGTTAACTCCGGCGATCACGCGCACATGAGCGCCATCGGCCAGCCGCATGGCGGCATTGCATGGCGTGGCACCAAACACATCCGTCAGGACCAGGATCTCGGGCTCGGACATGGCGGTCATGGCTCGGCGCGCAGCCGCCTCAACCTGCTCCGGCGACTCGTCGGCAGCCACGTCGATCGCCTCGATGCCTGTGTCGTTGGGAAACAGGTGAGCGACGACGGCCCTCAGCGACGAGGCGAGGGGGGTGTGCGCGATGATCAGCAGGCCAGTCATGTCGGACTCTGGCGCCGATTATCCGCGGGTGGCGGTCAAGCGAGCGCGCCCGCTCAGCCACCCATGGGCCGCATACCACGCACCGGAGGCCGTCGTGGCCAACAGCAACAGCGCCATCGCAGCGCGATGGCTGGTATCGCGCGCCCAGCCCGCGGCCGTCAACGCATCGATGGCCAGGCCCATGCCCCACTGGCAGGCGAACACGCCGAGAAAGATCAGCAAATTGAATGCTGACAGCGCGCGACCGGCCTCGTCCTTCGGGAACGCCTGCGCGACCGCTGGCTGGGACAACGCGATCACGCTGGTGCACACGCACCACAGCGCGAGCCAGCACGCATGAGCTTGCGGCCCGAGCACGATGATCAGCAGCATCACCGCGGCGCCCAGCGGCCAGCCGCGCCGGATCAGCTGGTCTGCGTTGATGCCGCGCGCGACCAGGCGCGGCATGACCAGGCCCCACACCATGAAGGAAGCAAGCATGCTCAGGTTGATCAGGAACAGGCCGCGCGCCGCACCGACGGGATCGGCGCCGACCACCTGGGTCAGCCAAGGCCCGGCCCACAACGACTGCACGGCGATCAGTCCCCCATAGGTGAAGCAGGCCAGCGGCCATGAGCGCACGAACGCGGGGTGTCGCACGATGCGCCGGTATCCACTGCCTGGGTTTGCCGGCGAACTCGCGGTATGGCCCGGCGGGGTGAGCGCGGCAATCACGGCCCACGCCAAAACCAACAGCATGGCCAGGCCGAAGAACAGGTTGCGCCAACCGAGCCACGGCAGCAGCGCCTGCACGGGCAGCGTCGACGCCACCATGCCCAATGAGCCCGACATCAGCATCCAGGAATTCAAGCGCAACTGCAGGGGCCGATCGAATAGGCGCACAAAGGCCGTCAGCGGCGCCATCAAGCTGGCCGAGACCCCCATCCCGATCAACAGGCGAGCCAGCAGCAGCTGGCCAAAGTTGCGAGCCATGGCGAAGCCCACGCAACCCACCACCGCCATCACCAGCAACCCCAACAGAACCCGGCGCGCCCCGTGGCGATCGAGCAGCCAACCCAATGGCAACTGCATGCACGCGAAGCCGAGGAAATAGGCGCCGGCCAGCAGACCCAATTCCCCAGCACCCAGCCGCAACTCGCGCGCGAATTCCGGTGCCAAGGTGGCAATGACCGCCCGCAACAACGCGGACAGGAAGTAGTTGAACGCAAACGCAGCGAAGATCATGCTTGCCCGCCACCAGCCCGGTGGCTGCGGAGGCGTCACCGCACCACCTTCAAGCCCTCGAAGAACGACGACACGGCGGCTTCCGCGGGCGCATCGCCGACCACACTGGCCTGATACACCTGTGCCCCCTGCGCAAACACCAGCAGATGCTCGATCACGACAGAACCATCGGGTCGCCTCCCCTTCAATACGAGCCGCCCGGCACGGGCGTTGGGTGTCATGCCTGGCACGTCGAACGCCTGTAGCGGGCCGGGCTCGGCCGCACCGACGTTGCGTGACGCCGCATCACGCAACCAGTCGATGGTGGGGGTCACCTCACCCACGTCGGCCAACGTCACGCCGGCCAGCGCGAACGTGCTGCCGGCCGCGCTGCACGCGTGCAAGGCCATGCGCGCGCGGCCCTGGGGGAGCGCCAGTTCGCGCGTCAAGGACGACGGCCGGCACGGAAACAGGGCCTGCACCCCGAGTTCGGGTGGGTTGATCTGGCGCCAGTCGAGCGCGGGTGAGCAAGCACACAACAGCGCCGCAATCAAGGGCAGGCTGCGCGGCGAATCCATGCGCCGGATTATCCCGAGCACACCCAAGCACCGCCCTTCGCGATGCAAGTCACGCCCGATGCATCTGGTAACCAACCAAACACATGGCCACGGGATCGACCACATTCCCAAGCACCGCGACGATTCGCGCATGGACTTGTCCGAATTGAGCTCACGCACCACACCGGTCAAGTCCGTATCGGCGGCGTGCGTTGCAGCGGCCACGACAGACGGCGACGCGGCGTGGAGCTTGGCCAACCAGATGGCCGCGGAGGTCGCCGCGCTGCAGCTCACGCCCGCCCTTGGACACTGTTCGCGGCATGCAAGGCACCGGTCGCATCGATCGCACAGGCCTGCACGCGCTGGTCACCTGCATCGAGCACGCGCGCCATGCCGCCATGCTCGGGCAGCAGATTGCGCGACTGTCGCAAGGCGGCATCCAGCAACGGCATGAGGCCGTGAATCGGAACCATGCGCTGCGCGATGTGCTGGCGCAGCGGCGAGATGATCTCGACGCACGCGGCGTGGCCATCAAACAGCTGCTGAAGCCGGCCGACGTGATGGTCGACACCACGTTGTTGTCTGCATTGTTGAATGCGCTGCTCGACTGGAGCCTGCGGCACGCATGCACGCCGCTGGACATCCGGCTCGACACCAAGGCGTGGCCGGCGCATGCGCGCCTGGTGTGCCGGTTCGGTCACTGGCCACAGGACGAGCTGCCGGCGGCGGCGGCCAGCGCGCCGCCCGCAGCGGCGCTGGACAACGCGAACTGCCGCAGGAGATCGTCTACGAAACGATGGTCTACGACAGCGCGGTCGACTGCCTGCGCGACGACATCCGGCGGCAATGGCCGCAGCTCGCCTGGGTCGAGATCGTCGAACAGGGCGACGCCTTCGAGATCTCGAGCTTCGACGGCACGTCCATGGCGCGCGTCGGCCGCGATGCCATCGCCCATTCGTTGCCCTCGGCGCTGATGTTCGAGCTGGCCAAGCGCCAGTAGCGACCGATCCCGAGGCGGCTGCGAGAGCCGCTTGCAGCACCGCCTGCGCAGCAGCTCATTCGGGGCGGCGCGGATTCCTCAGCCGCCGAACACCTTGCGCAGGATCGCACTCCCGGTGGCCACCGGGTCGCGCCTGATCTTGCGCTCCTCCTCGGCGATCATCAGGTACAGACCATCGAGCGTCTTGCCTGTCACGTAGCGCTGCAGGTCGGCGTCTTCAGGCTTGACGAGGCCGAAGCGGCTCGCACGCTCGGCCACCGCGTTGTATTTGTCGGCCAGCGCCACCTTCTCGGTCGCGCGCTTGACGATCGGCAGGAATCTCTCGCCCAGCGGTTGCCGCGTCTTGCCCGCGAAGTAGTCGGTCACCGAAGTCTCGCCGCCGCGCACGATTCGAAGCGCGTCGTCGACGGTGATCGACTTGGCGGTTTGCACGAGCAACGTCTTGCCTTCCGGCACCGCCTGCTCCGCCGCGCGATTCATGCTGGTGACCAGTTCGTCGACCCGCTTGCCTTGGCCAAACCGGCGCAGCAGGCCCGCCGCGTCTTCCAGATAGTCGGGCAGCGGAATGCGCACCTTCGGGTTGCCGAGAAAGCCGTCGGTCTGGCCCAGCAGCGACACGGCCGCCACCGCGCCGCGTTCGAGCGCCTGGCGAATGGCGGTGGCTGCATCAGCCTCGGTCGCACCGGCCGCCTGCGCAGTGCGCAAACCAGCCAACAACAGCGGCCACCCTGCGCAGTGCCTGACCCAGTCGCGTCGGTGCATCGCCGCCTCGCCGACGACCGCCTTACGCAGTCGACGCCACTCCCGCGCGCGCCGCCTGCTGGTCGGCATGGTAGCTCGAGCGCACCAACGCGCCGACGGCGGCATGGGTGAAGCCTAGTCGCTGCGCGTGCGCCTCGAATCCCTTGAAGCCATCCGGGTGCACGTAGCGCATCACCGGCAGGTGGTGCACCGACGGCGCCAGGTACTGGCCGATGGTCAGCATGTCGACGTGATGGTGGCGCATGTCCCGCATCACCTCGACAATCTCTTCATCGGTCTCGCCGAGCCCCACCATCAGGCCGCTCTTGGTGGGCACCTCGGGGAACATCTGCTTGAAGCGTTGCAGCAGCTGCAGCGAAGTGGCGTAGTCCGAGCCCGGACGCGCCTGCTTGTAGAGGCGCGGCACGGTCTCCAGGTTGTGATTCATCACGTCCGGTGGTGCCTGCGCCAAGATCTCGAGCGCGCGGTCCATGCGGCCACGAAAGTCGGGCGTCAGGATCTCGATGCGCGTCGCCGGCGAGCGAGCGCGCACCTGGCGGATGCATTCGACGAAGTGCGCAGCGCCGCCGTCGCGCAGGTCGTCGCGGTCGACGCTGGTGATCACCACGTACTTGAGCTGCAGCGCGGCGATCGTATCGGCGAGGTTGGCCGGCTCGTCGGTGTCGAGCGGGTCGGGCCGGCCGTGCCCGACGTCGCAGAACGGGCAGCGCCGCGTGCACTTGTCGCCCATGATCATGAAGGTCGCGGTGCCGTGACCGAAGCATTCACCGATGTTGGGGCACGACGCCTCCTCGCACACCGTGTGCAGACGGTGCTCGCGCAGGATCTGTTTGATCTCGTAGAAGCGCGAGCCGGCGGAACCGGCCTTGACGCGGATCCATGGCGGCTTGGGCAGCGCTTGCGCGGCCACCACCTTGATCGGGATGCGCGCCGTCTTGGCCTGAGCCTTCTGCTTGGCCGTGGGTTCGTAAGCCGCCGGCCCTGTCGCGGTGTCGGGGTTGGTCATCGATCTCTCAAGCGGACAGCAGGCTCGACAGGCGGGCCGCCAGGCGCTGCGCTGCGTCGTCCCATCTGGTGTGCACACCGAGTGTAGCCAGGTCGACCGTCACCAGACCGGGATAGCCGCACGGGTCGATGCGCTGGAAGGGTTCCAGGTCCATCGCCACGTTGAACGCCAAGCCGTGATAAGCGCAATGGTTGCTGATCTTGATGCCGAGCGCCGCCACCTTGCCCAGACCGGCGAAGGGATCGGCGCCGATGGTCCCGGCCGCCAGCCGCTGGTGAGCGGACGGTTCGTCCAGCCGAACGAAGACCCCCGGTGCACCGCGTACGCGATGCCCGGTGAGGCCATAGTCACTCAACACGTCGAGCACCGCCTGCTCGAGGCGATAGACGTATTCCTTGATGTAGATCCGCAGACGCCGCAGATCCACCAGCGGGTAGGCCACCACTTGGCCGGGTCCGTGGTAGGTGACCTGTCCGCCGCGTCCGCTGCGCACGACCGGAACGTCGCCCGCATCGAGCACGTGCTGCTCGCGGCTAGCGACGCCCAGCGTGTACACCGGGTCGTGCTCGACCAACCACAGCTCGTCGGTGGACGACTCGGCGCGAGCGCGCGTGAACGAGCGCATCGCCGCCTCGACGCTGGGCTGGTCGCGACGCCCCAGAGTCTTGATTTGCATCGTCACCGTGTCGCGCAAAGTCACCCGCGTCGATCGTCAGGCGAACGACCCGTCAGACGCATCGGCCCAGACCTCAACGTGGCGTCACCGCCAACTCGATGTCGCCGTGTGTCAACAGGATCCCTCCGGTGTCGCAGCACACGCCCTCGTGGAATGTGCCGGCCGGCGCGAGCTGATAGTCACCCGGGCCGAGCAAGATGTCATCGACGAACACCTCGCCTTGGAGCATCAGGCACTCTTCGTCGTGGCCATGGCCGTGGTGAGGCACTTCGGCGCCGCGTTGCACGCGGTACATCAGCGCCGCTTCGCCACCGCGCTGCCATAGAACACGGCGCTCGATGCCCGGGACGTGCGGCGACCACGGTGCAACGTGGTCGTGCACCGTGTGTATCGCGAAGGGGCCGTCAACATCATCGGCCTCGCGCAGGTACAGCCAGGCGCCGTCCTGGCTGCTGAGCGCTACTGCAGCGCGCGTCAGAACGACGTGATAGTCGCGAGCCTGCAACGCCACGCCGTCGATGCAAGCGTTGCCCCGCATCACCAGCCACTCGCAGCGCAAACCCGGTTGCAGCGCCAACTGGCAGGAGGCACCGCGTGGCAGCTGAATCTGCCGCACGCGCATTGGCTCGCCGACGCGGGGCGCGCGGCCCGGCAGCGCCCGATAGAGCCAGCGAATCCGCACGCCGGAGTCTGCCGAGAGCCACTGCGGTTCGCCGCGCACGGTGTGAAACGCAGCGGCGGCGCGCAGGCTGCTGGCGGCGCGACACATCAACCGCTGGCCCAACGTCCCGGCCGCCGTGGCGGCCGTCGCATCGGCCGGCGGCATCGACGCCAAAGCGTCGAGCAACAGCCGATTGGCCGAGGCGGGATCGGCGTCGGCCGCAATCGCTGGCCGGTGCAGCTCGTGCTTCATCTTGGCGCGTCCTCGACCGACGCCGATCCAACGGCGGACGCGGGCTGCAGCCGCGAGCGCAGCTGCAGCAATCCACGCCGGATCGTCGACTTGACGCTGCCCAGCGGCATCGCGGCGTGCGCGGCGATCTCCTCGTGCGTAAGCCCGCGGAAGAAGGCCAACGCCAGCAATTGCCGCGCACGCGGCTCGAGTGCAGCCAACGCCGCGTGCAGGCCGCTCGCCCCGCGCGTCGCCTCCAGCAGATCATGCGCACGCTCGTCGACCCGCGCGTCGTCGTCGGTGGTGGCAAGCGGCTCGCACTGAAAACGCTGCTCGCTGCGCAACGCATCGATCGCACGCGAGCGCGCCATCGCGAATAGCCAGGCCGTGGCGCGCCCGCGCTCAAGGCGAAAGCGAGGTGCCTGGCGCCAGACCTGCCAGAAGGTGTCCTCGACCACCTCCTCGGTCAGGGCATGGCTGCGCATGAAGCGGTGAACGAAGGCGTAGACGCGTGTGCCCGTCATCTCATAGAGGGCCGCCAGCGCGCTCGCATCACGCCGCTCGATGCGCCCGATCAGCGCGACGAGGACAGCGTCGTCGAGCAGGCCGGTTGGCTGGCACGACCGCGTTGCGGCATGGCGGCCGTCGCTCAAGCCCGGGTGCACCGCATCATGCACATCGTGGGGCGCAGCATCGTGGCACCAGCCGGACTGCTGATCGCCCGCGTCATCGCGGCACGCGTGCTGCCAGGAACTCGCGGGAGGCACGAAGGCGTTCATCGACGAGCTGCCGCTCACAGCACGACCTTGACCATCGGATGCGAGGTCAGGGTCCGATACAGCTCGTCGAGCTGCTCGCGGCTGGTGGCCGTGACCATCAACGTGATGCCGAGGTAGTTGCCGCCGCTGCTGGGGCGCAGCTCGATCCGCGCAGCGTCGAACGCGGGATCGAAGCGTCGCGCGATCTCGATGACGGCCTCGACGAAGCCATCGACGTGCGCACCCATCACCTTGATCGGGAACTCGCTCGGATACTCGATCAGCGATGCCGAGCCGTCGCCTTGCACCGGCATGGTCGTCTCGTGGTCAGATCGATTGCGCCAGCTTGGCGCGCTGGTACGCCTCGTACAGGCGCGCGTAGATCGGGCCGGGCTTGCCGCGCAGCGCGCCGTGGCCAACCCAGTGGTCGTCGAGCTTGGTCACCGGCAGCACCTCCTTGCTGGCCGAGCTGATGATCAGTTCGTCGGCGCTGCGCACGTCGTCTTCGGATATCGGCCGCAGGTTGTAGCCGATGCTTTCTTCTTCGCAGAGCTCGCGCAGCAGCTCGTAGCGGATGCCTTCGAGCAGGTGTTCACTTCGCGGTGGTCCGAGCAGCGCGCCCTCGTGCACCACCCACACGTTGCTGCCCGATGCCTCGGTGAGCCAGCCGTCGCGGAACATGATCGTCTCGACTGCGCCGCGGTCGGCCGACATCTGCCGCGCCAGCACGTTGCCAAGCAGCGAGACGCTCTTGATGTCGCCACGCTCCCAACGGAAGTCGCGCGCGGTGACGCAGGCCACGCCCTGGTGACGCTGCTCGGCGGCAGGTGGCTTCATCGGATTGGTCATCGCGAACACGGTCGGCGTCAGCCCCTCGGGCATAACGTGGTCGCGCGGCGCGACACCGCGCGTCACCTGGACGTAAACCAGCTGATCGTCGTGCGGCAACGCGGCCACCAGTTGCCGCGCCTGACGCAACCATTGCTCGCGGTTGTGCGGGTTGGGGATGCGCAGCTTGTCGAGGCTGCGTGCCAGCCGCGCCAGGTGTTCGTCAAAGCGGAACAGCCGCCGCCCGTAGACCGGGATCACCTCGTAGACACCGTCACCGAAGATGAAGCCGCGGTCGAGCACGGACACTTTGGCCTGATTCAGCGGCAGCAGCTGACCATTCAGCAGACAGGGCGTGTCGGGCAGGGTCATGAATCGTCTCGTCGACGTGGGGCGGCCGGGTCGACAGCTTAGCGGATGTACCAGTCAACTACTTGATCCACAGTCGCAGCGAGTCCCAGGCGCGGCCCAGCAGGCCCGCCTCGGGCACGGCCTCCTGCACCACCAACGGCACGCTGGTCACGGCCGCCCCGGTCGAGGTGGTGATCTTGAGCGTGCCCACGCGCTGCCCTTGCGCGAGCGGTGCCACCAGTGGGTCGGTACGCTCGACCGCCGTCTTCAGCTTGTCGCCTTCGCCGCGCGGCACCGCGACGAACAAGGCGCTGGGTGCGCCGAGCGACGCCTCGCGCTGCGTGCCTTTCCACACCGGGACCTTGAGCGCCGGCTTGCCGCCTTCGAACAGCCGCACCGCGTCCCAGGCCGTGAAGCCCCAGTTCAGCAGCTTCTGGCTTTCGCTGGCGCGTGCCTCGCGCGAGTTGGTGCCCAGCACCACCGATAGCAGGCGCCGCTTGCCGTTAGGAAACTCGCGCTGCGCGCTGCTCACCAGGCAGTAACCGGCGGTCTCGGTGAAGCCGGTTTTCATGCCGTCGACGGTCGAATCGCGTCCCAGCAACAAGTTGCGGTTGTCCTGCTTGATGTGGTTGAACGTGTACTGCCGGATCGAGTAGTACGGGTAGAAATCAGGGTGCTCTCGGATGATGTGCGCGGCCATTGCCGCGATGTCGCGCGCGCTGCTGTAGTGGCCGGCCTCGCTCAGGCCGGTGACGTTCTTGAATTGCGTGTTCTTCAGGCCCCAGGCCTGCGCCTGCCGGTTCATCATCGCGACGAAGCTGTCGAGGCTGCCCGCCGCGCCCTCGGCCAGCGCGACCGCCGCGTCGTTGCCCGACACCGCGATCATTCCTTTGAGCAGCTCGTCGACCCTTGGCGTCATCTTGGGGTCGATGAACATCAGCGAGCCGCCGCCCTTGCGCTCGGACCACGCACGGACCGACACCGGCAGCGTCTGCTCCAGCGCGAGCTTCTTGTCCTTGATCGCGTTGAACACCAGGTAGGCGGTCATCAGCTTGGTCAGCGACGCCGGATCGACTCGCGCGTCGGCCTCGCGCTCGGCCAGCACCTGGTCCGCATTGAGGTCGATCAGGAAGTAGTTGCGCGCCGCCAGTTCGGGCGGCTGCAGCGGTTGCGCCTGCGAGCACGCGCACACGGCCACGAGCAACCAGGCGCTCCAACGAAAACGATTCAACATCCAACTGCCTCTCTTCATGTGTGATCGTCGCCGCGACGGTGCCGCCGCGGCATCAATGGCTCCAGCCACGCAACAGCAAGTCGCGCAGGCGCGTCAGCTGACCGTGGAAGTAGTGGCCCACCCCGGGCAGCACCACGACCGGCAGCCCTTGCGGCCGCGCCCAGTCGAGCGTGGCCTGCAGCGGGACCACGTCATCGGCTTCGCCGTGGATCACCAGCGAATCGGCCGGCACTGCTGGCACCGGAAAGGTCGAGGTCGCGGGGCCCACCAGCACCAACTGTTGCGCCGGCGCGCCCGTCGCGGCCAGCCTGGCGGCGGCCTGCGCCGCGACGTAGCCTCCGAACGAAAAGCCGCCCAGCGCGAGGCGCGTCGCGGGGTCGCGGTATGCGGCGATGACTGCCAACGCATCGTCGACCTCGCCGGCGCCGTGGTCCCACTGCCCCTGCGAGCCGCCGACGCCGCGAAAATTGAAGCGCACCGCGTGATAGCCCAACTGCACGAAGGCGCGCGCCAGGGTCTGCACCACCTTGTTGTCCATCGTGCCGCCGTGCAAGGGATGCGGGTGGCAGAGCACGGCGATGCCGCGCGCAGTGCCCAGCGGCGCATCGGTGGCCACCTCGATGCGGCCGGCCGGACCGGCCACGTCCGTGTGCGTGCTCGGCGCGGCCATCAACGTCCGATGTCGGGGGGCAGCAGCAGGCGCTCGACGACACGGCCGTTCTTCAGGTGCGACTCGACGATCTCGTCGATGTCGTACAGATCGACGTAGCTGTACCAGACGGCCTCCGGGTAGACCACCGCCACCGGCCCGCCGGCACAACGATCCATGCACCCCGCCTTGTTGACCCGCACGCCGCCGGGGCCGGCCAGCCCGAGCGCCTTGACGCGGGCCTTGCAGTGTTCGAGCGCCCGCTGCGGCTGGTGTTGCGCGCAACACGCTTCACCGTTGGTGCGCTCATTGAGGCAAAAGAAGATGTGGTGCTGGTAGTAACTCATGAGCGCGAACGAACCGCGCAACGACTGCCGGCCCGGTGCGCATTGTAGGGAGACCAGATTCGGTGCCGGCCTTTAGTCGCGCCCGGCGCTCTGGCGCAGCAGCCACACAGTTGCCGCATACGGCCACAGCCAACCGACCCACTGCGCCAGGCCGTGAAAGCGGATGAAGCGCCCCTGCTCCCAGCCGTGCAGGCTGGCGGCGAAATACGGATCGGCGGGCGCCTGCGCGACCAAGCCGATGCCGGCCGTCACCACCACCAGCGCGATGCCCGCCGCGGTGCGCCGCCCGCTGCCGATCAACAACAGCGCGAGCGCGAACCCCACCCCCAATCCGCCCAGGCTGCTGGCGGTGCACCACCCGAGCGCGTGCTGGGGACCAAAGTTCAGCGCGGTCGACAAGGTCGTGACCCCGAAGCCGAGCATGGTGGCGCCAAGCGCCAGCCAGATACGACGCGGGCCGGAGCGGGCCATGCTGTAGGTCATCAGGCACGGACCCAGCAGCCCGAGCGCGACGGCCAGCAACTCCGCGGCCGGCGACAGCCGCGTCGAAGGCGGCGGTCCGGCCTCCAGCCAGCGCAGCAACGGGTCAGCCGCGCTTGCACCGTCGAAGGCATCGCGCAGCGCAGCGCGCACGCGCTCCCACACCTGGCCGAGACCCAGCGCGACGGGCGTCGGGAACAACAAACCGATCGGCCACAACACCAGCAACGCCAGCCCGCTGCGGCTGCGCTGCGTGAACCACAATTCGGCGGCCCGATGCACCCAAGCCAGCGCACCGGTGCGCGCCAGCCACATTCCGCAGGCGCCACCGACGGCGGCGCCGCCGGTGTTGAGCAGCCAGTCGAGCAGCGACGGCACGCGCAGCGGCAGCAGGTTTTGTCCGACCTCGAGGGCATAGGAGAGCAACGCTGCGAGCAGCGTGGCATCGCGCACCGCCACCAGCGCGCCGCCGGCCGCGCTGCTGCGCGCGAGCACCAGCAGCAGGCCCAGCGGCACATAGCCCAACAGGTTCGAAACGATGTCGAAGGCGTCGTGCCAGCGCGGCCACGGCAACAGCAGCAACCGCCATGGGTCGCTGCCGGCAGGCCAGCGCCAGCCCGACAGCGGGAACCAACTCGCATAGACGATCAGCGCCGCCCAGGCCAGCAACAGCAGCGTCACCATCGCGCTGCGCCCGGGGTTGGCGTGCGCGCTCACCGGCTCACAGCGGCTTGACCACCACCAACACGACGATGGCCGCGAACACCACGATCGCCAGCTCGTTGAAGACGCGGTACCAGCGTTCGCTGCGTTGATTGCGCATGCGCTCGAAGCGCTTGAGCAGGGCGCCGCACGCGTGGTGATAGCCGATGGCGGCGATCACCAGCAGCAGCTTGACATCGAGCCACAGGTGCTCGATGCCGCGCCAGGCAGCGAAGCCCAGCCACAGCCACAAGCCCGACAACAGCGCCACCACCATCAGGATGTTGGAGAACCGGTACAGGCGCCTGGCCATCAGTAGCAGTCGCTCGCGCTCGGCATGGCTGTCGGCGGCCACCCCTGCCAAGTTGACGAACAGCCGCGGCAGATAGAACAAGCCGGCGAACCAGGTCGCGACGAACACGATATGAACGGCTTTGACCCACAGGTAGGCGCCCATGGCGCGCGATTATGGTGGCGGGCCTGCGCACAGCTGCGCCGTCACGCCACGCCGCCGCCCAAAAAAGAACCCCGATCGCTGAGATCGGGGTCGCAAGCCTTATCGCTGTCATCACGCTAAGGCACCTGCTCAGGGAGGAAAAGCAGGGAATGACAGCCTTACAGCTATCATTCGCCCGCGATCGTAGCAGAGGGATTACCCGGTGTGACTCCGCGTAACACCGGATGGAGCTGTGCCAGGCACAGTTTGTCCCGCACTCTGAGAAAGGTCCCGCTGTGCCAGCGCTTCCACCCTTTCCGGCCAGCCGGCCCAGGCGACTGCGCAGGGATGCCTTCACGCGGGCGCTGGTGCGCGAGCATCGCCTCGATGCGTCGGACCTGATCTATCCGGTGTTCGTGCTCGACGGCGAGCGGCGCAGCCAGGACGTGCCGAGCATGCCCGGTGTGCAGCGGCTGTCGGTGGACCGCCTGTTCGAGCAGGCTGAACAATGCCTGAGCCTGCGGGTGCCGGTGATGGCGCTGTTCCCGGTGATCGATCCCGCGCTGAAAACACCCGATGGCCGCGAAGCGACCAATGCCGAAGGCCTGGTGCCGCGTGCGGTGCGGGCTCTGAAATCACGCTTCCCCGAGCTCGGCCTGCTGACCGACGTTGCACTCGACCCGTTCACCAGCCACGGACAGGACGGCTTGCTCGACCCCAGCGGCTACATCCTGAACGACGAGACGGTCGAGTTGCTGATCCGCCAGGCGCTGGTGCAGGCCGAGGCTGGGGTCGAC
The DNA here is from genome assembly GCA_035764445.1 of Burkholderiaceae bacterium. Lineage (GTDB taxonomy): Bacteria > Pseudomonadota > Gammaproteobacteria > Burkholderiales > Burkholderiaceae_C > JAEUPI01. The sequence continues at coordinate 15,734 of DASTZF010000092.1, forward strand.
ATCGTCGCACCGAGCGACATGATGGATGGTCGTGTCGGCGCGATTCGGCGCGCGCTCGAAGCGCAGCACCGCATTCACACGCGCATCATGGCCTACAGCGCCAAGTACGCGAGCGCGTTCTATGGACCGTTTCGCGACGCGGTGGGGTCGGCGTCGAATCTCGGCAAGGCCGACAAGAAGGTCTACCAGATGGACCCCGGAAACAGCGACGAAGCGCTGCGCGAGGTGGCGCTCGACATCGCCGAAGGCGCCGACATGGTGATGGTCAAGCCCGGCATGCCGTACCTCGACATCGTCTCGCGCGTCAAGCGCGAGTTCGGCATGCCGACCTTCGTCTACCAGGTGAGCGGTGAGTACTCGATGCTCAAGGGCGCCGCCGCCAACGGCTGGCTCGACCACGATGCGGTGATGATGGAATCGCTGCTCGCATTCAAGCGCGCGGGCGCCGATGGGGTGCTGACGTACTTCGCGCTCGAGGCGGCGCGCCTGCTGCGCAATGGCTGACGCGCTGCAGGCGCGCCGGGCCCTGCCTCTGTTGCTCTGGCGCAAAGGGGTACCTGGGCACACAGCATCGCCTTGAGCGCGGTCAGCGCGCGTATGGGTCGGCAAAGCCGAGCGTGGCCAGCACCTCGGTCTCGCGTGCCTCCATGCGGCGGGCATCGGCGGCGCGCTCGTGGTCCATGCCCTGCGCATGCAGCGCGCCGTGCACCAGCAGGTGCGCGTAGTGGGCCGTCAGATCGATCCGCTGCTCGCGGGCTTCGTGCTCGACCACCGGCGCGGCCAGCACCAGATCGGCGACCACGACCGGTTGCTGCTGATAGCTGAAAGTCAGCACGTTGGTCGCGTAGTCGCGACGGCGATACTGCCGATTCAGAGCCCGGCCCTCGTCGGCACCGACGATGCGCACCGTCAGTTCGGCAGGCCGGCTCAGGCTCGCGCGCAGCCATCGCCGCACTCGATGGCGCGCCAGCAGAGCGCGGTGGCTCGGGTCGGCGAACTGCAACGACAGGCGCAGCGCCGGCGGCCCCACGGCCGAGTGGCCAACTGTCGAACGAGCGCCTGCCTTCACGCGCGCTCGCGGTCGACCCGTGCGCGCGCCTTGTCGTAGGCGTCGACGATGCGCGCCACCAGCGGGTGACGCACCACGTCGGCCGCCGTGAAGTGCGTGAATGCGACGCCGGGCACGCCCCGCAGCACGTCGCGCGCATCGAGCAGGCCACTGGTCGTGCCGCGCGGCAGGTCGATCTGGCTGACGTCGCCGGTGACCACCGCCTTGGCGCCGAAGCCGATGCGGGTGAGGAACATCTTCATCTGCTCGGGGGTGGTGTTCTGCGCCTCGTCGAGGATCACGAACGCATGGTTCAGGGTCCGCCCGCGCATGAACGCCAGCGGCGCGATCTCCAACGTGCCGCGCTCGAATGCCTTGGTCACGCGCTCCAGGCCCATCAGGTCGTACAGAGCGTCGTAGAGCGGGCGCAGGTAGGGGTCAACCTTCTGCGCCAAGTCACCGGGTAAGAAGCCGAGACGCTCACCGGCCTCGACCGCCGGCCGCGTCAGCACGATGCGCTGCACGGTGCTGCGCTCCAGCGCGTCGACCGCACACGCCACCGCAAGAAAGGTCTTGCCGGTGCCCGCTGGCCCGATTCCGAAGCTCAAATCGTGTGACAGGATGTGGCGCATGTACTGCACCTGATTGGGCGTGCGGCCGGCGAGGTCGGCGCGGCGCGTGTGCAACACAGGCGACGCAGTCTCGTCATCGAGGACGGCGGTTTGGTTCGGCGCACCGACCACCAGTGCCACGTCCTGCGCGTCGAGCGATCGCGCGGCACGGTCGTACAGCTCGCGCAGCACCGCGAGCGCGCTTTCGGCGCGCGCCTTGGCACCTTCGATGCGAAACGCAGCCTGTCGATGTGCGATGCGCACGTCGAACGCCGACTCGATGGTTCGCAGATGAGCGTCGGTAGGGCCGCACAGATGGGCGAGACGCCGATTGTCGATCGGTGCGAATTCGTGGCGAAGAATCATCGGCGAGAGGGTGCTCGAGTGCCATTGTCACGCCAAGTTCGCACTGCCGCCGCGTGGGCGCCACACCCGCGCGATCGCGCCGCCACGCTTGCTGCACAATCCCCGGCCGTGACGGCGTGCGTGAGGCGAGCCTTCCGTGCCCCGCAGGCCGCGGCCGAGACCGAGAGTCCGACCCCATGAGAGCGCACCCCCGCTGGCAGTCGATACCGCACTGGCGGCCACCACGCTCGCGTCTGTGGTGGGCCCTGTTGACGATGCTGCTGCTCGCTTGGGCTGCTCCCGGCGGTGCGCAGACGCTGGTGTTCACGCAGGCGCAGGCGGTGTCCGCCGACACCGAGTACTTTCCGGACCTGCCCCAGGTGCGCAACGTCAGCCTGCCCGACGACTGGGCGGTGTCACGTCCCGATCAGACCGGGCCCGTGTGGTACCGGCTGACCTTCGACGCCGAAGCACTGCGCGCCAGCGGCGAGTTGCTCGCGCTGTACATCGAACGCGCGTGCAGCGCGGTGGCGATTCGGCTGAACGGCAGGCTGGTGCACCTGTCGGGACGACTGACCGAGCCGGTGTCGCGCAACTGCCAGCGTCCGCAGCTGGTGTCGCTGCCGGTGGCGTGGATGCAGCCGCGCAACAACGTGCTCGACTTGAAGCTGGTGGGCTTTCCGCTGCGTCAGGTGGCGTCGCGGCAGCGCGCGGGCGGCCTATCGGTGATCGAGCTCGGGCCCCACGCGGCGCTGGCCAACAAGCATAGCTGGCGCACCGCGGTGTCGATCCGCATGCCCGAGGTGATCAGCGGCAGCCTGCTGCTGGTGGGCTGCCTGATCTTCGCGATGGGCTGGCTGAACCGCGCACAGAGCTTCCTCGCGTACTACGGCGCGCTGCTGATCGGCTGGGCGCTGGTGCTGTCGCGCCAGTGGGTGTCGGACATGCCGTGGCCCAACGCGAGCTCGGAGTTCCTGTTGGCGATCCTCGCGTCGTTCGTCACGCTGGCGGCGGTGCAGTTCCTGATGCGCTACGGCGGCGAGCGGCGGCGCTGGATCGACGTCGGACTACCGGCCCAATGCGCGGTGATGCCGCTGACGTTGATGGTCATGGGCGCACAGCACCTGCACGCGATGGCGACCTTCTGGTATGTCGTGCTGGCGGTCGAGGTCGGTGCCGCTGCGCTGCTGTACCTGCGCAAACTGTGGCTGTTCCGCCGCTCGCAGTTCTGGCCGATGGCCACGCTCGGCGCCCTGATGGCGCTGGCCGCGCTGGTCGAGTTCACCGCGCAGCAACTGGGCGTCGACCTGCGCATCGTGGCCGCCGCCCAGATCATTCCACCGCTGATGTTCGTGGCCCTGGGCCTGCGCATGGTGCAGCAGTACGGCCGCGCGCTGCAGGACGCGCAGCACGACCGTGCCGAGCTCGAGCGACGCGTGCAGGAGGCGTCGGCGCAGATCGAGCGCAACTTCGCGCAGCTGGCCGACCTGAAGGTGGAACAGGTGACGCAGCAGGAGCGCAAGCGCATCGCTGCCGATCTGCACGACGACCTCGGCGCCAAGCTGCTGACGATCGTCCATACCAGCGACAACGAGCGCATCTCGACGCTGGCGCGCGAGGCGCTGGAGGAGATGCGGCTGTCGGTGCGCGGCCTCACCGGCAAGCCGGTGCCGCTGGTCAACGCGCTGGGCGACTGGCGTGCCGAGTTCGTGCTGCGGCTGTCGCAGGCCGGCGTCGACGGGTCGTGGCACGCGCCGGCCGACGACGATGTGCGGCAGCTGTTGTCGGCGCGCGCCTTCGTGCAGACCACGCGGGTGCTGCGCGAGGCGGTCAGCAACATCATCAAGCACAGCGGTGCGTCGCGCTGCACCGTGCGCTGCACCATCGCCGAGGGTGACTTCCAAGTCGTGATCCAGGACAACGGCAAGGGCATCCCGATGGAGCTCGACGGCAGGCTGGACCGCGGGCACGGCATGGCCAGCATGAAGCACCGTGCCAAGCAGTTGCAGGGCCAATGTCTCGTCGAGTCGGGTCCAGGTTATGGGACCGTGATCCGCCTCACGATTCCGCTCGATCGGCATCTCGCGTCAGCCTGAGCCGCTGTTACGATTCCTCATTCATCACCGCGGAGGCACGATGAAGAACATCCTGCTGCTCGAAGACCTGCCCGAAATCCGTACCTGGTTGAAGGCACTGGTGATGCAAGTCTTTCCCAATGCGCAGATCGTTGAGTGCGCGCGCGTGCACGATGCGCTGGCGCAGGTGTCGGCGCAGAAGTTCGACCTCGCGCTAATCGATCTCGGCCTGCCCGACGGCACCGGCGTCGACGTGGTCTCCGCGCTGCGCGAGTCGCAACCCGATGCGCAGTCGGTGATCGTGACGATCCACGACGACGATGACCATCTGTTCCCGGCGCTGCAGGCCGGCGCCTACGGCTACATCCTGAAGGAGCAGTCGCGCGAGCTGATCACCGAGCAACTGCAGCGCATCAGTCAGGGCGAGCCGCCGCTGTCGCCATCGATTGCGCGCAAGGTCATCGCCTACTTCGCGGCGCAGGCCAAGCCGCAGGCCAACGCGCTGCCGCACGTGCAGCTCACCGAGCGCGAGAGCGAGGTGCTGCTGCGCGTGGCCAAGGGGTTCACGCTGCCCGAGATCGGCGTGCAGCTCGGCTTGAGCCGCCACACGATCGCCGACTACGTCAAGCAGATCTACCGCAAGCTCAACGTCAGTTCGCGCGCCGAGGCCGCGCTCGAGGCGCAGCGGCTCGGTTTGTTCGGGCGGCGCTGAGCCGCGCAAGCCACGAACAGCGCAGCGCGGCGGCGATAATCGCCGCCCATGATCGGTCGGCTCACAGGCACGCTCGCCGAGAAGGCGCCACCGCAGGTGCTGATCGATGTCGGCGGCGTCGGCTACGAGCTCGACGTGCCGATGAGCACGTTCTACAACCTGCCGGCGCTCGGCGAGCGGCTGACCTTGCTGACGCATTTGGTGGTGCGCGACGACGCGCACCTGCTGTACGGCTTTGCCAGCGCTGCCGAGCGCGCGACGTTCCGCCAGCTGATTCGCATCGCAGGGATCGGCCCGCGCACTGCGCTGGCGATCCTGTCGGGCTTGTCGGTCGGCGAGCTCGCGCAGGCGGTGTCGCGTCAGGATGGCGCACGGCTGGTGAAGGTGCCCGGCATCGGCAAGAAGACCGCCGAGCGGCTGCTGCTCGAGCTGAAGGACAGGCTGGCACCGGACCTGGCGGGCGCCGCGGCAGTGACGAGCGATGCCCAGGCCGACATCGTGCAGGCCCTGCTGGCACTGGGCTACAACGAGCGCGAGGCGGGCAGCGCACTGAAGAGCCTGCCGCCGGACGTGGCCGTGGCCGAGGGCATCAAGCTGGCGCTGCGTGCGCTGTCGCGGTAGGGCGCGACACCAACGCACAATCGGCGCATGGGCATCCAGACTGACGACCTCGGCGAGCCACGCGGAACGCCACGCACGGTGGGCGCGGCGCGCCAGTCGCCGCAGGAAGAGGCGCTCGAGCGCGCACTGCGCCCGCGGCAGCTGCGCGACTACGTCGGCCAGAGCAAGACGCGCGAGCAGCTCGAGATCTTCATCGGCGCGGCCAAGGCGCGCGGCGAGGCGCTCGACCACGTGCTGCTGTTCGGCCCGCCTGGCCTCGGCAAGACGACGCTCAGTCACATCATCGCCGCCGAGCTCGGAGTTAACCTGCGCCAAACCTCGGGGCCGGTGCTCGAAAAGCCCAAGGACCTGGCAGCGATCCTGACCAACCTCGAGCGCAACGACGTGCTGTTCATCGACGAGATCCACCGCCTGTCGCCGGTGGTCGAGGAGATCCTGTACCCCGCGCTCGAGGACTATCAGATCGACATCATGATCGGCGAGGGCCCGGCCGCGCGCTCGATCAAGCTCGACCTGCAGCCGTTCACGCTGGTGGGCGCGACCACCCGCGCCGGCATGCTGACCAATCCGCTGCGCGACCGCTTCGGCATCGTCGCGCGGCTCGAGTTCTACTCGCACGAGGAACTGGCACGCATCGTCAACCGTTCAGCGATGCTGCTGTCGGTGCCCATCGACGACGCCGGCGCGGCCGAGATCGCGCGCCGCGCGCGCGGCACGCCGCGCATCGCCAACCGGCTGTTGCGCCGCGTGCGCGACTATGCCGAGGTCAAGGCGCAGGGACGCATCACGCACCCGATCGCCGAGCAGGCGCTGGCGATGCTCGATGTCGACCCGCTGGGTTTCGACGTGATGGACCGCAAGCTGCTCGAAGCCGTCGTGCATCGCTTCGACGGCGGTCCGGTGGGCCTCGACAACGTGGCGGCGGCGATCGGCGAGGAGCGCGACACGATCGAGGACGTGATCGAACCGTACCTGATCCAGCAGGGCTATCTGCAGCGCACCCCGCGCGGGCGCGTGGCCACGCTGGCAGCGTATCGACACCTGGGCGCGATGCCGCCGAAGACAGCGGCCGACTTGTTCGAACCCTAGTCGACGGTCGGCGCGACCGCGGTAGCGCCGCCGATCAAGCCGCCCTCACCGAGGCGGCCCATCAGCCACAGCCCGGCCACCACGAGTGCGGTGCCGCCGAGCAGCGTTGGCGCCGACCATTGGTGCGCGTACCACAGCAGCGCGCACACGCCCAGCAGCAGCGCGACGAACAGAACCAGCGCTCCCACGCGGGCACCGCGTGACATCACCGGGTCGTAGAGTTGAACCGTCTCGATCCGGAACTCAGGCTTCGGAAACCGCACCGTCACATCAGCCGGGCGCCAGCCAGGCGGCATGACCCAGAGGCGCAATTTGTCCCACCATGAGCGCGTGTACCAGGCATCGCGCGCCATGCGCGCATAGAACTGCAGATTGGCCCATAGCGGATTGAAGCTGTGCAGCGCATCGCGCGCGCCGTACACACACGGCTCGTCGTCGTGCTCCTCCTCGAAGCTGCCGAACAGGCGATCCCAGACAATCAGGATGCCGCCGTAGTTGCGGTCGAGGTAACGGTCGTTCACCGCGTGGTGCACGCGGTGGTTCGACGGCGAGCAGAACCAGCGGTCGAACCAGCCGAGCTTGCCCACTTGCTGGGTGTGCACCCAGAACTGGTACAGCAGGTCGATCAGCGCCACGGTGCCGAACACCAGCGGCGGCACGCCGATCACCGCCATCGGCAGGTAGAAAAGCCAGCCGAATAGCGCGCCGCTGGAGGTCTGCCGCAGCGCGGTCGACAGGTTGTAGTCCTCGCTCTGGTGGTGCACCACGTGCGCCGCCCACAGCACGCCGACGCGGTGGCCGGCTCGGTGTAGCCAGTAGTAGCACAGGTCGTACATCAGCAGCGCGCCAATCCAGACGGCGATCGAATCGATCGGCAGCCTCCACAGCGCGACGTGTTCGTAGGCGAGCGTGTACAGGCCGATCGCCAGCAGCTTGGTGAACAAGCCCACCAGCTGGCTCATCATCCCGAGGCCGATGCTGGCGATCGCATCGTGCAAGCGGTAGGTGTTGCGCCCGCGGACCAGGCCGACCGCCAGCTCGATGGCGATCGCGCCGAGGAAGACCGGCGTGGCAAGGACGATGATCTGCGCAGGGGTCATCGCTGCGCATGATAGAGCGCCGTGCGGCTACGTCGTCGGGCGCTGGATGTCGAACGTGACTTCGATGCGGATGCGCGAGCGCACCGCCAGCCCGTCGACTTCGGCGGGCGTGAAGCGTGCCGCCCCGAACGCCTCGCGCACCGCGTGGGCGAGGATCGGCGGCAGGTCGGGCGTCGCGCAAATCACCCGCACGACTGCGCCGCTATCGTCGATGAAGAGCTCGAACTCGCCGCTGTAACGGTCGGCCTCGCCGTCGAAGGCCGGGTAGTCGATCGCCACCCGCGACATCGGCTGGGGCGCCACCGTCAGCTCCGCGCGCGGCACATAGCCGGCATCGGGGTCCGCCCGCTGGATCGGCGGTGCGTCGGCGTTCGCGCTCGCCGGTTGCAGCTCGGCGCTCGCCGGGCGGGCCTCGCGATGCTGCTTCGTATTCGTGGCCACGGCGTGCGGCGCCGGCGCAGCGGCCGGCTCGGCTTGCGGCAACAGTCGCACCTGCACCGCCCGCGCCGCTGCTGGGCTCGCCGTCGACGCGGCCGGCTGGCGCAGCGAGGGCGCCAGCAGCATCGCGTGCGCCGCGATCACCACCAACAGGCACCAGCCCAGCCGCTCTCGCTGCAGCGCCGGCTGGCGGCGCAGCGAGAGGGCGGGACTGGCGGACAGGGTCATCGGTCAGTTGATCAGCTCGCGCCAGGACGAGCGGCGTACCTTGGCCACATCGTTGGCCGGCGGCGGCGGCTCCCTCGTGCGCACGGTGGCATCGCTGCCGACGATCTCGATCTTCATCTTGCCGTCAACTGTCTTGACCGAGGTCATGCCGACCACCAGGAATGCGCCGAGGTACTCCGACACCGTCGTCGTGCCGTTGGCTGGCGCGCCGCTACCGACGTTCATTTCGTACAGCCACGACGCACCGCCGGCCGGGTTGCATTCGTTGGAGCCCGGGATCGCCGAGGCCACGGTCAGTATGTTGAACTGCAGCACGAAGTCGGTGACGACGCGCTCCTTGGACTGCGGCAGGTCCATGCGCCAGCCGATCTGGGTGCTCCAGTCGACCGGGGTGGTGCTCATCGTGCCGCCGGTGCCGGAAACGGTGACCGTCTTGTTGACCATGTCGGTGCGCTGCCGGACATCGCCCCATCCGGTGTCGGCGAGCGGGTCCTTGACGGCATAGATCGACTGCTGCGTGGTGTCGGTGATGTCGCTGGTGCCGTAATAGCGACCGGTGGCGACCACGACCACCGGCACCTTCGTGCCGCCGCTGGCGGTGACCACGGTGAGCTGCGGCTTCGTGGTGATCGGCTGCGGCACGGTCGAGCTGATCTGGAACGACGCCAGCTTGGTCGCCTCGGCGCCCGCCGGAGCGACCCGGTCGTCGAAGTCGAAGCGCCACAGGTTGCCGAGCAGGTCACCGCCGTAGAAGCGCTTGGCCGTGTTGTCGGTGCCGCTGTCGACCCAGGCGTTGATCTTCGACAGGCCGCTCGGATCGCTGGCCGTGCCGGCACCGGTCGCCAGCTGCGACACCAGCGCGCCGGTGGTGGCATTGATCAGGTACATGTGGCCCTGACCGTCGCCGCCGGTGTTGTTCAGGCCCGACGTCACCGCCACCACCCAGGTACCATCCGCCCGCTTCGTGATGATCGGGTTGCCGTAGGTGAGGCCCATGTTGGCGTCGGTGAACTCCCACATCACGGCCGGGTTGTCCGGATCGGTGATGTCCAGCGCGTAGTAGCCGCGGCCGCCGGAGTTCAGTCCGCCCACCAGGATCGTCTTCCAAGCCGAGCCGGTATAGATGTCAGCCACCACCGGTGTGCCGTCGACGAAATAGATGTGGTGGTTGCGGTAGTCGGTGTCGGCCAGCTTCCACAGGTTGGGCATCACGAACGACGGGACGAACGCCCACAGCTCGTTGCCGGTCGACGCGTCGAACGCATGCAGCATGCCGTCGTTGGCGGCGCCGTACAGCATGCCCTTGCGCGTCGCGGTGCCGGCGGCGAAGCTTGAATAGCCGCTGTCGGTGTATTGCAGCGGCGATTTCTTCACGTACACCGGCGACGCGTTGACGATATCGCCCAGCTTGAACGCGCGGTCGCGGTAAAGCGGGTTCGTCGCGGTGGGCTCGGCCTCGTAGGTCGCATCACCGCGCAGGAAGTTCACCAGATTGTCACCCGTGTTGGCGGTGGTCACCTGAGTGGCCGTCAGCGTCTGGCACTGCAACGGGGTCGGCGACTTGCTGCAGAAGTTGGTGAAGTTCGCGCCGAAACCATCGGTGTTCAGGTTGGCGTAGGTGAAGGCGCGCATCGCCTTGGTACCCGGCTGCATGTACCGGATGCTGCGGCTGCTCGCGCTCACGCCCTCGAGCTGCGCGCGCGCCGACCAAACCGAGGTGGTGGTGTCGATCGCGCCGGTGGTCGCATCGAGCGAGTAGGCCTTGATATCGCCGGTCCACTCCACCGTCGTGTAAGTGGCGATGAAGGCCCGGTTGTTCTCGCCGGCCACCGGCTCGAGCGAGTTGGTCGCGGCACCGGCCGCCGAGCCGATCGCCTTGGCGACGTCGGTCAGCGCACTCTGCAGCGCGTTGGACAGCGCGTTGGCGTTGCCGGTCGAGAAGTACTTGCCGCGGCCATTGACGGCGGCGTGCCAGAGGTCGTCGATGTTGCGCGCATCGCCTCCGCTGGACGACACCGTTGGCGCGGGCCAGGTGGTCGACCCGTTCTTCAGGTTCACGTACGTGCCGCTGGTCTGAGTCAGGTAGTTGGGGTCGTAGGCCAGCGTGCCGTTCAACCCGAGGCCGATCGTGTACGTGGTCATGTGCTGGTGGGTGGCCACGTCCAGCGGCGGATTCGGCAGCATCGTGCTGTTGGAGCAGACGTCGTGCGTGGCGCCGTCGGGGCCCACCGATCCTGTGCAGTTGTTCAGCGCCGCGGTGCGCAGGTCGGTGGCGTAGTAGTACTCGGCCACGTCGGCCAGCGACGAGCTCGATCCACCGCTCGTGCTGCTCGCGACGTTGGTCGTCGTGGTGGTGGTAGGCCCGCTGACGATGTTGGTCGTGGGGCCACTCTGTACTGTGTTCGTGCCAGACCATGCGTTGAAGACGCAGGACGTGCCGCTGTTAGTGGTGCAGGTCGTATCGCTGTTGGTGGCGTACACCGTCGTGCCTGGGGCGCTCGACAGGCCGACACTGTTCAAGCCGTTCACGCTGGCACAACCGCTTGACGGACCACCGACGTCGGTGTAGCCGACGTTGCTCACGGTGGAGGTGCTGTTGCTCGAACTCACGGTCGCGACGCTCGTCGTGGGACCGGTCGTCGTGTCGCTGGTGTTCACACCATTGGTCGTGACGACGGTGTGAACCGTGGTCGTGGTGCGGTCTTGCACGACAGTGTTCGTCGTGTCGACGACGTTCGCGCCAGTCTGCTGCTGGATCGACGTGATGTAGCGGTTGTTGTTGCCACCGCAGGTCGTCAGCGTGCTGCCGATCGTCCACGCGTACCGCGTGGTCGGCATCGTGGTGCGGGTCGTGGTGACGACGTTCTCGCGCTGCACGGTCGACGTGGTGGTCGTTGTGGTCGACACCGCGTTGGCGCCGTCCCACATCGGCTTGGCCTCGCCGCCGTCCTGCTGGCCGACGGCACTGTTGGTGGTCAGCTGGTACGGGCCATAGGAGCTGGTTTCAGAGCCGGTGTTCCAGTAGCCGTCGGTCGACAGGATCGCGAAGTTGCGCTGACACGAGTACTGCATCGGATCCGACGCCTGGCCCGGTGCCTTGTTCGCGAAATAGCGGCCGACCTTCGACAGTGCGGCGCGCAGCGGCGTGTTCGAGCTGCCGGTGGCCGTGTACAGGCTACTGTAGAAGGCAGCCTTTTTGGTGGCGTCGAAGTCGCCGATGTCGACGAACTTGTTGGTGCCCTGCGTCGCGCCGGTGTCGCTGATGGTCGTGAAGCCGACGCGGAACTTGCTGTCCAGCGCCTGGAACGCACGGCCGACAGCGGTGCGCGCCATCAGTCGCCGCGTACGGTAGTACGCGTACCAGTTGGCGTATTTCTGCTTGTCGGCGGCCGCCGAGGCATTGCTGATCGTCACCGCGGTGAACACGCCGCTGCCGGGCGTGCTGCCGATGTTGCTCTGGCACTGCGTGTAGAAGGTGGTGGTGGTCTGCACGCTGCCGCTGGAGTCGTAGGTCCAGTTGAGCTTGGTCTGCGTGCCGGTGTAGTTGTAGTAGGTGCTGTTGTTGAGGTTGCTGACCTGGCTCACCGTCCACGAATTGAGTGTGCCGCTGCCACCCTTGCCGGTGACGTTCACCGTCAGGTTCTTGGCGGTCGAATCCCACGCCGTGACGTCGCCCGACATCCAGATCGTGCCGTCGCTCTGCGACGTGATCGCCACCGCGTTGCCGACGACGTAGTCGCCGCCGCCAGCCAACGGCACGTTGACGGTGACACTGCCCACAGCGACGGTCAGCGACGTCGAGCTCGAGCGCCCATTGCTGCCGACGTAGTTGTAGCCGTCCGCCGCCACGGCGTTGAAGTTCGCATCGGGGTACGCGGTGCCGTCGGCTCGCACCGGCGGCGCGTAGGTGACCGTGGCACTGGAGTCGTAGGCGAGGCCGTTGCACTGCGGCGACCAGAAGCCGTACCTGCCGTTGTTATCCATGTCGTCGGGCATGTAGTCATTGGCCATACTGCCCGAGTTGTCCAGAATGAACATGATGTTGGGCTTGGCCACGACGGTCGACGTGGTCGCCAACGGCTGGTTGTAGATGTCGGTGACGGCGGCATGCACGTCGACGACGGTGATCGCCGACGCCATCAGGGCTGCCAGCAATCGTTTGCTGTGGCGAGCGACGTTCATGATTCCTCCTTGAGCCCGGTGTTCTTCAGGATTGCGGCAGGTTGACGATGGTCTCGGTGTAGGTCACCGCGTTGCGCGGGCCGGTGACACGCACGACGATCCGGTAGAACGGCGCCGTCGCCTCAATGCGCTGCTGGATGTTTCCGTAGTCCTTCAGGCCCGCGCCCTCGTCGGTGCGAAAGCCTTTCTTCGGCGGCACGATGCAGTTGTTGTTGACGTCGGTGTGCGAGAGGCCCGACGTGCTGCACAGGCGCGTGATGAACCAGCGTGCGTTGAGGCCCGCCACCGTGTCGATCTGCTGCACGTCGCTCGGACGCGTGGTGGCATCGCAGGTGCCCGAGGTCGCGTAGGCGCACGAGCCGTCGACGTCCCAGTTGATCAGCTTGCGTTGCGGGTCGGTGCCGGCGAAACCGGTGAAGTCGAAGTCCTCTTTCGCGTTGGCGTAGTAGCCGTTGTTCGCGTCGTCGTTGTAGCGGTTGGTCTCGACGCCCTTGCTGACCAGGAAGCGGATCGCCAGCTGCGTCGCGCGGTCGGCGGCGATCGTGGTGGCCTTCTTCGCACCCAGGTTGCCGAGCACGATGGCACCGGTGTCGACCGAGCGCACCAGCGCAGTGGCGGCCAGCGCCAGCGCCACCAAGGTGATCAGCGCGAACACCAGCGACGCCCCGGCCTGACGCGACGCGCGACGCGATGGCCGCGCAACGAGGGTTGATGCAACGATCGTGTTCATCTCAGCTGCGATCCATCAGTTCAGGTTCCAGAGCAGGTTGCGCACCGGCACTGCGGTGTCGAACACCTTGTAGCGGTAGTACTGCCAGTCGCTCAGGTGGCTCAACGGCAGCGGCAGCTTGCAGGCGCCGCCACCCGCGGCGCAGGCGGTGGCAGCGCCCCCGGGCACCTTGACGTACGACACGTTGACGTCACCACCGACGTCCCAGCTCGGCTCGGCAGTCGTGACGATTTCGCGTTCGCGCTGCCCGCTGCGCGCGACCATCACCATGCGCACCGAGAGCACCCGGCGCCAATCGGCATTGGTCGCCGGCGTCGTCGTGTCGTAGGTGTCGACGCGTCCGTCGCCGTCGGTGTCGCGCCCGTACAGCGCCTTCAGCAGCACGACTCCGGAGTTCAGCAGCTCCGCGTTGCCGATGCCGTCCTGCGTCCAGGTGACGACCTGGAAGGTGTCGCCGCTGACGCCGAACACCATGCGCCGGATCTTGCCGAAGTTGACGATGACGTCGCCCTCGACGAACTTGTTGGCGGGCCACGCCGAGTTCGGCGCCGAGTTCCAGCTCGAGGCACTGCCCGCCGGCACGTGCGGGATCGTGCTCGCCGACAGCGTCGTGTCGGGCGACGAGGTGTCCGACTTGACGGTGAACAGGTGGCACTGGTTGTTGTTGTCCCAGGCCATCGGCATGGCCAGGATCACGTCGTCCTCTTTGACACCCACCGAGCCGATGACCTTGAACGCAGCCGGTTCGGTGACGTCGGGTGCCTTGTGGGTGGCCTTGATGCGCACCGGCGCCGCAAAGGTCGACTTGGTGCTGGTCAGGATCGAGACGCTGTCGCTCGGCTCGGCCGCCACGCCGCTCGTCGTGATCAGCAGCGGCGCCACCACCATCGCCGGCGCCGGCGTCGTGCTGCCGGCGGTGCCGAACTGACCGTAGATCGGGCAGCCGAGCGTCTCGACCACCGAGGTGATGCCGTAGCCGGCGTTCAGTGCATGCCGCCGCAGCGTGTTCAGTCCGACCGCGCCGTTGATCTGCGCGTCGGTGCCGAAGGTGGCGGTGCGCTTGTGGCCTTCCGCGACGGCGAACACCTGCGCAATGAAGTAGGTCGTCACCAGGCCGAGCAGCAGCGCGACCATCAGCTCCACCATCGTCATGCCGCGCTGTGCGGCCCGACCGCGGGTCGTGTGGCGTGCAGGGTTCAGAGCAGCTGACATGGATGTCGCCTCGATCAGAGTCCGGGGGGCGCGATGTTGAACGTCGCGACGTATTGGTGGGTGCCGCCGTTGGGCAGGGCCCACTGCAGGCTCACGGTCACCATGCCGTGGTTGGGATCCGCGGTGTCGACGATGGTCTCGTCGAACGTCAGGGCCGTCAGCGTCCCGCCGGGCAGCACTTCGCCGAGCTTCGTCTGCCAGGCGGCACAGCGCAGGTTGCCGCCACAGCCGGCCGTCTTGTACGAGGCCAGGTTGGCCACGTTGGTGCCGACCTCGGACCACATCAGCGCCGCAAGTTCGTCGACCAGATTGGCGGCGTCCGAGCGCACCTTGCTCTCGGTCTGGGTCTGCGTCATCGTGGCCTGCAGGCCAACCAGTCCGAGGATGCCGATCGCAAACAGCAGCACCGCGATCAGCACTTCGATCATCGCGAAGCCGGCGCTGCGTCGTGGCTGGCGAGTGCCAGCGCGCCCGGTGGGAGGTAGGTTCTTCATGGATGAGCGAACTCCATCGAGCGTTTCAAGTGCACTCCGCCGGGCAAGCCCGCGGGTCGCTGCTGCCGACCGCCGGATCGCACATGCGGACCTGGCCGCCGGCATTGACCGAGATGTTCAGACCGCGCGCGGTCGTGTCGGCCGTGTTGCGCACCCGGACACAAGCGATCGCGTTGGCGCCCGTCACCTGTCCGTAGCCGTTGAACGAGATCGAGGTGGCCGCGCTGGCCGCGCTGTCGACGCTGGTCACCGACAGGCCGCCGCTGACGTTGCCCGCAGGCCGCGCCGCGATGAACGTGTCGCGATTGGTCGCGCACTTGCCTGCCGGAGACGCCAGGCTCACGACCCAGCCCCCGCTGCTGGCCGACAGCGCGCACGCGTCGGACATCGCCGTGGTGTCGGTCTCGGACACGAGATAGAAGCCGACCGGCTGATTGCGGCGCACCGCCTCGTTGCGTGCCTGCTGCAGTCCGATGGAGATCGATTCGGCTGCCGTGCGGATGCGGGTGTTGCGCATCCAGGCGCCCACGCTGGGCATCGCCGACGCCATGATGAAGGCGGCGATCGTGATCACGATCATCACCTCGAGGATCGTGAAGCCGCGTTGCGGTTGGCGCATGGCATGCCTCCCGTCAGTTGTCGCAGGCACCGGCCTTGGTCAGCCAACAGGCGGCCGACGAGCTCGAGCCAGCGAACGAGGTGGTGCCCTTGATCCCGTTCTGATTGACCGTGTAGGCGTAACCCGTCGTCAGGCCACCACTGCCGGTGGCGGTGAGCGTGTAGGTCTGCGCCGGCGCGGCGCCGAGGCCACCGCACGAGACCGTGAAGTACTTGCCCGTGACGGGGAACGCACCGTACGTCGGCAGGTTCGGGCAGGCGGTGCTACCGGACGTTGCCCCGTAGAACTTGTTGTCCTGGTAGTACTGCTCCATCTTCACGCGCACGTCCGACAGCGTGTTGAACGCCTCGGACAGCTGCCCGCGCCGCACGTAGCTTTGGTATGACGGGATCGCGACGGAGACCAGGATGGCGACCAGCACCATCGCGATCATCAATTCGACGAGCGTGAAGCCTGCAGTGTGCCGCTGCAGACGCGAGAGAGGGTTCGGTTTCATGCGCTGGTGTCCGGCTGTTGATTGACGTGGTGCCCACGTGGCGAAACCAGCTTGAGCCATGCGCTCGCGGAGCGAACGGCCACAACCGCGGATGGGGGGTCTGAAAAGCGGCAGTAGTTGGCAAGCGGCCGCATGCGCCGGCCAGCCGTTGGATGTGCCTACAGAACGCCGCGCCGCCCGTCCCGACCGCGCGACCGCTCGTCAGCGCGGCCGGAATTCACGCTTCGCTGGCGTCTGCCGCGGGCGCATCGAGGTGCCTCACGTCGCCCCAGCCGACCAGCATCAGGCCCTGGTCGACATGCAGCAGCCGATTGATCGACGCGTTATCGAGCGTCCACGTGCGCGGCGCGTCGAGCGCGATGCGCGTCGCCGCGCGGTACAGGCAATCGAGCACGCCGCCGTGCGTGACCCAGACCATCACGCGCCCCGCATGCTCGCGAGCCAGCTGCTGCGCAACGGCGACGCAGCGCTCGTAGAAGCCGGCCAGGCTCTCGCCGCGCGACGGCGCGAACGACGGATCGCGCGCGCGCCAGCGCGCGGTGTCGTCTGGCCAGTGGCGCGCAATGTCGGCGTAGGTGAAGCCTTCGAAGACGCCGAAGCAACGCTCGCGCAGGCCGCGTTCGGGGCGCACGCGCAGCCCCTTCGCGGCCGCCAGCGGCGCCGCAGTCTGCATCGCGCGCGACAGATCGCTTGCCACGATCGCCTCGATCGGCTCCTCGAGCAGCGCCTGTGCAACCTGCTGTGCCTGCCAGCGGCCGCGCGCATCCAGTGCGGTGTCGAGCTGGCCTTGCATGCGCGTCTCCGCGTTCCAGGCGGTCTGCCCGTGGCGGACCGCGATGATGCGGGTGGCTTCGTTCAAGGGCGGCCGCGACGTTAGCGGCGCACCAAGCGGCGGTTCAGCGTGTACGTGCCAGACAGCGTGGCCTCGCCCAGCACCTTGCCGGCAAGCGCCTCGCGCACCTGCGGCCCGGTGAAGGCGCCGTCGACCGCCAGCCGGTCCACCGACACCGCGTACAGCGTGAAGACGTAGTGATGGACCAGCGAATCGTTGAACGGCGGAAACGGGCCGTCGTAACCGAAGTACTGGCCGGTCATCTGCGGATCGCTGGCAAACCACCCGGTATAGTCGTTGAGGCCATGCCGCGCGCCCTGTCCTGCCCCCGGCCCCGGCTTGCCACGCGCGCTGAAGCCGCGGCTGAACTGGCCTTCAGCGATCGCGCCGAGCCCGGGAGCGATGTCGACCATCACCCAATGGAAGAAGTCCACGCGCGGCAGATCGGCTGGGATCTCGCGGTCGGCCTTGTTGACGTCATCGCCGCGGCTGGGCACGTCGAAGTCGTGACAGATCAGCACCAGCGAGCGGGTGCCCGCCGGCAATTCGCTCCAGGCCAGGTGCGGATTGAGGTTGTCGGAGAAGCCCACGCCGCCCGCCGGCTCGATCCTGCCCGCGGCGTACCGCTCGGGGATCGTGTCGCCATTGGCCCAGCTGTCGCTCCACAGCCTCATCGGTGATCTCGCACGTCAAACGCCCCAAACGATCGGCTCGCCGGCGGCATGCGATCGCTTCATCATCTCGATCATCGGCCACACACGCTGCTTCAGGCCGACGCCGCGTTCGCCGCTCGCGTCGTCGGCCGGCTGCTGCGCCTGGGCCGCGGCGTCCTGCAGCGCCCGCATCGCGCCGGGCATGTCGACCGCGTCGATGATGCCCTTGGCTGCCGGCTCGCGCCCGATCAGCCGCAGCAGTTGGTCGCCATGCGGCTGCAGCATGATCACGTCGCCCGCAGCCTTGCTCTTGAACTTGTAGATCATCGCGCGTCGCGCGGCTTCATCGGTACATGTAGCTGCGCTGGAACGGAAACGCCGACTGCGCGCCGCGCATCGGCGCGTCGTCGACGTTGCCGCTCGGGCGAGCCGCCAGCATCTGGTGCAGCGAGATCCAGCCACGCTCGAAGCTCATTGCCGAACCGGCCAGGTACAGCCGGTAGGCACGCACGACCTTGTCGCCGGCCACCTCGGCGGCATGCGTCAGCCGTGACTCCAAGGCATCGGACCACGCCCACAACGTGCGCGCATAGTGCGGCCGCAGGTTCTCGACGTCGAGCGCCTCGAGCCCGGAGTCGGCCATCTCGCGCAGCACGTGCGACAGGTGCAGCAGTTCACCGCCGGGGAAGATATAGCGCTCGATGAAATCGCCGATGCCGGCACCCAGCTCGGCGTTGCGCGTGCCACCGGCCGTGATGCCGTGGTTCATCAGCAGGCCGCCGGGCCTGAGCAGGCGACGGATCTTCGCGAAGTAGGTCGGCAACATCGCCCGCCCGACGTGCTCGAACATGCCGATCGACGCGATCTTGTCCCACGGCTCGTTCTCGGGCAGCGCGCGGTAGTCGAGCAGCTGCATCTGCACGCGCCCCTGCAGCCCGCGCTCGGCGATCATGTGGTTGACGTGTGCGTGCTGGTTCTTCGACAGCGTGATGCCGGTGCCCTTGACGCCATAGTGCTCGGCCGCCCACAGCAGCAGGCCGCCCCAGCCGGCGCCGATGTCGAGAAAGCGCTCGCCTTCGCGCAGCATCAGCTTGCGGCACACATGGTCGAGCTTGGCCTCCTGCGCCTGCGCCAGCGGCATGCCGGCCTCGCGGTAATAGGCACATGAGTACACGCGTCGCGGGTCGAGCCACAACGCGTAGAAATCGTCCGACACGTCGTAGTGGAACTGGACCTGGCGGGCGTCGACCTCGGCGCTGTGATGGCCCGCCGATTTGGCGTTGCGCAGCAGGTTGCGCCACCACGAACTGGCCCCGCCGACCGTCGGGTCGGCCGGAATCATCTGCGCGGCCACCGCCATCACGTCGCGCATGCTGCCGTCGATGTTGAGACGACCTTCGACATAGTCGCCGGCCAAAAGCCCCACCTGTCCGGCCGCCAGATGCGCCAGCGGTGACAGCTCGCGCAGCGCCAACGACACGCTGGCATCGGAAGCCCCGAGGCGACGGCCGCCGGGCAGCACGACGGCGGCCCCGGTGTGCAGGTTGGCAAACTTGCGTTCGATCAGGTTCTCGATCGGATTCATGGCCGCGGCGTTGCAACGCTCTTGCCATGACTGTACGGGCAAATGCGGCGCCTGCCATCCGGAGGGTCCCACCGCACGCCCGGCGTGGGGCTGGGCCCACAGCAGCGTGTCCAGCCACGCCGTGCGCGGGTGATCGCGCTGCCGTTGCGGGTCACAACGCGCGGCGCTCGCGAGCGCCGCTCGCTCAGGCCGCGACGCCTTGCTCGAGCTCCAGCTTCGCCTGCGCCGCCGGCTCGAAGAAATAGATCAGGCGCTGCTGCGGCTGCAGGTACTGCAATGCATCGTCGGCCAACTGCTGCGGGCGCAGGCTACGGCGGATGCCGAGATCGGCGTGCAGCTCGAGGTTGAGGTACAGCGCCTCGTCGGCCGGCACCTGCGGGTCGAACACCAGCACTCGCGGCTTCAGTGGGCGCGTCGAGTTCACGTTGGCGACCACCGCGAAACGGTCGTCGGTCAACTGCACCACCGAACCAGGCGGATATACGCCCATCATGCGGATGAACGCGTTGAGCATCGAGGCGTCGAATTTCGAGCGGGTCTGCGCGAAGATCAGCGACAGCGCCTCGTGGGGCGTCAGCGCATGCGTCGGCAACGCCGGGTCGCACAGATTGTCTTAGCGGTTGACCAGCGCGACGATGCGCGCCGCAGCCGTCATGCGATCGACGCCGAGCTTGTTCGGGAAACCGGAGCCGTCGGCCATCTCGTGGTGCTGGCCGATCACCAGCAACGCCCCTGGGCTCAACCCCATGCGCCTGCCGATCGCCACGCCGCGCGCCACGTGCTCGCGGTAGGCTGCCTGTTCGCCGGCGGGCGCGTGCGGATCGGGCTGGCGCACGCGCTCGGGCAGCTCGAGCTTGCCCACGTCGTGCAGCAGCGCGCCCACACCGACATCGAGCATCTCGCGCTCGTCGAAGCCGAACACGCGTCCCATCAGCATCGCGACGACTGCCACGTTCAATGCGTGTGCGCTCGCGCGATCGGCCATGGCCTCCGCCAGCACGCGGATGCACAGCTCGCCGTCGACCAGCATCTTGTCGAGCTGCGCGCGCGTCAGGCCTTCGGCGGCCTCGCGTGCCGGCACCGGCTGGCTGAACACGTTGTCGTTGACCGTCTTCAGCGACTTGGACGCGTCGCCGTACTGCCGCGCACACCACCGGCGGCTTCGCGTTGGGCCGTCAGCTGGCGGCGTCGCTCCTGCGCCGCTGCCGCGTCCGTGCGCAGACCGTGGATCCCCAAAGCGGCCTCCGCTGCCGCCGACGTGCCGCCGCGTTGGAGGCGAGGATCGGCGTGGCGGCCGCCGATGCCACCGACCCAGCGCCAGCCACCGGCGCCGCCTCGGCGGGCGCTTCGCCGACTGGTTGTTGCGTCGGTGCTGCCACTCGCGTGTCGTTGTCGGCAACCGACGCCTCGGTGGCGTCGTCGAGGGTGCTCTTGTCGGGGCTCCAGCGCACGTGCGCCAGACCCAGCTGGCGCAGCGTCGCGATCTGGTCGTGCGAAGTCAGCTTGAAGCTCGACAGCGCGAACGGATGCGCCCACCACCCGAGGTCGAGGTGAACGAAGACTCCGACTCGCAGCTGATCGACGGCGATCTTGGCCGACGTCCCATCCATCCCTTTGCGGGCCTGCCGTCGCGCGGGGCCCCGCTGCCTACTTCGGCAACCGGCAGGGCGAACTTGAACGGCGGTCCCGACCCGTGCCAAAGTGGTGCCGTGGGTGCGCAAATCGCACACCCGCAAGCGCCGCCCCGTGCGCGGGGCGGCGCATTACAAGCGGCCGTCACAAAGGGACGAGGCCGGCGATTGACCAGAGCGCGCCCGTTCAGCGGTCGATGCGCGTCGACAGCACGATCGCGGAAGTGGTGCGCTCGACGCCATCGAGCGCCCCGATGCGATCGATCAGCCGATCGAGCTCGCCGATCGACGTCGCGGCGACGATGGCGATCAGGTCGAAGGGACCGCTCACCGAGTGCAGCGTGCGCAGTTCGGGGATGCGCCGCAATGCGCTCTCGATGGCCAGCGACTTGCGCGGTTCCAACGTGATCAGGATGTGGGCGCGTACCTGGGCGGCCTCCGCCTGAGCGCCAACCTTGACGGTGTAGCCGGCGATCACGTGCTCGCGCTCCAGGCGGGCGAGCCGACTCTGCACCGTGGTGCGAGACAGCCTAAGCCGGCGCGCCAGTTCCGAGGTCGGAAAGCGCGCGTTCTCGCGCAGCAGCGCGAGCAAGGCATGGTCCGTGGCATCGATCCGCGTTGTGCTCATCGACGGCATTGTCGGCGAAATGACGAACAGTTCCCACCGATTCGTCTAACTGAACTGTTCGGTTTGCACAAGCCAGCGTCACAATCAGAGGGATCCATGGCTGCGTTGGGGAGCCCGAGCATGAAGGACATTTTGATCGTCGGTGCCGGCAAGATCGGTCAGGTGGCTGGCGACCTGCTCGCACATGCGGGCGGCGACTACCATGTGACGCTGGCCGATCGCACGCTCACCGCCCTGGGCGCCGTGTCACCCACGCGTCATCTGGACACGCAGGTGCTCGACGTGGCCGACGCCGCAGCGGTGCAACGCGCCCTGCGCGGGCGGTTCGCGGTGCTGAGCGCCGCGCCGTATCACCTGACCACCCGCATCGCCGAGGCTGCGCACGCCGTCGGTACTCACTATCTCGACCTGACCGAGGACGTGGCCGCCACCCGCCGCATCCGCGAACTCGCAGCGGGGGCGCAGAGCGCGCTCATCCCGCAGTGCGGCCTGGCACCGGGCTTCATCTCGATCGTTGCCGCCGACCTCGCACGCCGTTTCGACAAGCTCGACAGCGTGCGCATGCGCGTCGGTGCGCTACCGGCCTACCCGAGCAACGCGCTGAACTACAACCTCACGTGGAGCACGGAAGGCGTCATCAACGAATACATCGAGCCATGCGAAGCGATCGTCGACGGCCGCCGCGTCGAAGTGCCGGCGCTCGAGGAGCGCGAGGAATTCGCACTCGATGGCGTGCAGTACGAGGCGTTCAACACGTCGGGCGGGCTTGGCACGCTGGCCGAGACGCTCGAGGGCAAGGTGCGCACGCTGAACTACCGCACGATCCGCTACCCGGGCCACGCGGCGATCATGAAGGCGCTGCTGCACGACCTGCGGCTGCGCGAACGCCGTGACCTGCTGAAGGACATCCTCGAGAACGCTGTGCCGGCAACGATGCAGGACGTGGTGGTGATCTTCGTCACCGTCAGCGGATGGCGCGACGGCCGGCTGATGCAGGAGACCTATGCGCGCAAGATTTACGCACAGGTGCTCGCCGGCAAGCTGCGCAGCGGCATCCAGGTGACGACCGCGGGCAGTGCGTGCGCGATGCTGGATCTGCTGGCTCAGGGCCGCCTGCCGCAGCGCGGCTTCGTGCGCCAGGAAGACGTGGCGCTCGACGACTTCCTCGGCAACCGCTTCGGATCCGTCTACGCGCAGATCGATCAGGCGCGCGCTGCGTAGGCCTGGCCGCGCCATTGCGTCGGGGTGCGCCCCGACAGGCGTTGAAAGAAGCGCGTGAAGTAGCCGGCGTCGCCGAAGCCGAGGCCGAGCGCAATCTGCTTGACGCTCAGCGTCGTGTAGGCCAGGTCCCGCTGTGCCTCCAGCAGCACGCGCGCGTGCAGCAGCGCGAGCGCCGGCCTGCCGGTGAGCTGACGGCAGACGCGGTTGAGCTGCGTCGGCGTGATACCGAGTTGCCGCGCCAGCGCCGCCAGCGACGGCTGCGTGCGAAACGACGCGTCCACCAGCTCACGATAGCGCTCCAGGTGCTGAGCGGCACGCGACCCGCGCAGCGAGCGCTGGGCCTCGAGCCGAGGCGCGGCCCGCTCGACCGCCACCAGCAGCGCGCACAACGCGGCGTCGATGGCCATCGCCCGCCAGGGTTGTGTGCCAACGAACTCGGTCCTCAGTTGCTGCACGGCGCGTTCGAGCGACGTCGCGGCGTCCCCTTGCAGCGCGAGCGCGCGCGGCTGCAGCAAGCGCGCTGGCAACGCCGGCGCGGTCGCCAGCACCTGCTCGACATGAGCCTGCAGCACCGTGAACACGCTGCCGTCGATGCCGGGGCGGAAGCGAAACCCATGCGGCACCAGCGCCGGCACCGTCAGCACGCACGGTCCGCGCAGAGGCAACGCCTGGCCGTCAACGGTGGCACGGCCGCCGCCGCGCCGGATGTACAGAATTTGAAAGAGCGACGCGTGCCGATGCAGCTGGATCTCCCACCCGTGCCGGCGGCTGCGCTCGGCGATCGACTCCCAGTGCAGCCAGTCGATCGCCGGATGGTCGTCGGCCTCGCCGTAGAGCGTGTAGGTGGGCAGGCCGGTGGCATTGAGGTCGGACATGCAGGGCAGCCTCGACGGTGGTGATGTTCGAATTTTGAAAGACCTGGTGTCATCCGTCCATTGAGGCCCGCGGCCACGGTGCCTACGCTGTGGGCCTTGCACGCCAGCTCAGGAGACCGCCATGCGCACCCAGGTTGCGATCGTCGGCGCCGGCCCCTCGGGTCTGCTGCTCGGCGCGTTGCTGGCCAAGGCCGGCATCGACAACGTGATCGTCGAACAGCGCAGTGCGGAGTACGTGCTCGGTCGCATCCGCGCCGGCGTGCTCGAGCAGGTGACGGTCGACCTGCTCGACGACGTCGGCGTCGGCGCGCGCATGCACGCCGAGGGGCTGCCGCATGACGGCTTCGATCTCTGCTTCGAGGGTGCGCGCCACCGCATCGACCTGCACGGGCTGACCGGCAAACGCGTGATGGTCTACGGGCAGACCGAGGTCACGCGCGACCTGATGGAAGCGCGCAGGGCCTCCGGCCGCACGACGATCTACGAGGCCGATGACGTGAGCGTGCACGACTTCGACGGCGCCAAGCCCAGCGTGCGCTATCGCCAGCACGCGCAGGGGCACACGATCGAAGCCGACTTCATCGCCGGCTGCGACGGCTTTCACGGCGTGTGCCGCGCCAGCATGCCGAAGGAGCGGATCACGCTGCACGAAAGGGTCTACCCGTTCGGCTGGCTTGGGCTGTTGGCCGACGTGCCACCGCTGTCGCACGAGCTGATTTACGTCAACCACGACCGCGGCTTCGCGCTGTGCAGCATGCGCAGCCGCACGCGCAGCCGCTACTACGTGCAGTGCTCGCTCGCCGATCAGGCCGAGCAATGGTCCGACGATGCATTCTGGGACGAGCTGCGCGCGCGGCTGCCGTCCGACGCCGCCGCGCATTTGGTGACCGGCCCGTCGCTCGAGAAGAGCATCGCGCCGTTGCGCAGCTTCGTCTGCGAGCCCATGCGCTTCGGCCGCCTGATGCTGGCCGGCGACGCGGCTCACATCGTGCCGCCGACCGGGGCCAAGGGCCTGAACCTGGCGGCCACCGACGTCGGCTACCTCGCGCAGGGGCTCGCCGCGCACTACCGCGGCGACGCCAGCGGCCTCGAGCATTACTCGGCGCGCTGCTTGCGCCGCATCTGGCGGGCCGAGCGCTTCTCGTGGTGGATGACCTCGCTGATGCACAACTTCCCGGCCCATGGGTCGTTCGACCGCAAGGTGCAGCTGGCCGAACTCGACTATCTCGTGAACTCGGCGGCAGCGTCGCACGCGCTGGCCGAGAACTACGTCGGCCTGCCCCTGTAGCCGCGCCTGGCCGGTCAACCGGCCGGCCGACGCCGTCGCTGGCATGATGTCGCGCCCAGCACGGAGCGCACGATGATTCTAGAGATCGCCGACATTCGCATCCCCCCCGGTCAGCAGGCCGCGTTCGACGAGGCCATTCAACGCGGCATCGCCACCGTGGTCAGCACGGCCAAAGGCTTTCGTGGCTTCAAGGTCAACAAGGGCATCGAGTCGCCCGAGCGCTACGTGCTGATGATCTTCTGGGACACGGTCGAAGACCACACCGTGGGGTTCCGCCAAGGCCCGCTGTTCGCACAGTGGCGCGCGATCGTCGGCCCGTTCTTCGCGCAGCCGCCGCACGTCGAGCACTTCACGCTGCTGGCCAAGTCCGAGTGATCGCCGGGGCCGTGATGCGGACCGACGCGCTCGCTGCCGCCGCGCAGCTGTTCGACAGCGGCGAGTTCCAGCGCGCGCTGGCGCGCCGCGTGGCCCACCGCACCGAGAGCCAGAACCCCGAACGCGCGGCCGAGCTGCGCGCCTACCTGAGCGATGAGATCGCGCCCTCGCTGGCGGCGCTGGGGGTGCGCAGCCAGGTGTTCGACAACCCACTGCCCGGTGCGCAGCCGTTGCTGATCGGCCGCCGCGACGAGGACCCCGCGCTACCCACCGTGCTGGTGTATGGCCACGGCGACGTCGTGCGCGGGCTCGAAGGCCGCTGGCGCGATGGGCTCGATCCGTGGACGCTCAGCGCGCGCAGCGACCGCTGGTTCGGCCGTGGTAGCGCCGACAACAAGGGGCAGCACAGCATCAACATCGCGGCGTTGCAGGCCGTGGCCACCGCCCGCGGTGGCCGGCTCGGCTTCAACGTCGTCTGGCTGGTCGAGATGGGCGAGGAGACCGGCTCGCCCGGCCTGACCGAATTCTGTCGCGCGCACGGCGGTGAGCTCGCCGCCGATGTGCTGATCGCCAGCGACGGCCCGCGGTTGCACGCCGACCGGCCGACCGTGTACCTGGGCACGCGCGGGGTCGCCAACTTCGACCTGACGCTGAGGCTGCGCGAGGGCGGTCACCACTCGGGCAACTGGGGCGGTCTGCTGCGCAACCCCGGCACCGTGCTGGCGAGTGCGATCGCCAGCCTGGTCGATGCGCGTGGCCGCATCACCATCGATGCGCTGCGGCCGCCTCCGATTCCGGCGGCGGTGAAGCGCGCGCTGGCCGACATCGAAGTCGGCGGCGGCCCCGGCGATCCGACGATCGATGCCGACTGGGGCGAGCCGGGCCTGACGCCGGCCGAGCGCGTGTTCGGCTGGAACACGCTCGAGGTGTTGGCCGTTGGCGTCGGCAATGCCGCGCAGCCGGTCAATGCGATTCCGCACGAGGCGCGGGCGACGCTGCAGCTGCGCTTCGTTGTCGGCACCGACGCGGCGAACCTGCGCCGCCACGTGCTCGCGCACCTGCAGCAGCGCGGCTTTGCCGGCATCGAGGTCAGCGAGCCGGTCGTGATGCCGGCGACGCGGCTGGACCCCGACAACGACTGGGTGCGCTTGGCGTTGCGCTCGATCGAGCAGACGACCGAGCAGCGCGCGGCGTTGCTGCCGAACCTCGGCGGTTCGCTGCCCAACGATGTGTTCGCCGACATCCTCGGCCTGCCGACGGTGTGGGTGCCGCATTCGTACCCGGCGTGCTCGCAGCACGCGCCCAACGAGCACGTGCTGCCGCAGCTGATGCGTGAAGGCTTGCTGATGATGACCGGGTTGTTCTGGGATCTCGGCGAGCAGGCAGCAACGCTGCCGCGTCGACACTAAAGGCCCCGACCCGAACGAGTGCGCGTCGGCACCGTTGCGGCGACGCTGGCACCAACTGGTGATCCGAAGAGGGCGCAAGCTTGCACCGGCTCTCGGGGTGTCGGACCGGCCAGCCCCGGTGTTTGTCCCGTATCGGCCGGGCGCGTGCGCGATCACACAATCAGTTGGCGGCCGGCACACGTCGTGCATCGGGCCCGCAGCTAAAGCTGAAGAGGTGCCCTCATGAACCTGTTGCGCAAGACTTTCGTCACCGCGCTGGTGGCCGCCGGTGGCTTGCTCGCCTGGTCGTCCACTTGGGCGCAAGCCAACGTGCTGCGCATCGTGCCGCACAGCAACCTCGCGATCCTGGACCCGATCTGGACCACCGCCTACATGAGCCGCAACCACGGCTACATGATCTACGACACGCTGTTCGGCACCGACGAGAACGCGAAGATCAAGCCGCAGATGGTCGAGACCTGGACCGAGAGCGGCGACCACCGGCTGTGGACCTTCAAGCTGCGCAAGGGGCTGGAGTTCCACGACGGCAAGCCGGTCACCGGCGATGACGTGATCGCGTCGCTGCAGCGCTGGGGCAAGCGCGACGCGATGGGCTCGGCGCTGATGCAGTTCGTGCAGCGCATGGATTCGCCGACGCCCGACACCTTCCGCATCTTCCTCGGCGAGGCGTGCGGCTTCGTGCTCGAAGCATTGGGCAAGCCGAGCTCCAACGTGCCGTTCATCATGCCCAAGCGCATCGCGGAGACCGATGCGTTCAAGCAGATCGAGGAGCACATCGGCTCGGGGCCGTACATCTTCAAGAAGGACGAGTTCAAGCCCGGCGACAAGGCGGTCTACGTGAAGAACCCCAAGTACGTGCCGCGCAACGAGCCACCGTCGGGCACCACCGGGGGCAAGTTCGTCTACGTCGATCGCGTGGAGTGGAACCTGGCGCTGCGCGACGCGCAGGCGCAGTTCAGCGCGCTGCAGAAAGGCGAGGTCGACATCATCGAAGCGCTCGGCTTCGACTTCTACGAGACGGTCAAGAACGACCCGACGCTGCAGATGCCGAAGTACGCCAACCTTGGCCTGCAGTACATGGCTCGCTTCAACCACCTGCACAAGCCGTTCGACAACGTCAAGGTGCGGCAGGCAGCGCTGGCCGCGTTCGCGCAGGAGCCGTTCCTGCGCGCGCAGGTCGGCGTCAAGGAGCTTTACCGCACGTGCCCGAGCATGTTCGTCTGCAACACGCCGTACGGCTCGCTCGCCGGCAGCGACATCCAGGCCAAGAGCAACATGAAGAAAGCGCAGGATCTGCTGAAGGCCTCGGGCTACGACGGCACGCCGATCGTGGTCATGAAGCCGACCGACCTGGCCAGCATCCAGAAGCTGCCCGACGTGGCGGCCCAGCTGCTGCGCCAGGCCGGGTTCAAGGTCGATCTGCAGGCGATGGACTGGCAGACGCTGGTCGGCCACCGCGCGAAGAAAGACCCGCCCGACAAGGGTGGCTGGCACATGTTCCTGACGGCGTGGAACGTGTTCGACGTCTGGAGCCCGATCGCCAACCCGACGATGGACACCCGCGGCGAGAAGAGCGGCTGGTTCGGCTGGGCCAGCGACGACAAGCTGATCGAGCTGCGCAACCAGTTCATGCGCGCCACCGACGAACCGACGAAGAAGAAGCTGGCCGACCAGATCCATGCGCGTGCGTTCGAGATCGCCACGCACGCGCCGCTGGGTGAATACGACCAGCCGATGGCCGCGCGCAAGGACATCGGCGGCTTCTTCGTCACCAACGGCAATATCTACTGGAACCTCAAGAAGAACGGGCTTTGAGCCGCTGACCGCACTGCGGACGTTCGGCCATGTTGAGCTTCCTGGCGCGTCGGCTGCTGGCCACGCTGCCGGTGCTGCTGATCGTCTCGGTGCTCGTCTTCTTGATGCTGCGCCTGACGCCGGGTGACCCGGCCGCGGTGCTCGCCGGCGATGCCGCCAGCAGCGAGCAGATTGCGCAGATCCGCACTGGCCTCGGGCTCGACCGTTCGATCCCCGAGCAGTTCGTCATCTGGTTCGGCCAGCTGCTGACCGGCAACCTCGGCCAGAGCTACTACTACAAGACAGCGGTCACCACGCTGATCGGTCAGCGAGTGGAACCCACCGTGTCGCTGGCGCTGCTGACGATCACGCTGGCGGTGCTGGTTGCGGTGCCGCTGGGCGTGCTGGCGGCCTGGCGCTTCGGCA
Organism: Burkholderiaceae bacterium; assembly: GCA_035764445.1. Classification (GTDB taxonomy): domain Bacteria; phylum Pseudomonadota; class Gammaproteobacteria; order Burkholderiales; family Burkholderiaceae_C; genus JAEUPI01. Next base: position 44,451 of record DASTZF010000092.1, read on the forward strand.
GCTGGTTCGACCGCGCGCTGATGGGCTTTTCGGTGCTGGGGTTCTCGGTGCCGGTGTTCGTGCTGGCCTACGTGCTGATCTGGCTGGTGTCGCTGAAGCTCGGATGGCTGCCGGTGCAGGGCTACCAGCGCCTGGCCGGCGGCGTCGGACCGTGGCTGATCCACCTGGTGCTGCCGGCCATCACGCTGAGCGTGATCTACATCGCGCTGATCGCGCGCGTCACGCGGGCCTCGGTGCTGGAGACGCTGGGCGAGGACTACATCCGCACCGCGCGCGCCAAGGGGCTGCCCGAGAGCGCCGTGCTGGTGCGCCATGCGCTGGCCAATGCCGCGGTGCCGATCGCCACCGTGGTGGGCATCGGCATCGCACTGCTGATCGGCGGCGTGGTGGTCACCGAGTCGGTGTACGCGATCCCGGGCCTTGGACGGCTGACCGTCGACGCCGTGCTGGCGCGCGACTTCCCGACGATCCAGGGCGTGATCCTGCTGTTCTCGTTCGTCTACGTGCTGATCAACCTGCTGGTCGATCTGAGCTACGTCTTCTTCGACCCGAGGATCCGCTATTGAGCGCGACGCCGTCCACCTTCGAGACGCTGTCGGTCGAGTCGGCCACCGTCGTCCAGCAGCCGAGTGCGTGGCAGCGCGTGCGCAACAGCGTGTCGGTGCGCATCGGCGGCAGCGCGCTGATCGCGTTGGTGCTGGTGGCACTGCTGGCGCCATGGCTCGGCACCGTCGACCCGTCGCTGTTCGACCCCGCCAGCCGCGACCTGCTGCCAGGGCAGCGCGGCGAGATCACGACGCTCGAAGGGCAGACCATCGAGCACCGCTTTCTGATGGGCTCCGACAGCTTCGGCCGCGACATCCACAGCCGCGTGATCTACGGCACCCAGGTGTCACTGGTGGTCGGCGTCGCCACCGCGCTGGTCGCGCTCGCATTCGGCATCGTGCTCGGCCTCACGGCCGGGACGCTGCGGCGACTCGACGGCCCGTTGATGCGCGCGATGGACGGCGTGATGGCGATCCCCGCGATCCTGGTCGCGATCGCGCTGGTGGCCATGTGGAAGGGCAGCCTCGTGACCGTGGTGGTGGCGATCGCGATCCCCGAGATCCCGCGCGTGACGCGGCTGGTGCGCTCGCTGGTGCTGAGCATCCGTGAAGAGCCGTACGTCGAGGCCGCGATCGCGCTGGGCACGCCCACCGCGCTGATCATGTGGCGCCACATCCTGCCCAACTGCATCGCGCCGCTGGTCGTGCAGGGCACGTTCATCTGCGCTTCGGGCATCCTGACCGAGGCGATCCTCAGCTTCCTCGGCGTCGGGCTGCCGCCCGACATTCCGACCTGGGGCAACGTGATGGCCGAGGGGCGCGCGCAGTTCACGCAGTACCCGCACAACATCTTCTTCCCCGGCGTCTTTCTCGCGCTGACGGTGCTCGCCGTCAACATCCTCGGTGACGGGTTGCGCGACACGCTCGACCCCAAGATGGCGCGCCGGCTGTGACGACTGCCGACGCGCCGATCTTGCAGGTGCACGACCTGACGATCGCGCTGCCCGCGGGCGCCGACCGACACAGCGCGGTGCGCCACGTCAGCTTCGAGGTCGGCCGCGGCGAGATCGTCTGCCTGGTCGGCGAGTCGGGCTCGGGCAAATCGGTCATCGCGCACGGCGTGATGGGGCTGCTGCCCAGCGGGCTGCCGATCACCGGTGGGCGCATCGTGCTGCAGGGCGAGGACATCACGCACGCCGCTGCCGCACGGCTGCGCGAGCTGCGCGCCACGCGCATGTCGATGATCTTCCAGGAGCCGATGACGGCGCTGAACCCGGTGATGACCTGCGGCGGCCAGATCGACGAGGTGCTGCGCCAGCACACGTCGCTGTCGGCTGTCGAGCGGCAGCGCAAGGTGCTCGAGATCGTGCGCGAGGTGCTGCTTCCCGAGCCCGAGCGGATGATCGCCAGCTATCCGCATCAGCTGTCCGGTGGCCAGCGCCAGCGCATCATGATCGCGATGGCGCTGGTGCTGGACCCGGTGCTGCTGATCGCCGACGAACCGACGACGGCGCTCGACGTCACCACGCAGGCCCAGATCCTGAAGCTGGTGCTGCAGCTGCAGCAGCGCCACGGTACCGGCGTGCTGTTCATCACCCACGACTTCGGCGTCGTCGCCGAGATCGCGCACCGCGTGGCGGTACTGCGGCTCGGCGACCTGGTCGAGCTGGCGTCGAAGTCCGATCTGCTGCAGCGGCCGCAGCATGCCTACACGAAGATGCTGATGGCCAGCGTGCCGTCGCTGCGCGTCGACGAGCGGCCCGCCGACCCGCAGGCCCCGCCGGTGCTGCGCGTACGCGGCCTGAACAAGGTCTATCACGACCATCGCTGGTTCGGCCGCAAGCGGCACGTGCACGCGGCGAAGAACGTCGACCTCGACATCCGGCGGGGCCAGACCCTGGGCATCGTCGGCGAATCGGGCTCCGGCAAGAGCACGGTCGCGCGCTGCATCGTGCGGCTGATCGATCCCAGCGGCGGCACGGTGCTGCTCGACGGCGACGACATCGCGATGATGCGGCCGGCAGCGCTGCGCCCGTTGCGCCGCCGCGTGCAAATCGTGTTCCAGGACCCGTACCGCTCGCTGAATCCGCGCCGCACGGTGGCCGACGCGTTGGTCGAAGGCCCCGTCAACTACGGCTTGTCGCGTGCGTCGGCCCTGCAGCGCGCTCAGGCGCTGCTCGAGATGGTGCGCATGGATGCGTCCGCGCTCGAGCGCTACCCGCACCAGTTTTCGGGGGGCCAACGGCAACGCATCTGCATCGCCCGCGCGCTGATGATGGAGCCCGAGCTGCTGGTGGCCGACGAGGCGGTCAGCGCGCTGGATGTTTCGGTGCAGGCGCAGGTGCTCAGGTTGTTCGACGAGATCCGCGCGCGGCTCGAACTGGCGATGTTGTTCATCACGCACGACCTGCGTGTCGCGTCACAGGTGTGCGACACGCTGGCCGTGATGAGCCACGGCCAGGTGGTCGAGTTCGGCCCCGCGCACCGCGTGTTCAGCGCGCCGCAACATGCCTACACGCGGGCGCTGTTCGCCGCCGCACCCGGCCGCGGCTTCGCATTCGGTGTGCGGGCCGCGACCGAGACGCCCCTATAGTGCGGAGCTTTCCCCGCACCGCACCATGACCCGCGTCCTGATCGCCGGCTACCAGCACGAGACCAACACCTTCGCCCCGAGCCTGGGCGATTGGGCCGCGTTCACGCGCGGCGACTCGTTCCCTGCATTCGAGCGCGGGCCGGCGATGCAGCAGCGTCACACTGGCGTCAACATCCCGATCGGCGGCTTCATCGCGGCCGCGCGCACGCGCGGCTGGACGCTGGTGCCCTCGGCGTGGGCCGGTGCGATCCCGTCGTCGTACGTGACGCGCGACGCCTTCGAGCGGATCGCCGGCGCGATCTGCGACGACGTCGAGCAGGCGCGCACGCACGGGCTCGATGCGATCTATCTCGACCTGCACGGCGCCGCGGTGGCCGAACACGCGAGCGACAGCGAAGGCGAGCTGCTGACGCGGCTGCGCGCGATCGTCGGGCCCGAGCTGCCGATCGTCGCCAGCCTCGACCTGCACGCCAACGTGACGCAGCGCATGCTGCGCGAGGCCGATGCGTTGGTGGCGTACCGCACCTATCCGCACGTCGACATGGCGCTCACCGGCGAGCGCGCCGCCGACCTGCTCGCGCGCCGCCTGAACGCCGGGCGCAAGGAGGCGATGCACGCCCACCGGCTGCCGTTCCTGATCCCGTTGAACGCGCAGAGCACCTGGCAGCAGCCGGCGCAGGGGTTGTACGACGAGCTGGCCGCACTCGATCGCGCGCACGGCACGACGCTCAGCTTCTGCATGGGCTTTCCGGCCTCGGACTTCGACGAGTGCGCACCGATGGTGTGGGGTTATGGCGAGCGGGCGCAGATCGCGGTCGAGCGCCTCTTCGCCGCGGCCGCCGAGCCGACTCAGTGGCAGCAGCACGTGCTGAGCGCGCGCGACGCGGTCGCGCAGGCGATCGCGCTGGCCGAGCGCGCCGACAAGCCGGTGGTGATCGCCGACACGCAGGACAACCCAGGCGCCGGCGGCGACAGCAACACCACCGGCCTGCTGCATGCGCTGCGCGCGCAGGACGCTGGGCGCCGCTACCCCGGCCGGGTGGCGCTCGGCCTGTTGTTCGACCCGCGTGCGGCGCGCGCCGCCTGCGATGCTGGCATCGGCGCCGAGCTCGACCTCTCGCTCGGCACGGCGGTGCCGACCTTCAGCGGCGAGGCGAGCGATCCGCCGATCAGCGGCCGCTTCAGGGTCGTTCAGCTCAGCGACGGCCGCTGCACGCTGACCGGGCCGATGATGACCGGCCTCACGGTGCAGCTCGGCCCGAGCGCGTGCCTCGAGCTCGACGGCGTCCGCATCGCGGTGACCAGCGGCAAGAAGCAGCTGCTCGACCGCCAGCTGCTGCGCATGGTCGGCATCCACGCCGAGCAGATGCGCATCATCGTCGTCAAGAGCTCGAACCACTTCCGCGCCGACTTCCAGCCGCACGCCAGCCACGTGTTGGTGGCCAAGGCGGCCGGCCCGATGGCTGCCGACCCGGGCGACCTGCCGTGGCGGCACCTGCCACCGTCGACCCGCAGGCGGCCCTGACGGGAGTCAGAGCGGATCGAGCGGATAGATCGGCCGCCGCACGCGGCGGTGGCTCAGCGCCGCATAGTCCGACGTGCAGACGCCGGTGCCATTGCATTCGACCACCGCGTGGGCGAGCGACTTCAGGCCGGCGCGCCAGTGGACGCGGCTCTTCAGCATCACGAACGTCTTGTCCTGCGGCGTGATGCCGACCGCGGTGAATGCCGCCAGGTCGTGCGGCTCCACGTGATTGGAGATGACGACGATGTCGATACCGCCACTGTCGAGCACGACGGTCGGGCCCATCGTCTGCAGCTCGCCGCGCGCCATCGGTCCGATGTTGCGATAGCGCCCATCGGCGATCAGCTTGACGCGGCCGCTCACGTTGCGCGGCACGCCTTGGAGATGCAGCGACGGCATGTCGAGCTTGCCGCCCAGCGGCAGGCTGACTTCCGCGCCGGCACCGGCGGCGATCAGGCGTTGCACGGCATCGGGGTCGAAAATCGCGAACGCCACCGCGTCGCGCAGACCGGCGTCGAGCATCGAGCCGAGCACCGTCATCGTGTCCATCGTGCCGCCCGAGGCGCAGTTGTCGCTGTGGTCGAGCAGCACGATCGGCCCGCTGCCGGCCGGCTTGGCAGCGGCCAGCGCCTGCGCACGAGCCATCGACTGCGCCAGCGGCTCGGGGGTGTAGACGAACTGCGCGCGCGCCGACCAGGCGCGCTCGAGCAGCTCGTCGCACCAGCGCCGCGCCAGTGCCGGTTCGTTGTCGGTGACGACCACCGCCGACAAGCCGGCGAACTCGATGTCGGCGTTCGGAAAGCCGACGAACACGCTGGCGGCCAGCGCGCCCTGCGCCTCCACCTCGCGGCAGCGCGCCTGCAGCTCGCGGTTCGGTGAATCGTCGGTGCCCTGGCGCATCACGTGCGGCAGCATCGGCTGGCGGCCCCATGCCATCGTCGGCTTGGCGCGGCCGCCGAGCTGCGCCAACGTCGCGCGACCGGCGCGCAGGCCGGTCTCGTGCATGTCGACGTGCGGGTAGGTCTGATAGCCGGCGATCACGCTGGCGTGCTCGCCCATCGCGTCGTAGAGGTTGGTGTGCATGTCGAGCGCGACACCGATCGGCACGCTCGGCGCTACTGCGCGGATGCGTCGCAGCAGCTCGCCCTCGCCGTCGTCGAAGCGGCGCGTCACCATCGCACCGTGCAGGTCGAGCAGCACGGCATCGCAGCCGGCGGCCACCGCCTCGACGATGCGGCCAGCGATGTGCTCGTAGGCAGCGTCGTCGACCGGCCCACTCGGCGCCGCCGACGCGGCGATCGGCACCGTGAAGGTCGCACCGGCGCGCTCGGCCAGCTCGATGAACGCGGCGATCGCCGCACCGGTGCCGCGGTAGGCCACGATTGCGGCCTCGCCCTCGGGCGGCATGCCGCCGCCGCGTGCGAAGCGCGCCAGCGGCGTGGGTACCGGCGAGAACGTATTCGTCTCATGCTTCATCTGCGCGATCACCAACTTCATCGACGGCCTCCGCGTTGCCGACACCATCATGCCGTGATTGCATCCGGGCAACCCCCGGGCGTGTACCCGCCGGCTTGGGCGAAGATGCGATCGCATCGTTTCACCGGAGAAGCCCGTGACACCCACCCACCTCGCCGACTGCACGGCTACCGACCTGCTGGCGCTGTATCGCTCGGGCCAGGCGTCCCCGGTGGAGGCGGCTCAGTCCGTGCTGGCGCGCATCGACCGCCTGAATCCCAGGCTGCTGGCGTATTGCCACCTCGCACCCGACGAGGCGCTGGCCAGCGCACGCGCCAGCGAGGCCCGCTGGCAACGTGCGGCTCCGTGCGGCGCGCTCGACGGCGTGCCGACGTCGATCAAGGATCTGATCCTCACCAAGGGCTGGCCGACGCTGCGCGGCAGCCACACGGTCGATGCCAACCAGCCGTGGGACACCGACGCCCCGGTGACGGCGCGCCTGCGCGAGGCCGGCGCGGTGCTGTTGGGCAAGACCAGCACACCGGAGTTCGGCTGCAAGGGCGAGACCAACTCGCCGCGCACCGGCATCACGCGCAACCCATGGGATCTCACCAAGACGCCCGGCGGCTCGTCGGGTGGCACCGCCGCCGCAGTGGCCGCCGGCCTAGGGCCGCTGTCGGTGGGCACCGACGGCGCCGGCAGCGTGCGCATCCCGGCCGCGTTCTGCGGCAACTTCGGCCTCAAGCCCAGCTTCGGCCGCGTGCCGGCGCATCCGCTGTCGCCGTTCGGCACCGTCGCGCACCTGGGGCCGCACGCGATGAGCGTGCGCGATGCCGCGCTGATGCTGACCGTGCTCGCGCAGCCCGATGCGCGCGACTGGACGTCACTGCCGTACGACGCACGCGACTACACGGTGGGGCTGGACGACGGGATCCGCGGCTTGCGCGTCGCGTGGTCGCCGGCACTCGGCTACGTGCAGAACGTGCACCCGGAGATCGCCGCCGCGTGCGCCCGCGCGGTCGACGAATTGCGCGCGCTCGGCGCGCACGTCGAAGCGGTCGACCCGGGTTTCGAGAATCCGCTGGAGATCACCTGCGGGCTGTGGTTCGTCGGCGCGTGGACGCTGTGGAACACGTTGACTCCCGAACAACAGAAGGTCACCGATCCCGACTTCAGGGCCGAGGCCGAACTCGGCGCCCGCTTGAGCGCGCTCGAGGTGCAGCGGCTGCACCTGCGCCGCGGCGCGCTGGGCGCGCAGATGCGCCAGTTCATGCAGCGCTTCGACCTGCTGGTGACGCCGGCGGTCGCGGTGCCGGCGTTCGACGCGCGCCCCGCGGGGCACACGCCGTTCAGCACCACCGCGATGCTCGGCTGGACGCCGTTCTCGTATCCGTTCAACCTGACGCAGCAGCCGGCGTGCACGATCCCGTGCGGGCTGACGGCCGATGGCCTGCCGATGGGACTGCAGATGGTCGGCCCGATGTTCGGCGATGCGCAGGTGCTGCGTGCCGCGCGCGCGTACGAGTCGGCGCGGCCGATCCCGCGGCCATCGCTGAAGGGCTTGCTGTGAGTCGCCCCTGGTTCGACGACGACGCACACGCGCTCGCGACCGCGATCGTGCGCGGCCACTGCAGCGCCGCGCAGGCACTGGAACGCACGCTCGTCGATGTCGATGCGATGAACGCGCGGCTCAACGCGGTGTGCCTGCTGCGCCCCGACCCTGCGCGGATGCGGGCGGCGGCACTCGATGCCGAACTCGCACGCTGTCACGATGAGTCCGCACGCGATGCGCTGCTGCGCGCGCGGCCGTTCTTCGGGGTGCCGCTGCTGCTGAAGGACCTCGGCCCGGCCACCGCGCTGCGCGGGCTCCCATCGCGACTGGGTTCGCGCGCTCTCGGGCCGCTCGGGCTCGAGTGGACGGTCGACGGTGCGCTGAGCGAGCGCTACGCGGCCGCGGGGTTCGTCGTGTTCGGCCGCAGCACGTCGCCCGAGATGGGCATCAGCGCAAGCACCGAAGCGCTGGCCTACGGCGGGCCGACCCGCAATCCGTGGAAACTGGAGCATTCGCCTGGTGGCTCGAGCGGCGGCGCGGCGGCGGCCACTGCGTCGGGCATGGTCACGATCGCGCACGCCAGCGATGGCGCCGGCTCGATCCGCATTCCGGCGTCGGCGTGCGGCCTGATCGGGCTCAAGCCATCGCGCGGCCTGATGCCGTCCGGGCCGCTGGTCGGCGAGGGTTGGGGCGGGCTGGCGACCGATCACATGGTCACGCGCAGCGTGCGCGACTGCGCGCTCGCGCTCGACGCCACGGCAGGTGCCGACGCCGGCGCGCCCTATGCCGCGCCGGCGCGGCCAGCGAGCTTCGCCGATGCGCTGTCGGCACCGCCGAAGTCGCTGCGCATCGCGCTGTGCAACAGCTTCTTCGAGGGCGACGCCGTGCATCCCGAGGTGGCAGTCGCGGTCGATGCCTTCGCCCACGTGCTGCAGCGCCTCGGCCACGAAGTCGAGACAGCGCGGCCCGACTTCACCACGCTCGACGTGGTGCGGCCGGTGATGCGAGTGATCGCCACCGGCACTGCGGCACTGCTCGACAGCCTGAAGGTGCAGCCCGGCCGCGCGATCGAAGAGGCCGATCTCGAACCGGTGGTGCGCGGCGCATGGCGGGTCGGCCGCGAGGTCTCCGGGCCCGAGTACCTGCGCGCGCTCGATGCACTGCACCGGCTGGGTCGGCGCATGGCGGCGTTCCACGAACGCTACGACGTGCTGCTGACGCCGACGCTGGCCGAGCCGCCGGCGCTGCTCGGCCGCTTCGCGATGCGCAACCCCGATTTCATCGACTACCGGCTCGGGCCCGAAGGCCTGTGGCGCTATACGCCGTTCACGCCGCTGGCCAACGCGACCGGCGCGCCGTCGATCTCGCTGCCGGTGGCGCTGTCGTCGGCCGGGCTGCCGATCGGCGCGCTGGTGACGGCGCCGTTCGGCGCCGACGCGCTGCTGCTGCAGTTGGCCGCGCAGTGGGAAGCGGCGGTGACGCCGCCGCCGCGCATCGCGCCGCCGCCACGATGAGCCTCGACCCGATCACCGACCTCGATGCGCACGCGCTGTCGCACGCCATCCATGTGCGCGAGGTGTCCTGCGTCGAGGTGATGCGCGCGTACCTGGCGCGCATTCACCGGCTGAATCCGCGCTTCAACGCGATTGTCAATCTGGCCGACGACGACGCGCTGCTCGCCCAGGCCGCCGAGCGCGACGCCGAGCTCGCCCGCGGCACCAGCCGCGGCTGGATGCACGGCATGCCGCAGGCGATCAAGGACGCTGCCAGCGCGGTCGGTTTCCCCACCACCTACGGCAGCGTGGTGATGAGGCACAACGTCGCGCGCATCGACAGCGTGATGGTGCAGCGCATGAAGGCGGTCGGCTGCATCGTGATCGGCAAGACCAACCTGCCCGAGTTCGGGCTCGGGTCGCACACCTATAACACCCTGTTCGGTGTCACCGGCAACGCCTGGGATCCCGCGGTCAGCGCCGGTGGGTCGAGCGGTGGCGCGGCGGTGTGCCTGGCACAGCGGCTGCTGCCGGTGGCCGACGGGTCCGACTTCATGGGCAGCCTGCGCAACCCGGCGGCGTGGAACCACGTGTTCGGGCTGCGACCGAGCCAGGGCCGGGTGCCGCTGTGGCCCGTCACCGACGCGTGGATCGCGCAGCTCGGCACCGAAGGGCCGATGGCGCGCAACGTGCGCGACCTCGCGTCGCTGCTGTCGATCCAGGCCGGCCACGACGCGCGCGCGCCGCTGTCGATGGCGCAGGGACCGCAGGACTTCGCACCGCCGGCCGCTGCCGCACTGCGCGGCGTGCGCATCGCGTGGCTCGGAGACCTCGGCGGGCACCTGCCGCTCGAGGCCGGCATCGCGCCGGTGTGTGAGCAGGCACTGCATGCAATGGCCGACGGCGGCGCGATCGTCGAGCCGCTCGACGCGATCGGCGTCGACCTCGAGCGCGTGTGGCAGGCCTGGCTGGTGTGGCGGCGCATGCTGGTGGCACCGCGCGTCGGCGCGGCGCTCGCGATGCCCGGTGCCACGCGAGATCAGATCAAGCCCGAAGCGCTGTGGGAGTACGACCAGGCGCAGTCGCTGAAGGCAGTCGACTTCGCACGCGCCAGCGAGATGCGGACTCGCTTCCACGCGCAGCTGCTCGGCCTGTTCGATCGCTTCGACGCGCTCGCGCTGCCGGTGACGCAGGTGTGGCCGTTCGACGTGAACCAGCATTGGCCGCGAACGATCGCGGGCCGCGCGATGGACACCTATCACCGCTGGATGGAGTGCACGCTGTACGCCACCTTCGCCGGCCTGCCGGCCATCAGCGTGCCCGCCGGCTTCGACGCCTCGGGCCGCGTGCCGACGGGCCTGCAATTGATCGGGCGCCCGCAGGGCGACGCGGCCCTGCTGGCGATCGCGGCCGGCTACGAAGCGCGGGTCGGCGCGCTGCTGCAACGGCGCCCGCCCGAGCCGCGCGGTGCCACTTGAACCGCGCTTCAGGCGTCGTGCGCGCCTAGTTCGCGGTCCAGGTGAAGTACGGCACCTGCGTGATCGGCGTGCCGAGCACGATCGCGATGTGGCGGTGCGACAGCATCGGGATCGTCGTCGGGTCGCCGGTGAACTGCGTGATCGTCGTCGCGTCGTAGATGTAGACGTACATCGGCAGGTTGGTCACGCCGGCGACGTTGGTCGCCGTCAGCGGCTGGCCCCAGATGTCGAACAGGTTGCCGAGCGTGAAGGCCTGCGCCGCCGGCGCCTCCATGTGGATCTTGCCGGAGTGGTCGTGCGTATGCACGTAGTAGTGGCAGTCGGTGGTGGGCGTTAACTGCGGGATTCCGACTTGCGCCGGTAACGCCTTGGCGTCACCGTTGACGAAGATCGACAGGTGCGTGTGGATGTGGAAAGTCTCGACCGGCGCACCGCACGGAATGCCGTCGACAGGAGAGCCATGACCGCCGGTGGCGGTGTCCCCATCGGGCCAGAACAGATTGCCCACCTGGTGGTTATCGTCGAGGTTGACCGCCGGCGCGATCGTCGGCAACGCCGGCGGTGCGGGGTTGGGCGCCGGCGCTGGCGCAGGGCCTGCGGCCGGCGTGTCGTTGCCGCCGCCTCCACAACCGCTGGCGGCCAGCAAGAAAAGCGCAGCCAGCCAATGCCACTTTGACGTGGCCATGCAAACAGTCTTGTTCATGAGTCGCTCCTGAGGGTCGACCGCGCCCGCGGACCCGGCGCCCGCCACAGACGGGTCGACGCGTCTCCCGGCAATTCATGTTCCTGAACCAAGGCTGATCGCAGGCGCAAAGCCGCGCGGCCGCACAATCGACAATCTCCGGCTCCCCTGGCATGTCGATGAGTGCCCGCTTACCGTTCCCCTATCGAGAGGAAGCGCCGATCGTCGGCGAGTTGTTGCAATCGTGGTCCGGCCGACTCGACTGGCAGGCGGTTGTCGCGCAGGCCGCGCCGTGGGTGCAGGCGGTGCGCGACAAGCCGGCGCCGTTCTGGGCCCTGGAGTCGCTGCTGCGTGAATACCCGATCAGCAGCGCCGAAGGGCTTGCGCTGATGCGGCTGGCCGAGGCGCTGCTGCGCGTGCCCGACGCCGAGACCGCGATCGCGCTGACGGCCGACCAACTCGGACGCGCCGACTTCGCCAGCGACGGCAATGACGATTCGCCACACCGGTTGCTGGCCACGTTGTCGTCGAGTGCGATCGTGCTGGCCAAGCGCTGGCTGCCCGAGGTCGGCGAGCCACCAGGGCTGCTCGAGCGGCTGGGCGCCAAGACGGTGGTCGCCGCCACGGTGCGCGCGATCCAGCTGCTCGGGCGGCAGTTCGTGCTCGGCCGCCACATCGGTGAAGCGCTCGACGAAGCCTCGGCGCAGCGGCGCGAGCAACCGCGCCTGCGCTTCTCGTTCGACATGCTCGGCGAAGGCGCGCGCACAGAGCGCGATGCGCTGCGCTACCTGGCCTCCTACGACGGCGCGATCCGCGCGATCGTCGCGCACCAGGGGGTGGCCGAACGAGACGTGGACAGCGGCGCTTTCACGCGCGATGGGATCTCGATCAAGCTGTCGGCGCTGCACGCGCGCTACGAGGATGCCCAGGTCGAGCGCGTGATGACCGAGTTGCTGCCGCGCGTGACCCCGCTGCTCGACCTGGCCGCGTCGGCCGACATCAACCTGACGATCGATGCCGAAGAGAGTGACCGCCTGGAGCTGTCGCTGCAGGTCTTCGATGCTTTGGCCTCGCACGTGCAGCGGCGCAATCCGCAGTGGCGCGGCTTCGGCCTCGCGGTGCAGGCTTACCAGACACGCGTGCTGGCGGTGATCGACGAGGTGGCGCGCATCGCGCGCACGCGCCTGCTGAGGTTCATGGTGCGGCTGGTCAAGGGCGCGTACTGGGACGGCGAGATCAAGCGGGCACAGGAAGGTGGCCTCGACGGCTACCCGGTGTTCACGCACAAGCAGCACACCGACATCGCGTACCTGGCGGCCGCGCGCGCGCTGATCGAGCACGATGCGGTCATCGTGCCGCAGTTCGCGACACACAACGCCGGCACCATCGCTGCCATCGCGCAGATGGCGCGTGCGCGTGGCGCGCGCTTCGAGATGCAGCGCCTGCACGGCATGGGCGAGGGCGTCTACCGCGAGGTGCTCGATTCGTTGCCCGAGCTCGCGCTGCGCGTCTACGCGCCGGTGGGTGAGCACCGCGACCTGCTGGCCTACCTGGTGCGGCGTCTGCTCGAGAACGGCGCCAATTCGTCGTTCGTGCACCAGCTGGCCGACGCCGCGGTGCCGATCGCCGAGCTGCTGCGCTCGCCGCTGCACGCGGTGCCGGGCGTCGGCCAACCGCTGCCGCGCGACCTCTATGGCCCGGCGCGCCGCAATCCGCACGGTGTGGACCTCACGTGCGAGCCGCAGCGCGAGCCGCTGCTGGCCGCGTGGTCTCAGGCCACCGTGCCCACGGTGCAGCAGGCCGATCCGACGCAGATCGACGCAACGATGCAGCGCCTGCACCGCGGCTGGCCGGCGTGGAACGCGGTGCCGGTGGCCGAGCGCGCGGCGCTGCTCGAGCGTGCGGCCGATCGTCTCGAGGCGCGCATGAACCCCTACGCCGCGCTGCTGGTCCGCGAAGGCAAGAAGACCTGGGGTGACTGCGTCTCCGAGGTGCGCGAAGCGATCGACTTCTGCCGCTACTACGCGCTGCAGGCGCGCACGCGGCTGGCACCGATCGCGCTACCCGGCCCCACCGGCGAGAGCAACGAGCTGCGCCTGCACGGGCGTGGCGTGTTCGTCTGCATCTCGCCGTGGAACTTTCCGCTCGCGATCTTCGCCGGCCAGGTGGTGGCCGCACTGGTGGCGGGCAACGCGGTGGCGGCCAAGCCTGCCGAGCAGACACCGGCGGTCGCGGCCGCGTTCGTCGGGTTGTTGCACGAGGTCGGTGTGCCGGGCGATGCGCTGGCGCTGCTGCACGGGCCCGGCGAGACGATCGGCGCCGCGCTGGTCGCGCACCCGTTGAACGCCGGCGTCTGCTTCACCGGCTCGACGCAAGTGGCCAAGGCGATCCAGAGGGCGTTGGCCGCCTCGGACGGCCCGATCGTGCCGCTGATCGCCGAGACCGGCGGGCTGAACGCGATGGTGGTCGACTCGACCGCGCTGCCCGAGCAAGTGGTCGACGCCGTGGTGCAGAGCGCGTTCCGCTCCGCCGGCCAGCGCTGCTCGGCGCTGCGTCTGCTGTGCGTGCACGACAGCATCGCGACGCACCTGATCGAGATGCTGGCCGGGGCGATGGCCGAATTGCGCGTGGGTGCGCCGGAAGCACTGGCCACCGACGTCGGCCCGGTGATCGATGCCGATGCGCACGCGAACCTGTCGCGCCACGTGCAGCGGCTGCAGCGCGAAGCGCGCTTGCTGGCGCGCGCGCCGATCGACGACCGCTTCGCGCACACGCACATCGCACCGGTGGCTTTCGAGATCGACGATGTCGCGGCGCTGCGCGAGGAAGTGTTCGGCCCGGTGCTGCACGTGGTGCGCTGGAGCGGTGAGGTCGACGCGCTGGTGGCGCGCATCAACGCCCTCGGCTATGGGTTGACGCTCGGCATCCAGACGCGCATCGACAGCCGCGCGCTGCGCATCGCCGGCGCGGCGGCGGTCGGCAACGTCTACGTCAACCGCAACATGATCGGGGCGGTTGTCGGCGTGCAGCCGTTCGGTGGCGAAGGCCTGTCGGGCACCGGCCCCAAGGCCGGCGGCCCGCACTACCTGTACCGCTTCTGCGCCGAGCAGACCCTGACGATCAACACCGCGGCAGCCGGCGGCAACGCGGCGCTGCTGGCTGGCAACGCGTGAGACGCGTCGTCAGCCGCGCAACCGCTCCTCGCGCCACAGCGCGGTCGCCATCTGCACCGGGCGGTCGGAGAAGCTGAACAGCACGCACTCGTCGCTGGCGCTCAGGCGCAGCGTCTGCCACGATGGCACGACGAAATGATCGCGCGCTGCGAACTCGAAGCGCTGCGCGGCGGCGCCATCGCCGACGATCGCCGCGCCGCGACCTTCGACGACGCTGAACACCGTTCCGTCGGTCTGCCGGTGCGGGCGGCCCTCGAAGCCGGCGGGCAACCACTGCAGGAAAGCGGCCATCGTCGGCGTCGGCGCACCCCCGGTGGCCGGATTGATGTAGCGCAGCTTGACACCGTCCCACGCATCGATCGGCCCGTCGCGCCGCAGCCGCGCGAGCGCCTCGCGTGAGCGGCCATACGGGTAGCTGAAGATCGGCGAGGTGGCGCCGTGCGGCGAAGATTCGCGCAGCGGGGCCATGTTGGCGCCGTAGCGCGCGAGGTTGTCGCCTTCGGTGCGCGTGATCGATTGCTGGTCGTCCGCCAGGTTCTCGGCAAAGCCGGCGTCGAGAAAACGCACCAGCGGAATGTCGAGGCAGTCGAGCCACACCACCGGGCCCGCGGCCTCGTTGCCGTGGTCGTGCCAGGTCCAGCTCGGCGTGATGATGAAGTCGCCCGGCTCCATCGTCGTGCGCTCGCCGTTGACCGCGGTGTAGGCACCGCGCCCCTCGACGATGAAGCGCAGGGCCGATTGCGTGTGCCGGTGCGCCGGCGCCACCTCGCCGGGCAGGATCAGCTGCAGGCCCGCGTACAGCGACTGCGTCACGCTCGCCAGCCCGGGCAGCGCCGGGTTCTCGAGCACCAGCACGCGGCGCACCGCTTCGGCGGCGCTGATGATCGAGCCCGATCGCATCAGGTGCGGACGCAGCGCGTCGTAGCGCCAGTGTGCGGCCACGCACGGCGTGCTCGGTTGCGGCGGCACCAGCGCGTGCAATTGCTCCCACAACGGGCTCAGGTGCAGCGGGCGGATCGTCGCGTAGTACTGCTCGCGCTCGGCAGCGACGTTGGCGCGCAGTTCGGGTTGTGCAGACATGAGGGGCTCCGCGCGAGAGGCCGCCAGCCGACTCAGCCGAAAGGCCGCTCCGGGTCGATGCCCCGGTACAGCCAATGCGTGCCGATGAAGCCGGCCACCTCGCTGCCCGATTGGAACATGCGGTTGCGCAGCTCGCGCATCACGCCGCCGGCGTGGTAGATCTCGCCGTAGAAGCGCGCCGTCAGCTGCACGCGGCCGGTGCGCAGGTAGCGCGCCTTCTGGTAGGTGCGAAAGGCGCCGGCGATGTCGTCGGGCTGCTCGCGCAATGCTGCGCCGAGCGTGACCGCGTCTTCGATCGCCATGCAGGCACCCTGCGCGAGGTACTGCAGCATCGGGTGCGCCGCGTCGCCGAGCAGCGCGATCCGGCCGCGGGTCCAGCCCGCCAGCGGCTCCCGGTCGTACATCGGCCACCACCGGTCCCGCCACAGGAAACCGGTCGCCTCGCGGACCTGGGCGCAGCAGGCCCCGAACGCCTCGTCTAGTTCCCCGGGACCGCCCCACTCGCCGTCGGCGAGCCCCGGGTCGGCTGCGTACCGGCGGCTGCGGAACACGGCGACCTGGTTGTAGATCTGCCCGGCGCGCAGCGGGTACTGCACGAAGTGCAGCTCCGGGCCGATCCAGGCGACCACCTCGTCCAGCTCCGACCGCGCGGTCACCTCGTCGATGCTGGCCGTGCCGCGGTAGGCGGCGAAACCCGAGCAGACCGGCTGATCGGCGGAGAACAGCGCGCGGATGCCGGAGTGCAGGCCGTCGGCGGCGATCAGTGCCGCAGCCTGGTAGCTGGTGCCGTCGGCGCACTCGGCGGCGGCCGCGCCGCCGTCGCCGGTCACGGCGACGACGTCCTTGCTGGCCTGCAGCCCGACCCCCGCGGCCAGGCAGGCGTCGTACAAGATGGCGAGCAGGTCGCTGCGGTG
>DASTZF010000093.1:0-8819 GCA_035764445.1 Burkholderiaceae bacterium
ACGCGTCAGCAGCTGCCGCACGTGCTGGCTCGACTGCGGGCCGACTTCGTCGAGACGGTGGCCACCGATTTCCTGGCCAAGCTGGTGCCGTTGAAACAGGACGCCGTGGCCGGGCGGCTGGCACGCTGGGTATTGGCCAAGCTGGCGCGAGGCAGCGGCGCCGAACGCGTGTTGTCGATGCTCGAGAGCCTGGCCGAGGCCGATTTCCGCGACGTGATCGCCAAGGTGACGGTGCCGACGATGGTGGTGCTCGGGGGTGCCAGCCACCACTACGGTGGCCTGCCGCTCGGACAGTATTACCGCGACACGCTGCCCGACGGCACGGTTCGCCTGTACAAGCAAGCCGCGCATTCGCCGCACCGGCAGGAAGCAGACCGCTTCGCCAAGGACTTGGCCGCTTTCGCGGCCCGGCGCTGCGCATAAAGTCGAGCGCTGGCAGAGCCCGACGCCACGATTGAGGGGTGCCGGCGGCCGCGCGCGGAAACGCAACGGGCAGAAGTGGCGTTGGCTAGCTGCGGGCTGCGGTCAGCGGCCCGAACTGCACGCACCGCCGGCCATCGTGCGGAAGCAGAAGTCGCCAGTCAGGCTCGAGCTCTCCCACGGCACCTGCACGCGGTTGGTCTCGTTGGCCACCGCCAGCCGCACGCGCTTGAACAGGATCTCGACCGGCAAGCCGGGCTCCTGCATCTGCGCGAGCAGGTGCTTGGCGAACAGGCTGTTCTTCTCCTGCGGGTTGTCCAGCGCCACGCCGTCGGGCGCGGTCGAGAAGGCCACCATCGTGCCCAGTGGCGCCTCGACCCGCGCCAACCCAGAAGGGGTGGCGCCGCGGAACTTCAGGCGCCGGCCGTCCGGGCCCACCAATTCGACGCCGGAGAACGGGTTGTTGCGGCAGGCGTCGAGGATCACGACGTTGATGCCGTTCTTGATCGTGCTCAGGCGGCTCAGGAACTCGTTGAGGTCGGCGCTCTTGGCCGGCACTTCATCTTCGGCGCGGATCTCGGTGTCCACCGGCAGCAGGAAGTTCTTGCCCTTGACCTGCAAGCCGTGGCCGGCGTAGTAGACGACCCGAACGTCGGCATTCTGGCCTTGCACGGAGAACTGGCGAAAGCTCTCGATCATGTCGCGCAGCGACGTGTTCTCGCGCTGCGTGACCTCGAAGCCCATCGCGCGCAACGAGCCGGCGATCGCCTGCGCATCGTTGATCGGATTCTTCAATGCGCCGACCTTGTAGGCCGCGTTGCCGATCACCAGCGCCACGCGCTGCCCCGAGGCGGCCCGCGCCGGCGTGCCCGTGGCGGCCAGCAATGGAGCCGCGGCGGCCCAACCGCAGGCGGTGATCAGGCGGCGGCGTTGACGATCCATGGTTTCGAGTCCTTCAGGGGCGCGGCGGCAGCGCGTCGACGCGGGCCACGCCGTCGACGATGGCGCTGGCCTTGACCCTGTCGGCCGCGGCGGCGATGCGTGCCTCGGGGATGCGCACGTACCAGTCGCCCAGTTGGCCGGGGCCGCCGGCGAGCGTGCCTTCGATTTCGACCAGCAGCAGCCGGATGTCGGCCTCGCGCGCGTCGGCCTTGAAATTGACCTTCAGGAACGGACCCGGGTCGGCCACGGTCGGCCGGGTGGCGCGGATCTCGCTGCTCTCGTCGGGCTTGGTGGCCAGGTTGGCGATCACGACGCCTTGCACGACCACCACCGCCAGCGCGCCGGCCAGCGCTGGGCGCAGCAAGGGCTGTGGCGCCAGCGCGGCCAGCCAGCCGCGCACGCGCTCGCCGAAGCTCGGTGCCTGCTGCGCAGGGGCGCGGCTCGGGGCGCGCTCGGCGCGGATGCGGGCCATCACCTTGTCCAGCCCGATCTCGGCCGGCACGGCCGGCGCATCGTGCTGCATCGTCTCTTGCAGCGTACGGTACCACTGCAGCTCGGCCACCGACTTCGGGTGCTCGCGCAGGTAGGCGTCGACCCACTCGCGATCGGCCTCGTCGAGCGTCTCGTTGACGTAGAACGGCAGCAGTTCGTCGAATCGTTCTTTCATGACAGTTCTCCCAGCGGCGCCTCGCCTTCGCGGGCGAGCATGCGCTGCAGGCATTGCTTCAACTTCTGGCGCGCGTGAAACAGGCGCGTCTTCACGGTGCCCTCGGGGATCTGCTGGATGCGCGCCACGTCGGCCAGCGCCATACCTTCGTAGAAGACCAAGTGCACACATTCACGGAAATCGGCCTTCAGCTTGTCGACGCAGTTGCGCACGCCATCGGCACGTTGCGACTGCGCCATCTGCTCGAAGGCGCCAGGGGCGTCGCTCGCCAGCTGGTCGGCCAGGTCGGCCACGTCGTCGTGCTCGGCGTCAGGCTTGCGGCCGCGCCAGTGCATCAGCACCTTGTTGCGCGCGATGCCGATCAGCCAGGTGGAGAACTGCGACTCGCCGCGAAAGCGGGCGGGCGCCTTCCACACTTCGTACAGCGTATCGGCCACGATTTCCTCGGCTTGTGCGGGGTCCGACAGTTGCCTCAGCACGTACGCGTAGAGCTTGCGCGAGAAGGCGCAATAGAGCTCGCGGAACGCGCCTTCGTCGGCTTGTTCGATGCGGCCGAGCAGCCGCAGCACTTGTGAGTTGTCCATCCGCTGCGCGTGGTCGATTGGTGTGAACGCATGGTAATCACCTCGATCGAGTCGGCGATGCCGAGGATGGGGCTCGTCTTCCCTTGGGGGCGGCTCACTGCCCGCGGAACTGCACGCGGCGGTTCTCGCCAGCCAGCGGATTGCGGCCCGGCAGAGGCTGGTGTTCGCCCAGGCCGACCGACTCGAGCTGGGAAGCGTCGATGCCGTACGTGGCCACCAGGTATCGAGCCACGGCTTGCGCGCGCCGCTGCGACAGCTGGTCGTTGTACTGCTCGGTGCCCACCGCGTCGGTGTGGCCCTCGATGACCACCTTCTGGTCGACGGGCAGCATGCGGATGCCGGCGGCGATGGCGTCGAGTTGCGGCTTGGCCGCCGGCAGGATCTCGGCCGAATCGAAGGCGAACGGCACCGGCAGCGACAGCGCCGACGGACGCGCGGCCTGGCTCGCGGCTGCCGCGGCGGCGGCCGACGTCGCGGCGACGGCACCGGAGGCCGAATCGTCGAGCAGGCGCAGCGAGCGCATCTTGATCGGGCCGCTGCGGTCCAGGATGCGGGCCACCTCGGTCGGATCGACCGTTTCGCTGCTGCGGAACACCTTCACTTCTTGCGCCTGAGCGGCCAGCGCGGCGACTGCACTGAGCATCACGGCGACGGTGGGCAGGAAGCGCGGCATGGTGTCCTCCGAGCAGATGGGTCGTTACCCCCTTTGGGTTGCCGACGCCGGTGGCCCGGTTCAACTTGTTTTGCGGCCGACCCTAGTGGCGGACGACCCTAGCCCGGCCTCGCCCGGACCCTTCCGGCGACGATCTGACCGCTCCTGAGCCGCGGGCGAGCCGGCGCGTCCGGGCCGGTCCCGTCAACCGCCGGGATCGTCGCGCTGGCGGTCCGCCGACAGCGCCTGCAACTGCGCCTGGTACGCCTTCAAGAAGGCGCGGCCGAGCAAGGTGTCGAAGTCGTTCTCGATCTCGCCGACGATGCGCGCGTACTCCTCGGCGTACGCGCTCCACAACCGCGCCCGCCGGTTGGCGGGGATCAGGTTCTCCAGCGCGCCGCTGGGCGCGAGGCGCTGTTCGAGCGCGCTGGGGTCGAAGCGCGACATCACAGTGTCGAGCGCCGCGCGCATGCCAGCCAGCAATGCCACCTGATGGGCGCGCAGGTCATCGAAAGCCTCGTTGACAGCGGCCCGTGGCTGCAGAAACCCGCGCTCCACCGGGCCCAGCAGATGGGTCAGCGCGGCGTCGACGTCGGGAGAGAACTTCAGGGGGTTGTTCTCGCGGGTGCGCAGTTGGGTGGCCGCAGCGCCGAGCTCGCGCTTGGCCACCATGCGCGCGGTCAACAGTTCGAGCGTGCCGCGCGTCATCGCCCGCAACAGTTCGCCGACCTGGCGTGCCTGCTCGGGCTTCCCAGCGCCGATGGCGATGCCCAGCCCCTGCTGCAGCGCCTGCGCCCAATCGGTCTCGGTCGCCGCGGCGGCTGCGGCACGCACCAGCTCGCCGGTGTCGCCCACCACGAAGTCGACTTCGGCCGGCTCGTCCTCAGCCTGCGGCAACGGGGCGGGAGGCGGGGTAGCGGCCGCCGGCGGTCGCGCACCGGCCTGCGGCGCGGGGGTCGAAGGCCTTGCAGTGGCCTGTGGCGAGGGGACCGCGGGGGCGCGCACGGCCGCGTGGGAGGGCGGCGCAACGGGCGAGCGGGGCGCGGGCTGCGGCGACTGCGTGACCCCCACCGACTCGGGCGCATCGAGCACCTGGAGCGTGTACGGCCCGATGGTGATGCTCATGCCCGCCTCGAGCGAAGCCTCGTCGCCCGGTTCGAGCGCCACCCCGTCGACCACCAGCGCGACGTTGGCCGACAGCGACTGCAGCACGTAGCGCCCCTGGCGCAACGTGACCACCGCGTGGCGGCGCGAGATGTGCCGCTCGGGGTCGGGCAGCGGCAGCGTGCACTCGGCGCTGCGGCCGATGTCGCCGCCCGCGGCGCCGAACCAGGCGGTGGTGGGCGTGGGCGGTGACCCGCCGGCCAATGAGACAACCTGAATGCCGATCATCGGAGCGAGCTTGCTTCCTTGTGCCAGTGCATCGGTGCCGATCACCGAACGACGACGCGCATCCTAGGGGGGACCCTGTGCGTGCAACCCCGTTTGCCTCTCCCTTTAGCAGGATTGACACTCGATGAACGCACCACCTAGATTGTGAGTCACAACGCGCGCGCGGTTGTGCGAGCACGTTCGATTCGGAGGTCTGTGCATGTTGAGGGGGATCCTTGTGCTGTGGGCGGTGCTCACGGCCGCCGGCGGCGCTGCGGCAGCCGATGTCATCGGCATGATCACGATCCTCGATGGCGACGCGCTGATCACGCGCGCCGCCGGGCGTTGGCGTGCCGCCGAAGGCGTGCGCCTGCAGCAGGGCGACATCGTCGAAACCGGCGACGCTGCCTTCGCGCAGATCGAGTTGGTCGAGCAGACCGTGCTCAGCGTGGGCCCCAACGCGCGCATCATGTTGGGCGGGCCTGTCCGATTGAAGGCCGAAAAGACGTTGTATGCGCTGGGCGGCTGGTTCAAGCTGACCAATGCGCGCAAGGACGGCAATGCGCGGGCATTCGAGTTTCGCTCGCCGTTGCTGGAGATCGGCTTGCTGCCGGGTGTGGTGGTCATGCAACTCAAGGCCGGCGAGGCCACGCTGTTCGCCGAGCGCGGCGACCTGCGGCTGGTCGAGCGCCCCGCCGGGGCGGCGATCGGTCTGCGCCAGGGTCAGACCTATCGCCGCGCTGCGGGCACCACGCGTGGCTCGGTCGGTGGCAGCCCGCCGGCGCCGTTCCTGGCCGAGTTGCCGCGCTCGTTCCGCGATTCGCTGCCACTGCGCGCCGACAAGTTCAAGGATCGCGACGTGGCGCCCAAGCCGGCACCCGACTTCACCTATGCCGACGTCGAGCCGTGGCTGAAATCGGAAACGCCGTTCCGCCGCCAGTTCATCGAGCGTTGGCGCTCCAAGGCGCGCGAGCCGGCGTTCCGTGCGGCGTTGATCGCCAACCTGTCGTCCCACCCCGAGTGGGATCCGATCCTGTTCCCGGAAAAATACCTGCCCAAGGACCCGGCCAAGGCAGCATCTGCTGCCTCGGGCGCGGCACCCACCACGGCGGCCCGCTGACGACTGTGGAGACCTGAGATGAGACTGCTGCTCAAATTCAACCTGATCTTCCTGCTGATCTTCGTCGCCGGGCTGGCGGCCATCAGCCGGGTGTCGTGGCAGCTGCTAGAGCGCAACGCGCGCGAGGAGATCGCGCAGAGCGCGCGGCTGCTGATGGACGCGGCGATCGCCACCCGCAGCTACACCTCCGGCCAGGTCAACCCGTTGCTGCAGACGCAGATGAAATACAGCTTCCTGCCGCAGTCGGTCCCGGCCTACTCGGCCACCGAGGTGTTCAATGGCCTGCGCCAGAAGCACACCGAGTACGCCTACAAGGAAGCGGTGCTGAACCCGACCAACCCGCGCAATCGCGCGGTGGACTGGGAGACCGATATCGTCAACCAGTTCCGCAACAGCAAGGAAACCACCGAGATCGTCGGCGACCGCGACACGCCCACCGGCCGTTCGTTCTACGTGGCGCGGCCGCTGCGCATCGGCAGCCCGGCCTGCCTGCAGTGCCACAGCACGGTCGACGCCGCGCCGCCGACGCTGATCGAGCGCTACGGACAGGCCAACGGCTTCGGCTGGCAGCTCAACGAGGTGGTCGGCGCGCAGATCATCTCGGTGCCGACGCAGGTACCGCTGGACCGCGCCAACCAGGCCTTCAAAGTCTTCATGACCTCCACCGGCATCGTGTTCGCGGTGATCGCCGTCGTGCTCAACCTGATGTTGTGGGCGCTGGTGATCCGGCCGGTGACCAAGCTGTCGCAGTTCGCCGACCGGGTGAGCCTGGGCGAGCTCGAGATTCCCGAGTTCAAGCGCACGTCGCGGGACGAAATCGGCGTGCTCGCCCGCTCGATCGGCCGCATGCGCACCAGCATGGTCCAGGCGATGAAAATGCTCGACAGTTGACGCTGTCCGAGCAACCCCGACCCGATGGCCACCCTCAAAGTCCCCGAGAAACTCGGCAAGTACCCGATCACAGGTGTGATCGGCCGCGGGGCCATGGGCATCGTGTTCAAAGGCTACGACCCGGTCATCAAGCGACCGGTGGCGATCAAGACCATTCGCAAGGAGCTGCTCGAAGACGACGATGTTGGCAGCGTCGCCGCCTCCGGCGCCAGCGGTCAGTACGCGTCGGACACCTTGTCGAGCCGCTTCCAGCGCGAGGCGCAGGCCGCGGGAGCGCTCAACCACCCGGGCATCGTGTCGGTCTACGAGTACGGCGAGGACGCCAGCTACGCGTTCATCGCGATGGAGCTGGTCGAGGGCAACAACCTGCGCGACTACATCGCCAACGGCACCAAGTTCGACGAGCAGGACACGGTGAGCATCATGTCGCAGCTGCTCGACGCGCTGCACTATGCGCACAACGCCACCGTGTGGCACCGCGACATCAAGCCGGCGAACATCATGGTGATGAGCAACGGCCGCATCAAGCTCACCGACTTCGGCATCGCGCGCCTCGAGTCGGCCGACCGCACGCGCACCAACGTGATCATGGGCACGCCGGGCTACATCGCGCCGGAGCTCTACCTCGGCGGTCACGTCGACCACCGGATGGACATCTTCGCCGCCGGCGTGGTGTTCTATCAGCTGCTGGCGCGCAAGTCGCCGTTCCGTGGCGGGCCCGAAGCGATCATGCACGACGTCTGCTACCACGACCCGGAGGGCGCGTCGAAGGCCGACCCCGAGCACCGTTGGCCGCAGTACGACGCCATCGTCGCCAGGGCGATCGCCAAGGCGCCGGCCGAGCGCTTTCAGAGCGCCGGTGAGTTCCGCAGCGCGATCCTCGACGCCTATGCGCAGCCGGTGGCCAACACGATCTCCGAGGCGACGATCGTGACGCATCGCTCGCGCTCGGCGTTCGCCGAGCCTGGCCCTGGCAGTGGCGGCGTCGCCGCGCCGTCGTCACCCAAGACGTACACGGTGTCAAGCTCGAGCGCACCGCCGCCCACCGGCTGGAGCAGCGTCGTGCTGTCCGGCGTCGAGGTGGAGATCGCCAAGTACGTAGGCCCGGTGGCCAAGGTGCTGGTGCGCCGCGCTGCCAAAGTGCACAAGGATCTCGAGTCGCTCGTCGGTGCGCTGATGCCGTCGATCGACGATCCCAAGGAGCGCTCGGCGTTCGCGCGCGCGGTGCTCGGCAAGCCGATGACGACGCCGCTGCGCATTGCGCCGAGGGCCGTCGAGAGCACCGCACCGGGCACGCGACCCGGCGATGCCCTCAGCGCGGCCGACCTCGAGCGGGCCACCAAGGTGTTGATCGGCTACATCGGTCCGATTGGCAAAGTGATCGCCAAACGCGCAGCCACCGAGGGTGTGAGCCGGCGCGACTTCTTCGCCGCCGTGGCCGGCAGTCTCGACAACGACGAGTTGCGCGAGCGCTTCATGCGCGAGGCCGGCTTCGTCGAGGTTTAGAACAGACCCGAACTCTCGACACGCGGCGTGCCTGTCGGCGCCTGACCGAAGGATTCAATCTTGAGCGCCGACGACCGCACCATCCTCATCGATCAGGAGCGCACGCTGCTGATCCCGCGGCCGGGCGGCCGCGGCAGCCCGACCAAGGGTGGCCGTTCATCACCTGCGGCGGCGAGTTCCGGTGCGACGCTGCAACACTTGGTGGCGGGCATCAACCCGCTGCTGGTCGCCGCCGGCCCACTGCTTGCCTTGCAGGTGCAATTGCGCGCGACCAGCGCGCACCACGACCGCCCGGCGCTGCAGCGCCAGCTGCTGGAGCTGATCGGGCAGTTCGAGGAGAGCGCACGCGCCAGCGGAGTCAGCCGGCCGCAGGTGATCGCCGCGCGCTACCTGATGTGCACCTTCATCGACGAGGCGATCGCCGCCACGCCGTGGGGTGCCAACCCGCCGCCGGGCACCAAGGGCCTGCTGCAGGAATTCCACGACGACGAAACCGGCGCCGACAAGGTATTCGAGCTGCTCGAGCGGCTCAGCGGCGATGCGCAGGCCAACGCGCCGCTGCTCGAGTTGTTCTACGTCTGCATCTCGCTCGGGCTGCAGGGCCGTTACGCGAGCCGGCCCAACGGCCGCGCCGAGCTCGACGCGCTCGCGCAACAGCTGCTCGAG
>DASTZF010000094.1:0-3756 GCA_035764445.1 Burkholderiaceae bacterium
CGCGGGCAAGCATACGCGCCAAAGCGGCCGCACGACGCCATCAACATCGCCGGCAGCGTGGCGCCGAGCCGCACGGCACGCTGAGATCCTCAACGGGAAAACGCGCATGCGGCCCCGCCGGGCCCGGTGCTAGCGTCTTCGCAAAGGGCCGACTCAACGCGGTTCCGATCAGCGATCGCGTCCTGATTCTGGCCGGCGATGCGTGGAGCTGCGACTGTTGGTCGTTCGGACATTTCTCAGGAGCACTCGTGGCCACGCTGACCTACATCGACCTGCTGGATCGCGCTGCGCGCTGCGTGGGCGACCAGCCGGCCCTCACCGATGACCAGGTGTCGTTGTCTCATGCCGAGCTCGGGCGGTTGACCCACCGCATCGCGCGGGCGCTGATCCGCGATGGCTTCGCGCCGTCGACGCCGTTCGCGGTGCTGAGCCCCAACACCAGTCTCGCGCTCACCGCGCTGCTCGGTGGCCTGCGTGCCGGCGGCGCGTGGAGCAACATCAACCTGCGCAGTGGCGTGGCCCTCAACGCCGACATCCTGAATCGCGGCGGCTGCCGGTGGCTCTTCTTCCACAGCAGCGTGGCCGCGCAGATCCCCGAGCTCGCGAAGGGCGCACCGGGCCTCACGCGCTTCGTCTGCCTCGATCGTGACGACAGCGGCCACCCAAGCCTGCAGGCCTTCATCGAAGGCGCCTCCGATGCACCCGTGAACATTCGCCTGGCGCCGGATGCGGTCGGCTTTCAGGGTTCCACCGGCGGCACCACCGGCGCGCCCAAGATCACCCAGGGCAGTACGGACTTTCTCACGTGGAACGCGATCGGATTCATGAACGCGCTCTCCGAGTTCGATGCGGAGCACCTGCCGGTGAACCTGGCCGTCGCGCCCATCACGCACGCCGGCGGCATCGTGGCGATGGCCACGCTCGCCATGGGTGGGCAGGTCGTGCTGATGCCCACGCCCGACCTCGGCCTGCTGCTGAAGAACGTGGCGAAGCATCGCGTGTCGCTGCTGTTCCTGCCGCCCACGGTCATCTACATGCTGATGGGTCATCCGGACTGCGCGGGCACCGACTTTTCCTCGCTGCGCTACCTGATGGCCGCCGCGGCACCGTTCGCCACCGAGAAGATCGCCAAGGCGCACCAGATCTTCGGGCCGGTGATCTGCCAGTCTTTCGGCCAGACGGAATCCGGATTCCCGATCACCTTCATGTCGAAGGCCGCGGTGACGGCCGCGCTGAACGACGCGGCGCTCGCGCCGCGCCTCAAGTCGGTGGGCCGTCCAACATCGAACGTGAGCGCCGTGGAGGTCATGGACGACGAAGGCAACCTGCTCGGGCCCGACCAGGTCGGTGAGATCGTCTTGCAGGGGCCGACCACGATGCTGCGCTACATCGGCGACCCGGCCGCCACCGCCGCCGTGCAAGCCGGCGGCTGGCAGCACACCGGCGACCTCGGTTTTCGCGACAAGGACGGCTTCATCTACCTCAACGATCGCAAGCGCGATCTCATCATCTCGGGCGGCTTCAACGTCTTCCCACTGCAAGTGGAACAGGTGCTGAACCGGCACCCCGCGGTGCAAGACTGCGCCGTGATCGGCGTGCCCGACGAGAAATGGGGCGAGGCGGTGAAGGCCGTGGTCGAGCTCGTGCCGGGCAAAAGCGTCACCGCCGACGAGCTGATGGCGATGTGCAAGGCCGAGCTCGGCAGCGTGATGGCACCCAAGAGCGTCGACTTCACCGATGCATTGCCGCGCAGCCCCGTGGGCAAGGTCCTCAAGCGCACCTTGCGCGAGCCCTACTGGACGCAACGGCAGGAACGCATCTGATGCCGCAGGGTGGCGGCCGCGAGGACGAACGCATTGCACGCCCGAGCATGCAGGAGCGCTTTGCGCACCTGCGCGCGCGGCTGCGCCTGCCGCTGATCGCGGCGCCGATGTTCCTAGTGTCGGGGCCCGATCTCGTGGCTGCCTGTTGCGCCGCCGGCATCGTCGGCGCTTTCCCCACGGTGAACTGCCGCACGCCGGAGCAGTTGGACCACTGGCTCAGCGACATCGCCGCCCGCGCGTCCCGCGAAGCCGACCGCAGCGGCCGCGACGCGGCGCCGTGCTGCCCGAACCTGATCGTGCACCGTTCGAACCCGCGGCTGCACGACGACCTGGCCGTGCTGCTCAGGCACGCGCCCGCGCTCGTCATCACCAGCGTGGGTGCGCCTACGCCGGTGCTCGCGCCGCTTCACGACGTGGGCGCGCTTGTGTTCGCCGATGTGGCCAGCGTGCAGCATGCGCGCAAGGCGGCAGCCGCCGGCGCCGACGGGTTGGTGCTGCTCACGGCCGGCGCGGGCGGGCAGACCGGCTGGCTCAACCCGTTGGCGTTCGTGCGTGCCGTGCGCGAATTCTTCGACGGGCCGCTGGTGCTCGCCGGCGGCGTAGCCGACGGGCACGCGCTGTCGGCCACGCAGGTGTTGGGCTGCGACCTGGCCTACATGGGCACGCGCTTCATCGCCACACACGAGAGCATGGCCAGCGACGCGTACAAGGCCATGCTGGTGGACTGCAGCGCCGACGATGTGCTGCTGACCAAAGCGTTCACTGGCCTGGAAACCAACATGCTGAGGCCGTCGATCGTGCAGGCCGGCATGGATCCGAACGCGCTGCCCGCGCGCGGCCACATCGACATCGCCAACGACATCAGCATCGAAGCGCACGAGGCCAAGCCCACGCGCTGGAAAGACATCTGGTCCGCCGGGCACAGCGTGAGCGGCGTGCGCGCCGTCACCTCGGCCGAAGCGATCGTCGCGCAGACCGAGGTGGAATATCGGCAGGCTCTTCAGCGAAGACTTGCTGACGAGCGATGAGCGCCCTGCGCCGCGCCGGGCGCGCAAGGTTGATCAAGCCTTGGGCCCGCCGCCCCGGTGACGCTTGTTGAAGTCGTAGGGCTCGCCGCCGGGCAAGCGCCCGCCGCTCACCTCGTCGACGCCCGGTGCGCCCACGCTACCCTCGAGCTCGCTCGAGATCGTGACGTGCCGCTTGCCTTGGGCGCGCAGCTGCTCGGTGAGCTTCAACGCCTGCAGCAGCTCGGCGTCGCCGAACTCGCGATGCGCCGGAGCGCCCTGGGTTTCGATCCAGAACACGACGATGGGCATCGGTGGATCGTACGAGGTGTTGCGCGGGGCACCTTGTTGAAGACGGTCTTCACCGATCGCTGCCGGCCGCGCAGTGACGGGTACCATCGACTCGCGCTGCCGTCGGCGCGCGCACTCCGATGACCACCAGACGCGAAGCGCTGCGACAGCACTCATCGCTCGCGCGGCCGGGCGGCGCGAGCGTTGCGTACCGTGTGCGCAGCCCCGGTGCACCGGATGGTGCGCCGCTATTGCTGATCCACGGCCTGGCCAGCAACGGCAGCCGCTTCGCCGAGTTCGTCGAACAAACCGCGCTCGCGGCGCACCACGGGTTGATTCGCGTCGACCTGCGCGGCCACGGCGACGCGATCACGCGCCGGCGCATCGGCATCGATCTCTGGTGCGACGACCTGGCCGCGGTGCTCGACGCCGAAGGCGCGTTGGCCGCGATCGCCGTCGGCCACAGCCTCGGTGCGCAGGTGGCGCTGCACTTCGCGCAGCGGCACCCGCACCGTTGCGCGGCCATGGTGCTCATCGACCCGGTGTTCCGCAGTGCGCTGCGCGGGCGCCGGCTGTGGCTGGCGCAGGCCGCGCCCGTGCTGAGGCTGGCGGCGCGTCTCGTGCGCGCGCTCAACGCA
>DASTZF010000095.1:0-4520 GCA_035764445.1 Burkholderiaceae bacterium
CGCGCGCGCGGCTGCAGTTGACGGCCGAGCGCTTCAGATTGCTCGGCCGCATCGACCGTCGCGTGCTGACCAGCGGCAGCGCGCAACTGCAACTCAACCACGACAACCTGCTGCTCGACGGCAAGTTCAACGTCGACGAAGCGCTGATCGACTTCAGCAAGACCAATGCACCGACCCTCGACGGCGACGTCCGCGTCGCGCGCGCCGCGTCGGCGCCCACCAACGGCGGCCGTGATGCACGCGCGGCCACGCAGGCCACCCCGGCGCCGCTGCGCAATGCCCAGGTCAACCTGGCCGTGACGCTGGGCGACAAGCTGCACATCCGCGGCCATGGCCTCGACGCGCTGCTGCGCGGCGATCTGCGCCTGTCGACCCCGGGCGGGCGGCCGGCGCTGAACGGCAGCGTGCGCACGGCCTCGGGCACCTACGTCGCGTACGCGCAGAAGCTGGTCGTCGAGCGCGGCGAGCTGACCTTCACCGGCGCGCCCGAGAACCCGCGCCTCGACATCCTGGCGATCCGGCCCAACCTCGACGTGCGCGTGGGCGTCGCGGTCACCGGCCCGCTGTCGAATCTGCGCGTGCGGTTGTACAGCGAGCCCGAGATGGCCGAGATGGACAAGCTCTCGTGGCTGATGCTCGGGCGCCCCAGCGAGGGCCTCGGCAAGAACGACAGCGCGCTCGTGCAGCGCGCGGCGCTGGCGCTGCTGTCGGGCGAAGATCAGGCACCGACCGACCAGTTGCTCAACCAGCTCGGCCTCACCGACTTCTCGGTGCGCCAGGGCGACAGCGAAAACCGCGAAACGGTCGTCTCGCTGGGCCGCCAACTGTCGCAGCGCTGGTACGTCGGCTACGAACGCAGCGTCAACGCGACCACCGGCAACTGGCAACTGATCTATCGCATCGCGCAGCGCTTCACGGTGCGTGCGCAGTCGGGCGCCGACAACGCGCTGGACTTCATCTGGCAGTGGCGCTGGTGAACCGGGCACGCGGCGGTGTGCTTGGCCCGCCGCACCGGTGAACCCGGAACGGCGGACCTCGCACCCGACTTGCGCGCGGCGCTACCCTGACTTCGGCTTGCGCGGTGGCTCGACTTGCACTGCGCTGGCCGCAAGGGCGTGCACCTGCGCAACGGCCATCTGCATCTCACCGGCCGCCGACGCGTAGAGCACCACGATGCCGCCGAACGAGAGCACGCTGGCCAGCATGGCTCCCAACACGGCGATCACCTCGGCTCTCAACGACAGGCCGGCGAATTTGGCTCTTTCCATGACGTTCTCCAATCAACAAAGCGCACGGT
Organism: Burkholderiaceae bacterium; assembly: GCA_035764445.1. Classification (GTDB taxonomy): domain Bacteria; phylum Pseudomonadota; class Gammaproteobacteria; order Burkholderiales; family Burkholderiaceae_C; genus JAEUPI01. The sequence goes on from DASTZF010000095.1 coordinate 1,298, forward strand.
CCATCGAAAAGCGCCAAGGGATCTGGCGCCGCAGCGGCGCGTGGCCCTCGTGCGGGAGGCCACGTGCCGCGTGCTCGTTCCGGTGACGGTTCCGGAGCCGTGCTTCGAACACGGCCGATTTCTTGCAACGCTAGACCGCGGGCGCTCCTCGGCGTGGCGCTGCGTGCGAACGGATGCATGACGACAACTGAAATAGAAAGCCGACAACTGCAAGACAAAGCAAAAGGCCCGGATCCTTTCGGAATCCGGGCCTCTGGAATCAGAGCTTCGAGGGTGCGCGCCTCAGGGCGACGCGGCTCCCCTACCCGGACTGCGCGAACCCGCAGCGTTGCGAACATTCAGGCCCTGCGCCATCAGCCCACTCGCCCACGCGAACGCACAGACGCCCGACAGGGCGCGCACGCTGGTGGTGATGAAGGGGCGGTTCATGGAGAGGACCTCGTGAATCAAAACAATGGATGGAAGTTCGAAGGTGCGCCATCGTGCTGAGCTTCGATCGATGGGTCAACCCCTAGTCCATACCCCAGCCACATCGTTGGCCTTGCCAGACAGATTGATCGGGTGTACGTGCTGGCGGCAACGCGGTGCGACGAGCGAGCCGCGAGCGCGCTTACCCCGCGCACCCGCCGACGTCGTGGCGCGCGGATTGCTCCAGCGCGGGGCTGGGCGGCGAGATTGGGGAGGCAACGGAGATGCGGCCGGTCGAGTTTTTCAGCTGGATGTTGCCCGGCGAGATTGCCGGCGCGCGACCCTTCGAGTCGCGCTACAAGATGACTCGCGAACAGGCCGCGGCCTATCCCGGCGCGCGCTGCATCGAGAGTTCGCGCGAGGTGCGCATGCTGGCCGACGACGAGGCCGATCGCCACGGTCGCCCGAGCCAGGTGGTCGCGCCCAAACCTCTGGATTCGCCTTAGCGCGCCGCGGTTCGGTCCCCGAATCGTGAGCGCCGGCGTGCGTGCGAGAATCGCCCGCGCCCGCCGTAGTTCAATGGATAGAACGAGCGCCTCCTAAGCGCTAGATACAGGTTCGATTCCTGTCGGGGGGGCCAGTCAGGTCGCCCGCCCGTTGCGGCAAAGTTTTCCAGGCCTCGGAAAACTTGACACCTCGATCTTTCTGCGTCGACGACGGGTCGTTGATTCGTCGACATGGGCCCGCTCGATGCGCATGGCATGGAAGGTGCAGGCTTCGTCAATTCGCGCCCATCGGCGCGTGGCGGGTGCCGCGGGAGGGCTCATGACGGCGATGGACATCTCGAGGTCGCTCGAGGCCGATGAACTGCACACGCTGCTGACCGCGCTGGTGGCGCTGCGCAAGGGCGATGCGGGCGTCAGGCTGCCGCTGCATTGGCCCGGCGTGGCGGGTCGCGTGGCCGACGCCTTCAACGACGTCGTCGAGCAGAACGCCGCGTTGACCGATGAGCTGCGGCGCCTGCGCCAAGTGGTCGGCAAACAGGGCCGGTTGAAGCAGCGCGCATCGTTGCTCGAGTCGCGCGGCTTCTGGGGCGACGCGCTCGAGTCGATCAACTCGCTGATCGACGACCTCGTCCATCCGACCAGCGAAGTGGCGCGCGTCATTGGCGCGGTGGCGCAGGGCGATCTATCCAAGAGCATGGCGCTCGAGGTCGAGGGCCGTCGCCTCGAAGGCGAGTTCCTGCGCACCGCCGAGACGATCAACAAGATGGTCGACCAGCTCGGCAACTTCTCCGCCGAAGTGACGCGGGTCGCACGCGAGGTCGGCACCGAGGGCAAGCTCGGCGGCCAGGCGACCGTCAAGGGTGTCGCCGGCACCTGGAAGGACCTCACCGACTCGGTCAACTCGATGGCCGGCAACTTGACCGCGCAGGTGCGCAACATCGCCGACGTGACGACGGCGGTCGCCAAGGGCGACCTCTCCAAGAAGATCGAGGTCGACGTCAAGGGCGAGTTCCTGACGCTGAAGAACACGATCAACACGATGGTCGATCAGCTGCGCTCGTTTGGCTCCGAAGTGACGCGGGTCGCGCGCGAGGTCGGCACCGAGGGCATCCTCGGCGGCCAGGCGCGCGTCGAAGGCGTGTCGGGCACCTGGAAGGATCTGACCGACTCGGTCAACTCGATGGCCGGCAACCTGACCTCGCAGGTGCGCAACATCGCCGACGTGACCAAGGCAGTGGCCGCCGGCGACTTGAGCAAGAAGATCACCGTCGATGGCAAAGGCGAGATCCTCGAGCTGAAGAACACCATCAACACGCTGGTCGACCAGCTGCGTTCGTTCGCCTCGGAGGTGACGCGCGTCGCGCGCGAGGTCGGGACCGAAGGCATCCTGGGCGGCCAGGCCGATGTGCAAGGCGTCGCCGGCACCTGGAAGGACCTCACCGAGAGCGTCAACTTCATGGCCGGCAACCTGACCAGCCAGGTGCGCAACATCGCCGACGTGACCAAGGCGGTGGCGGCGGGTGACCTCTCGAAGAAGATCACCGTCGACGTCAAGGGCGAAGTCTCCGAGCTGAAGAACACGATCAACACGATGGTCGATCAGCTGCGCTCGTTCGCCGCCGAGGTGACGCGCGTTGCGCGCGAGGTCGGCACCGAAGGCAAGCTCGGCGGCCAGGCCGACGTGCAAGGTGTGGCCGGCACCTGGAAGGACCTCACCGACTCGGTCAACTCGATGGCCGGCAACCTGACCGCGCAGGTGCGCAACATCGCCGACGTGACGAAGGCGGTTGCCGCCGGTGACTTGGGCAAGAAGATCACGGTCGACGTCAAAGGCGAGATCCTCGAACTCAAGGAGACCATCAACACGATGGTCGACCAGCTGTCGTCGTTCGCCGCCGAGGTGACGCGCGTGGCACGCGAGGTCGGTACCGAAGGCCGGCTCGGCGGCCAGGCCGACGTGCAGGGCGTGGCAGGCACCTGGAAGGACCTGACCGACAGCGTGAACTCGATGGCCTCGAACCTCACCGGCCAGGTCCGCAACATCGCCGAGGTCGCGACCGCGGTGGCGCAAGGCGACCTGTCGAAGAAGATCACCGTCAATGTCAGCGGCGAAATCCTGCAGCTCAAGGAAACGCTGAACACGATGGTGGACCAGCTCAACGCTTTCGCCGGCGAAGTTACGCGTGTTGCCCGCGAAGTCGGCACCGATGGCAAGCTCGGCGGCCAGGCCGAGGTCAAAGGCGTTGCCGGCGTCTGGAAGGACCTGACTGACAACGTCAACTTGATGGCCAACAACCTGACCGGCCAGG
>DASTZF010000096.1:0-3830 GCA_035764445.1 Burkholderiaceae bacterium
GTCAAACGCCTGCACCAGCGGCAGGCCGAGAAAGTCTTCGTAGAACGCGCGCGTCTGCTCGGAGTCGCGGCAGCGGTACGCGTTGTGGTGCAGTTTGCGAATCATCCTATGCTCCTTGGCCGACGCCTCAAGCGTCGGCTCACACGGTGGCCATTGGCAGGCCCTTGAACGACGCCGCGAAGCCGTCGATCACCTCGTAGACCTGCGGCCAGCTCGGCAGCGACTTCATGCGGCGCAGCCAATGTTGCACGTGGGGGAACCGCGACAGGTCGCTGCGCACGACCTCGGCCAGTTTGACGAACGAGGCCGCATGGTAGTCGGCGATCGTGATCGTGTCGCCGCACAGGTAGTTGCAGCCCACGCCGAGCAGATGGTCGTTCATCACCTGCAGCCAGAAGCGCGCGCGCTCCTGGCCGCGCTGCAACGTGGCGTGCTGGGCGTCGCCGTTGCGCCGCTTGTGGCTGTCGAAGATCTGCGGGTAGACCAGCCCGTACGCGAGGTCGTTGCACAGCTGGGTGTTGACCCAGTCCATGCGCTCGTTGACGCGCGCCCGCTCGCGTGGCGCCTTGGGGTACGCGTTCAGGTTGAAGGCGTCGGCCAGGTACTTCAGGATCGCCGCGCTCTCGGTCAGCACGAAGTCGCCGTCGTTCAGCACGGGCACCAGCTTGTTCGGGTTGATCGCCGCGTAGTCGGGTTGCGTGTGCTCGCCGCGGAACAGGTCCACCACCTGCAGTTGCACCGGCAGGCGCTGCTCGGCGATGAACAGCATCACGGGCCGGCTGGTGGTCGAGATCGGGTGGCAGTACAGCTTCATGGCGATGTCCTTCGGGGTTCGGCGGGCGTGCGAATCGACGCGGCGCGAACGATAGAGGCGCGCGCCCGCGTGGTGAATGGCCCGAAGGCGCCATCCGGTGGCCCATGCCCCCGCGCGGGCGGTGTCGCTGTCAGGGCGCCTGGCCGTCGCGCGGCCTGGACATCTCGCGCAGCAGGTCGTCGATCCGCTGCGCGTCGAGCGCGTCGGGGGCCGGCAGGTGAACCGGCGCGCTGCGCAGCCACCGGGTCGGCTCCGGCCACGCGACCAACAGCACCGTGACCGAGAGCAGCCACAGCAGGTACGGCCCCAGCGCGCGCGTCAGCACCGGCCACGGCGGCCGCTCGGCGGTCTGGCCACGCGCCAGCACCACCGAGTAGCCGAACGGCGGCAGCAGAAAGCCCAGCTGCAGCACCAACAGCACCAGCGCCGACACCCATGCGGCGTCGCCGACGCGCGAGAGCAGCGGTGGCATCACGATCGGCACCACCAGGAAAGTCAGCTCGAAGGCGTCAAGCACGAAGGCGCACAGCAGCAGCACGCCGAGCACCACCAGCACCGTCTGCCGCGGGCTGCTCAGCGCCGCCACCAGGCCGGCCACCAGACGGTCGGTGCCGAGCAGCCGCAGCAGCAGCGAGAACGTGGTGGCCGCCAGCAGCAGCGCGAACAGCACGCCGGTGATCACCATCGCATCGCTCAGCACCGCGGCCAGGCGTTCCCGCGTCAACTGGCCGCTGACAGCGCCCCACAGCAGCAGCGCGGCGCCAGCGGTGGCGGCGCCCTCGACCGCGCGCACGCGGCCGCTGGCCACCAGCACCAGCAACGCCAGCAAGGCCGCCGGCACCACCAGCAGCGCGACCCGCTCGTGCGTCGCTGGGCGCGACCGTGGCGCCGGCGCATCGTGGCGCGACACCCAGACGCTGAGCGCCAGCCAGCCCAACAGCAGCAACGCCGCCGGCGGCAGCACTGCCTGCATCACGTCCTGCGTGTTGACGACGCGAATGCGCTCTGCGGCCAGCGGGAAGCTCAGCGCACGCGCGAGGTCGAGGCCCTCGGTGTGCGCGCGCAGCATCGCGTCGCCGAGCAACAGCAGCACCAGCGACGGCGGCACCAGCACGCCCAGCGTGCTGGCCACCGCCACCAGCGCGGTGCGGCGCGCCGGTGGCATGCCCGCCCAACCGACCGCGGTGCTGCGGTTCAGCGTGATCAGGCTGGCGCCGACCGAGCCGTTGATCGGTGCCAGCAGCGCGCCGAGCAGCAGGCCAGCCAGCGCTGGCGCGGCGCGCGGCAGCGGCGGCCGCAGTGCGTGCGCCAAGCCGCCGTAGACACTGCCCGCGAGCTCGAGGCGGATCAGCAGCGCGCCCACCAGACCATAGATCACAAGCGCCTGCAGCAGGTCGTGGTTCAGCAGGCCGATCACTCGATCGGGCAGCGCGGCCAGCATGTGCGGCTGCACGGTGCCAGTGGCCAGACCCGCCAACGCGCCAATCGAGCAGACACCGAGCAACACGACATAGGTTGGCCAGCCGGTGCACAGCATCAGCACCAGCGCGAGCGCGAGCAGCAGCAGGCCGAGCGCGCCCACGGTGGCGTCAGGCGCGATGCGGTCGCACAGCGAGCCAGAGGTCGCGCGCACCCTGCCAGGTGGCCAGCAGCGCCAACAGCGCCATCGCCACGTGGGTCATGAAGTAGCCCGGGTTGTCGGTCTCCGGAAAGCGCTCGCGGCCGGCCACCGCCTGCGCCACCTCGGGCCATCCACTCACCAGCAGGTACACGCCCCAGGGCAGCAGGCACAGCGCCGCGCCCGCAGCGCGCCAGCGGCTGCGTTGCGGCGACGCGGGGTCGCACGCGGGTGCGAGGTCGGCGCGCGCCGTCAGGTGAGCGTGCTGGCGCGCGGCCGCGCGGATCGACAGCGCGACGTAGAGCGCGAACAGCCACTGCGCCAGATCGTTGGCCTGCGTCGACCACGCGTGCACGAGATCGCGCAGCGGCCACTGCACGAACAGCAGCAGCGTCACCACGATCGCCAGCGGCATCAGCGATGCGGTCAGCGCATCGAGCGAGCGGTCGATCGGGTGTGGCGAAGCCGGCGGCGACAGGACCTCGTCGGCAGCGAGCTCGCCCAGGCATTGCACGCACAGGCAGCCGCTGTAGCGCGCACGCAAGCGCTGCAGCGTGGCGGTGCTCAGGCGCAGCGTCGTACAGGCGCACGGCTGCGGATCGTGCATGCCGCAGTGGAAGCCGCGGCCGCAACGCGGGCAGCGCGCGTCGTCGGGCGCCACGCCGGGCGCACCGCCGCGCGAGCCTGTATCAGCGGTCAAACAGCCTCTGGTGCTGCTGGCGCAGCAGGTTCTTCTGCACCTTGCCCATCGTGTTGCGCGGCAGCTCGCCGACCACGAACACCTGCTTGGGCACCTTGAAGTTGGCGATGCGGCCCTTCAATGCGCTGACGATCGCCGAGCCGTCGAGCTGGCTGCCGGGCTTGGGCACGACCATCGCGACCACGCCTTCGCCGAAGTCCGGGTGCGGCAGGCCCACCACCGCCGACTCGGCGACGCCGGGCAGTTCGTTGATGAACCCCTCGACCTCCGCCGGGTAGACGTTGTAGCCACCGGTGATGACCAGGTCCTTGCTGCGGCCGACGATCGTCACGTAGGCGCGCTCGTCGATGCTGCCGACGTCGCCGGTCTTGAACCAGCCGTCGGCGGTGAACTCTTCCTTGGTCTTCTCGGGCATGCGCCAATAGCCGGCAAACACGTTGGGCCCCTTGACCTCGATGCCGCCGATTTCGCCGCGCGGGCACGGCGCGCCGGCGTCGTCGCGCACGCGCACCTGCACGCCCGGCAGCGCAAAGCCCACCGTGCCGCGCCGGCGCTCGCCATCGGCGCCGCGGTACGGATTGCTGGTCAGCATCACCGTCTCGCTCATGCCGTAGCGCTCGAGGATGGTGTGGCCGGTGCGCTCGCGGAAGGCGTCGAAGGTCTCGGTGAGCAGCGGCGCCGAGCCGCTGATGATCAGG
>DASTZF010000097.1:0-4393 GCA_035764445.1 Burkholderiaceae bacterium
CACATCGGCGACGGTCTTTGCCATCAAGAATCTCCTAGCGGGAAGCGCGAGTTGGTGGTTGTGAGAAGAGGGAATGTGCCGGTCTCTCGCGGCCGCCTCTTACCGAGGCCGCGTGCCGCGAAGCACCGGGCTGGGAAGCAGAAACCATGCCACTGACCTGCCCATCGCGCGCCCCTCCAGGCCCGCCCTGGCGACGCGACGCGGCACGTATGCGGTGCGAGCATAGCACCGCATTGGTGCCTCACCCGGGGGTCTCAGCGCACCAGTTCGGCACCCAGCGTTGCACCGAGTGCGGCAGCGCCGCGCTTCAATTCGGCGAACGCGGCCAGCGTGGCCTGGGTGTCACCCTTGACGCCGAGTTCGATGTGGCGGCCGTACTGCGGATGGTCGACGCTCGGCAGGCTGAACACCTTCACGCCGGCAAAGCGCGCTTCGATCCGCTCCATCAGAGGCGTCAACGTTGCCTCCATCGAGCCGGTCACGATCACCGACCGCTCGACGCGTCGATGCGAGCCGTGCAGGCCAGCGTAGCGCGTATCGAGCAGCCATTCGATCATCGGATGCGCCATCACGGGAAAGCCCGGCACGAAGTGCACATCGCCGACGCTGAAGCCCGGAATCTTGTTGTACGGGTTCGGAATGATCTGCGCGCCACGCGGGAACACGCCCATGTTCAGCCGGTGCAGGTTGTCGGGCCGCTCGGGCTCGAACGGCAGGCGCCCCTCACGGGCGACGTCGCGCATGCGCTCGAGGATCAACTCCTGCGCGCGCGGGTGCAGTTCGAGTGGCACGCCGAGCGCAGCCGCCGCGCATTGGCGCGTGTGATCGTCGGGCGTGGCACCGATGCCGCCACAGCAGAACACCGCGTCGCCGCCGGCGAACGCGTCACGCAGCACGGCGGTGATGCCCGCGCGCTCGTCGCCGACGTAGCGCGCCCAGCTCAAGCCCAGGCCGCGCGCCGCGAGCAGCTCGATCACCTTCGCTAGGTGCTTGTCCTGGCGCTTGCCCGACAGGATCTCGTCACCGACGATCACCAGGCCGAAATTCATCACGGGTGCAACGCGCTGGCGGGCCGGTCGAGCGCGTGCATGGCAACGACTGGCGGCCAGGGCGCGGCGCCGTGCCAGAACGCGTCGAGCAGGTCCTTCATGACCTGCGCATCATCGCAGCAGACGCATCAGCGCAGGTTGCCGGTGTGGCCGAGCGAGTAGCGGCCCGGCTGCGGCCACACGGTGAGCCCGTGCGGCTCGGCGCCAACCTTGATCTGCTTGACGTCGCCGCTGCTGGTGTCGAAGCGGTAGACGACGTCGTCGTAGCGCGCCGCCAGCCACAGGTACCTGCCGTCGGCGCTGACATTGCCCATGTCGGGGCTGCCGCCACCGGGCACCGCCCAGCGCGCGATCACCTTCTCGGTGGCGAAGTCGATCACCGTGACGCCGCCGTTGCCGAGCCTGGCGCCATGGATCTTGTGCGAGCCGCGGTTGGCCACGTAGAGATGACGGCCGTCGCGGCTCGGATACAGGCCGTGCGCACCGAGGCCGGTGGGGATGAAACCGACCTGCTTGAAGGCGTCGCCATCGATGATGTGCACACCGTCGGCGTGCATGTCGGCGATGTAGTAGCGCTTGCCGTCGGGCGAGGCGCGGATGTCCTGCGGCATGCCGCGCGTCACCGTGCAGACCTCGCTCTCGCCAGGTTCCCACACCTGGCCGGGCTTGGTGCGCGGTGCGCCGGGCATCTCTTTGAAGCGGGTGGTCGGCATCTGCAGCTTCAGATACCCGAGCACCTTGCGCTCGACCAGATCGATCTTCACCAGCGTGCCCGAGAACTCGCAGGTGAAGATCGCGACGCGACCGTCGATCGAGAAGTCGGCGTGGTTGACGCCGGGACAGCCGGGCACGTCGATCGAATACTGCATCTCCATCGTCTGGGGGTCGCGGAAGTCCAGCCGCTTACGCGCCTCGGCGACGACGATCGCCGACTTGCCATCGGGCGACGCGTACATGTTGTACGGGTCGTCGACCATCACCGCCTTGCCGGGCTTGCCGGTCTTCGGATCGATCGGCGTCAGGCTGCCGTCGGTGCGGCCCTCGGCATTGTTGGTCACCCACAGCGTGCGCAGGTCCCACGACGGCACGATGTGCTGCGGGCCGATGCCGACCTTGAAGCGGTCGACGACCTTCATCGCGTTCGGATCGACGACGTAGACGTCGTTCGAGCGCAGATTGGGCACGTAGATGCGCTCGAGGTCGCTCTGCACCGCCGTGCTGAACTTGCCGGCCGCGGTTTCGCTGTAGAGATTGTTCGCGTCGGGCACTGGCGGCATGCCGGGCACCGTGCTGACGGCGGGCATTGCAGGCGCGCTGGCGGCAGCAGGCGCGCTGGCCGCCGCTTGTGCCTGCGCGCGCGTCGACGCCATCCAGGCAGCGACGGACAGCATGGCGGCTGCCACTGTCGTTGTTGTCAGCACGCCCCAGTTCATCACGGTCTGTTCCCGCTTCGTCGTCATCGCTTCATTCGATCAAGGCTTGTGGGGTGCGCCCGCCGTACGGGCACGAATCGCGGCCACCGAGGTGACCACGATGTGTTCGACACCGTCGCGACCGAGCTCTGCGCTCGCCCGCCGCGGGTCACCGCTGACGCCATCGATGGGCCGCAGCGCTTGCGGCCGCACCAGCGACGCGTCGGTGGCCCACGCCAGCGCGGTGTCGGACAGACCAGCATGCCTTCCAATTTCCTGCTGCGTGTAACCGCGCGCAGCGAGCACGCCATCGAAGGCCTGCGCGGCTGCGTAATATTCACGCAACGCGATCACCGATGACGCGCCGAACACACGGTTGAGCTTCTCGGCCACCCGTTGCAGGCTGTCCTGGTAGCCCCCGTGGTCACCCAGCAGCACCACGTGGCGAAAGCCGTGCTGGTGAAGGCTGCGCGCGGCGCCTTCGAGCACCGACTCGAAGGCCGCGGTCGGCACCGACAGCGTGCCGGCGTAGCGCATGTGTTGCGTCGGCGGATCGATGTTGCCTTCGGGCACATAGGCCATCACCGGAGCGACCACGGCGTGGCCGAGCTGCTCGGCGATGCGGCCCGCCAGCACGCGAACGCGCACGTTGTGCTTGCCGAGCGCCAAGTGGGCGCCGTTCTGCTCGGTGCCGCCGACGGGCAGCAGCACGGTGATGGTTCCCGCAGCGATCAGAGCGGCCAGCTCGGGCGACGTGAGCTCGTCGAGCCACAGGCTCGCCGTCTGCGCGCGCGCTCCGACCGCGGTCAGCGCCCAGGCGATCGGCAGTGCGAGGAGCGAGCGCCGTCGCTCATTCATCGTCGCCGCCGAGAATGCCTCCCAGCAAGCCCCCCGCCGCGAAGCCCGGCAGCACCGAGCCCTCCTCGCGTCCGCCGCCGCGCTGCGGCGCCGCCGCGAACACGCGGCTGGCCAGCCGCGAGAACGGCAGGCTCTGCAACCAGATCGTGCCCGGTCCGGTCATGCGCGCGAGGAACAGGCCCTCACCGCCGAACAGCGCGGTCTTGATCTTGCCGACGTACTGGATCTCGAAGTCGACGCCTGGGGTGTATGCGACCACGCAGCCGGTGTCGACCATCAGCGACTGGCCGCTCACCAGTTCGCGCTTGACGACGGTGCCACAGGCATGCACGAAGGCCAGGCCGTCGCCCTCGAGCTTCTGCATGATGAAGCCCTCGCCGCCGAAGAAGCCGACCCCGAGCTTCTGCTGGAACGCAATGCCGAGCGACACGCCGCGCGCCGCGCACAGGAACGCGTCCTTCTGGCACAACAGCGTGCCGCCGAGCGGGCCCAGTTGCATCGGCAGGATCTTGCCGGGGTACGGCGCCGCGAACGCCACGCGCTGCTTGGCCGAGGCCTGGTTGGTGTAGACGGTGGTGAACAGCGACTCCCCTGTAAGCAGCCGCTTGCCGGCGCCGAGCAGCTTGCCGAACAGGCCGCCCTGGTTCTGCGAGCCGTCGCCGAACACCGTGTCCATGCCGATGCCGGCATCCATGAAGAACAGGCTGCCGGCCTCGCCAACCGCGGCCTCGCCGGGATCGAGCTCGATCTCGACGAACTGCATCTCCGAGCCCTTGATCTCGTAGTCCACCACGTCCATCGCCATGTGAATCTCTCGTTGCCGTTGCTGAAGACGGCCGCGATGGTAGCGAATTCACGTGTCGAGAAGCTTCGGCAGCGCCTGCGCGGCGGTGGCGCGCAGCACGAGCTGCGCCTCGTCGTCGATCTCGCTCGCGGACACGTTGACGATCGCGACGAAGGCGCCGCTGCGCCGCGCAGTGACCGCAAGGCCGGCCGCGGGCCACACCGCACCCGATGTGCCGACGATGCGGTAGTCGACTTCGCCGGAGCGGCGCGCGCCGCTCGGCACCGGCG
>DASTZF010000098.1:0-8164 GCA_035764445.1 Burkholderiaceae bacterium
TCGATGCGCACGCGCTGGCCGAGCGGCCCGTGGCTGAGCTGGCCGCCGCGCTGGCGCCGCCTCCCGAGGGCGTGACCGCGGGCGTGCCTGCGCTGTGGGCGATCGGCTTCGAGCCAAGCAACCTGCACGCCTTGCGTCTGCCCAGCGGCGAGCACGGTGCGCTGCGCATGTGGTCGGAGTTCGTCGATCGCCTCGACGACTACGCGCGCACGCGCGACTACCCGGCCATCAAGGGGCCAAGCTACCTGGGCGTGCACCTGCGCTTCGGGACGCTGTCGATCCGGCGCGTGGTGCACGAGGCGTGGCAGCGCACGCAAGGCGGCTCTGCGGGAGCCCAGACGTGGCTGTCGGCGCTGATCTGGCGCGAGTTCTTTCACCAGGTCCTGCATCACCACCCGCACGTGGCGACGCACGCGTTCAAACGCGAGTTCGACGCGCTGCGCTGGGAGCACGGCACGCTCGCCGATGCGCATTTCGCTGCCTGGTGCGGCGGCCGCACCGGCTACCCGCTGGTCGACGCCGCGATGCACCAGCTCAACCAGACCGGCTACATGCACAACCGCCTGCGCATGGTGTGCGCAAGTTTCCTGTGCAAGCACCTGGGGCTCGACTGGCGGCGCGGCGAGGCCTACTTCGCCGAAAAGCTCAACGACTTCGACCTCGCATCCAACAACGGCGGCTGGCAATGGGCGGCGTCGACCGGGTGCGACGCGCAGCCGTACTTCCGGATTTTCAACCCGGTCAAGCAAAGCGAGAAGTTCGATCCCCACGGCGCATTCATCCGACGCTACCTGCCTGCGCTCGCGTCATTGCCCGACCGGCTGCTCCATGCGCCGTGGCGCGCGCGTCCAATCGATCTGGCGGCGGCCGACGTGGCCCTCGGGCGGGACTATCCGCTGCCGATCGTCGAGCACGAGGCCGCGCGCACCGCGGCGCTGGCGCGCTATGCCGCAGTCAGGGGCCGAGGTGCACCCAGCGCGCGATGAGCGGGCGGTACTTGCCCGGCCACTGGCGCATGCCATCGTCCTGCGCGTCGAACACGCTGTGCAGAAAAGCGAGCGCGAGCTCCTGCGTCGCGCTCTTCACGCGCGGGTTCAGCAGCACGCCGCCGGTGCCTGCGCGGTCGGTGAAGATGCTGTGCGAGCCGCCCTCGAAAACCGCTAGGGTCTTGACGCGGCTGCCGGCCGCGTCGAACACCGCCACGCGGTCGTCGGACGCCGAGTAGTAGCCCGGCACACGGATCACGTCCTCGGTGGCGGTGACGTGCAGTGTCGGCAGCGTCAACGTGGCCAGGATGCGCTCGGGCGCCGGCTCGCCGTAAAACGGCGGCGCCGACAGCAACACCGCCGCGCGGATGCGCGGATCGCGGAAGTCCACGCTGTGACCATCGCGCTGCAGCGTGGCGCCGGCGGCCAGCATCACCGTGTTGGCTCCGTAAGAGTGGCCTGCCGCCGCGATGCGGGTGCGGTCGATGCGCTCGCCGTAGGCGCTGCGATCGAGCAGTTCGTCGAGCGCGAAGCGCAGGTCGCGCACACGCTGGATGGCCTCCTCTTCGCTGGCCGCCTTCCACAGCCGGCCGACGACGCCGAATGGATTGCCAAACCAGATCTGGCGGTCGCTGCCCACGTGCTGAACGTGCAGGCTGGCGATGCCGTGGCTGGCGAAATGCCTGCCGAGATAGCTGTACCCGAAGCGTGAACTGCCGATGCCGTGCGAGAAGACGACCAGTGGCACGCTCGCGCCCGCGGCCACCTGCGCGGGCCAGTACAGCCGCACGGGCACCGGTCGGTTGCGCGCGGCGTCGACCCAGTCGAAATCGCTGGCCGACGGCTCGACAGCCGCCTGGACCGCGGGCAGGGGCTCGTCGGCTCGCGCAGGCGACCATGCCGGCAGCGCAGCCAGCAACACGGCAGCCACGGCGCCGGCAAACAGGCGGCGCCACAGCCGCCCCAGGCGAACGATGTGCATCGATGCAGTTCCGAGAACGGCGCCCGCAGCCCGCTGCGCGCCCGGTCGGCGCCGCAGCGCAACCGAGCGCCGCCCGCCGACGCCGCTGCGGATGGTAATGGCAAGCGCGCGGCGCGCTCGCCGTCACCCCCATTCGGGCGATCAGAAGAGCTCGACGTCGCCGGTCCGGCGGCCCTCGACCAGCTCACCGCGGGCCACCAACGCCGCGTGCTCGGCCACCTGGTTGCGGCCGTGCGACTCGCAACATCGCTCGCGGCCAGACGCGCCCTCACCAGCCAGCGCTGCTGCGCGCCGTCGCCGACGCGGTGGCTCACGGTCACCGCCCGCGGCTGTAGCAGCTCGCGCAGCACGCCGACCAGGGTCGTGTCCAGCACGTCCCGGTCGCGAAAGCCGGTCAGCTCCGCGACGTGGTCTGCGACGTGCGGCACGGCGGCCATCGCGTGTTCTACGCGGCCACCCGTTGCCGCGCCCTCAGGCGTTGGCCGCGGCCTTGGCGTAGCGTGCCACCAGCGACAGCAGGTCTTCTTCGGCGTACGGCTTGCCGAGGTAATGGTCGACCCCTAGCTCGGCCGCGTAGTCCTTGTGCTTCTGCGCGATGCGCGACGTGATCATGATCACCGGCAGGTCGGCCAGCTTCGGGTCGGCGCGCAGATTGCGCACCAGATCGAAGCCGTCCATGCGCGGCATTTCGATGTCCGACAGCAGCACCGCCGGCCGCTCTTCGCCGAGCTTCTCGAGGCCTTCGAGGCCGTCCTTGGCCAACGTGACGCGGTAGCCTTCGCGCTGCAGCAGGCGCTGCGTCACGCGACGCACGGTCAGCGAGTCGTCGACCACCAGCACCAGCGGTGGCAGTGCTTCGGCGCTCTCCTGCACCACCGGCACGTCCGGCGTGACGATCGCTGCGCGCGTCATCGCCCACGCCGATTCGCCGTACAGCGTGGCCAGCGCCACCGGGTTGTAGATCAGCGCCGGCTCGCCGGAGGGCAGCAGCGTCATCCCGGCCAGACCCGGCAACCGCGCCAGTTGCGGTCCCAGGTTCTTGACCACCACTTCCTGGTTGCCGAGCACTTCATCGACGTGCAGCGCGATGCGCTGCGCGGCCGAGCGGATGATCACCACCGGTTGCGCCCGCGTGCCCTGTTGTCCGCGTGCATTGGCCTGCAGCAGCGCGCCAAGCCAGAAGAATGGCAGGCTGCGGTCGTCGATGCGGAACGCGCTGGTCGCGTACGCGGTCTGGAGTTCAGCCTGCGGCGAGCGCTTGACGATCTCGACCAGCGTCGACGGCACCGCCACCCTCAGGTCGCCACAGCGCAGCATCACGACTTGCGTGACCGCGGTGGTCAGCGGCAGCACGAGCCGGAAGCTGGTGCCGCGGCCGGCAGCGGTCGCCGTTTCGATGCGGCCACCCATCGCGTTGACGTCGGCACGCACCACGTCCATGCCGACACCGCGGCCGGCCAGCCCGGTGACGGTGTCAGCTGTGGAGAAGCCCGGCGTGAAGATGAGGTTCGCGAGTTCGGCATCGCTGGGGTTGGCCCCGGCCGCAATCAGCCCCATCGCGCGGCCCTTGTCGCGGATGCGCGGCAGGTTCAAGCCGGCGCCGTCGTCACGGAACTCGACGGCGACTTCGTTGCCCTCCTGCATGATCGTGATGACGATCGAGCCGGTCGGGTCCTTGCCGCCCGCGGCACGCTCGGCTGGCGACTCGATGCCGTGAGTGACGCAGTTGCGCAGCAAGTGCTCGAAGGCACCGGTCATGCGGTCGAGCACGCCGCGGTCGACTTCGATCGCGCCGCCGACGATGTCCAGGCGCACCTGCTTGCCGGTTTCCTTGGCGGCCTGGCGCACCAGGCGGTACAGGCGCTCCGACATGCTCTCGAACTCGACCATGCGCGTACGCAGCAAGTCGTCCTGCAGATCGCGCGTCAAACGCGCCTGCGCGGCGAGCTCGTCTTCGGTCGACTGCAGCGTGCGCTGCAGGCCGCGCTGCACGGTGGCCACGTCGTTGACCGACTCGGCCATCATGCGGGTGAGTTCCTGGAACCGCGTGAAGCGGTCCATCTCGAGCGGGTCGAACTCCTGTGACGAGGCCTTGGCGGCCTCCATGCGCGAGGTGATCTGGGTCTCGGCCTGCAGCTCGAGGTCGCGCAGCTGGCGACGCAGACGTTCCAGGTTCTCGGTCAGGTCGCCCAGCGACGACTTCAATTGGGCGACGTCGGACTCGATGCGCGAACGCGTGATCGAGACCTCACCAGCGTGGCTGACCAGGCGATCGAGCAGCTGCGAGCGCACCCGCACCGCCGACTGGCTGCTCGCGGCCTGCACAGCGGGCTCGGCCGCGGCGGCGCCGGCGCTCTGGGCGACGTCGAAGCGGCCCCAATCGATGGTGGCCCGCGGCGTCGGCTGCGCCGCGGGCTGCACGGCTGCAGGGGCGACGCTCGCCGCGGCCGGGTGCTCCGGTGCAGCGGGTGCCGGCACGCTGGGCTGCGGCGTCGCTTGCGGCAGCACCTCGGGCATCGCCACCAGCGGCGCCAACGCGGTCGCGCTCTTGGGCGCCTCGGCCAGCGGGGCCGCCGCGCTCGGTTCGAACGGCATCGGCTGCGAATGGTCGACCTCGCCACGACGCAGCATCTCGAAACGCGTCTCGATCGCGTCGACGCGACCGACCAGGCGCTCGACATCGACCACATTGGTGTGGCCACGTCCGACCAAATGCTCGATCGCGGTTTCGAGGCGGTGCGCCATCTCACCCAGCCGCATCGCACCGGCCAGCCGCGCCCCACCCTTCAGCGTGTGCAGCGTGCGCATGCACGCCGATGCGGCCGCGGCTTCGGTGGGACGCCGCATCCATTCGCGCATGCGGGCTTGCAGCTGCGGAATCAGCTCCTGTCCTTCTTCCTCGAAGATCGGGAACAGCTCGGGATCGACCGCGTCGACAGCGTCGATGTCGTCTTCATCGTCGAGCGCGTCAGCGCGCGCCGATGGAGCGAGCGCCGCCTCGCGCGTCTTCGCCGCGGGCAGCTCGCCAAGCGTGCGCAACTCGGCGCCACCGAATTCGGTGAATTGAGGCAGCGGCGCGATCGGCGTGAAGTCCGACGGCGGCTTGCGCTCGAGCGACGCTGCGTCGGCGGGCGCGGTCGGCGCCGCCACCACCATGTGTTCGTGCTCGGCCAGGAAGCGCAGCAGATCGGGGTCGGGCGTCTTGATGAAGCCGGCCGCAAACTGGTGCAGCAGGCGGCGGATTTCTTCGGCAGCCGCCGCGAACAGCTGGGCCTCTTCGGCCACGCCGTGGCCACGGGCGTTGGTGCGCGCCAGCGCGTGCTCGAGCGAGCGCGCCAGGTTCGACAGGTCGGTGTACCCCACCGTCGCGCAGTTGCCCGCCAACGAGTGCGCATGGGCAACCGTGCTCTCGCCAACCGGACGCTGCAGCTCGTGCGACCACTCGGCCAGCTCGGTCACCAGCCGGCGCGAATGCTCGTCGGCCTCGTTGAGGAAAATGTTGTACAGCGGGATCGGGATGCGCAGCGCACCGATCACCTTGACCTGATCGGAGTCGACCGCGCCAGCCGCGTCAGCCACCGGGACCGGCGCGTCGGGGGTCATGTCGAGATCGACGCGGCGGCTCAGCGACGGCACGTCCTGCAGGCGGCCGGTCACGGAGTCGATGAAGGGCCCCAGTGCGGCCGGCATGGTCTGCAGACCGTCGGGACGGGTTTCCGGAGCGGCCGACACATCGCGCGGTGCCAACGGTTCGGCCTCGACCTCCGGCAGGTCGAGCTCGATCAGCTCGACTACCTCAGGTGCGGATACCGGCGGCAGGTCGACATGCGGCAACGTCTGTGTCGGCATGTCCGACAGCATCATGGCCTCGCCCTCCGGCAGCGGCGCGTCGGCCCCGAAGTCGAGGTCGATCGCCACGTCGGGCGCCGACAGCGTCGGCACACTCGCCACGTCGGGCGCCGACAACGTCGGCACGCTCGCCACGTCCGGCGCTGACAGCGTCGGCACAGTGGCGGGCGGTTCGGCGGCGCGGGGCAGCGGCGGCGCGACGGTGCGCACGACTGGCGAAGTCGGCGTGCTGGTCAAAGGCGCGGCAGGCACCGCCGGAGCCGATGGCACCGGTGGCGTGACCGGCCCGAGCCCGCCGTGCTCGCTGGGTGCGCCGTCGCTCACCGGGATGCGGCGACGGTCGTTGCGCAGTGAATCGGCGGCACGCCCGACCGCACGATGTTGGAAGCCCGCGGTCTGGCCAGCCGCGACGCCGTCGATCCAGCGGCCGAGGTAGTCAAGCGCTTCGCCGCTGAAGCCGAGCAAGTCGCTGTCGGCAGGACCACCGTCGGCCAGGCGCGAGTTGTACAACTGCTCGCAACCCCAGGCGGCTTCGCCGAAGTCCTTCAGCCCGACCATGCGCGAGCTGCCCTTGAGCGTGTGGAACGCGCGCCGCACCGAAGTCATCTCGCCGGCGTCGGTCGGGGTCTTGGCCAGCTGCGCGAGCGCTTCGCGCGCCGTCTGCACCACCTCGCGCGCTTCCTCCAGGAAGATGTCGCGCATCTCGGTGTCGTCTTCGAGCCCGGTCTGCGCCACCGGCACCGACGCCAGCGGCGCGGCGGCGGGCGGGGTGAGCAGCGGCTTCAGGGCAGCGGGGCGGCTCGGCTGCGCGACGCGCGGCTTGGCCAATTCGTTCATCGCCTGCGCCGCTTGGGCCAGCGCTTCCTTGCGCTCTTCGCCGGAGGTGGCCTTCTGCAGCGCGCGCTGCGCCTTGTCGGCCGCGCTGGCAATGCTGCGCTGGTCGGCGGCTTCGGCCTGCCGTGCCAGGCGCTCGAGTTCGCGCGCGACATCGCCGGCATCAGCGCCGGCAGCGGCCGACTTGGCGATCGCATCGGCCCGCTCGACCAGCCCCTGGTCGGCCGCTGGCAGCTCATCGAACGAACCGAACACCGACGGGCGGTGCGCACGGTCCATCACCGACATCAGGTTGCCGCTGCCGGCGTCGAAGCGGAACAGCGACTTCGCCATCTGCGGCTGCACGCTGAGCATGTCGATCAGGAAGCTCAGCGCACCGAGGTTGTCGGCTAGGCGCTCGAATGCGGCCTGGTGCGGCCCGGCGTCGGACGACTCGGCGGCGATCAGCGTGTCGACGTCGTCGCGCATGCGCACGACCGCGTGCGACGCGTGGTCCTGTCCGAGGACGGACAGCACGCCGCGCATCGACGACAGCTGGCCCGGCACCGGGATCAGCACTTCGCGCTGCGCCGGGTTGCGGAAGAACTCGTCGATGTGCTTTTCGATTTCCGACAGCGAGGCGCGCAACTCCTGCACGACGCTGCCCATCGTCTGGCGATCGGAGACCCGGCGATAGAGGTCCTCCATCCAGACCTCGAGCGCACCTGGCGAGTGGCCCTGGCGCACGCCGTCGACGCGCTGCGCCAGGCGCAGCACGCGGTTGGCGAGCTCGGGATGGTCGAGGTCCTGGTCCTCCAGCGACGCATCGACGTACAGCAGGCTGGTGGCCACCTCCATCGCGTGCTCGGGGGTGACCGTGCCGCCGGCATGCACGGTGTGCGCAGCCGACTGCAGCAGCGACTTGGCGAGCGTCTCGCCTTCGGGGTAGAGCTTCTGCAGCGATTCACCGACCAGCGCGAACTGCTCGGCCAGGCCGGGCAGGCGCTGGTTGTCGCCGCCGGCCACCGCCGACCACACCTCCTTGGCTGCGGCCACGCGCTTGCGCGCTTGCGCGAGCAGCGCGGGATCGAAGCGACCGAGGCGAGCGCTCTCGTAATCGACGGCCGAGCTGGGCTTCAGCTCGAACGACTTGCGCACCGCAGCCAGGCGCGGTCCCGCCTCCTTGCCGGCAGCGGGCACCGCCTGCGCGCAGAAGAACAACAGATCCTGCGCCAGACGGTCCGACGGATCGGCCCCTTCACCGGCGCGCAACTGCGCCAGCAGCCGCGAGGCCAGCCGCTTGCCGTACAGATCGGACTTCAGCAACCCCTTCGCTTGCCCCTCGTAGACGGCCGAGGCCAGTTGCCACAGCGTCGTCAGGCGATCTTTCGCGCCGGCGGCCAAGGCCGCGAGCAGGTCGCTCATGCGCTGCGGTGCACCGGCATCGCGGCCGCGCATCAGCGCCAGCGTCTCGGTCTCGAGCTGGGTCTGCGCATCGGCATCGGCGCGCATCGGCGGCCGCGGGTCGGCCGCC
>DASTZF010000099.1:0-4610 GCA_035764445.1 Burkholderiaceae bacterium
CCCGAAGGACAAGGAGATGGTGATGCCGGGCGACAACGTCAGCATCACCGTCAAGCTGATCGCCCCCATCGCGATGGAGGAGGGCCTGCGCTTCGCCATCCGCGAGGGCGGCCGCACCGTGGGCTCCGGCGTCGTGGCAAAGATCATCGAGTGACGTTGAGCCCCCGGGCAGCGCGGACACCTTCGTGTCCGCTCGCTGCCCACCCCCCGAGGGGGTTCGCCAATGCCTTGGGGCGGCCCGGCGGCATTGGCGCGCGGCCCTCACGATCTGTGCGTTGCGGCCCTAGGGGCCGCGACCTTGCTCTTTAGGAATCGACATGACTAAGCAGAAAATCAGGATCCGCTTGAAGGCATTCGACTACAAGCTGATCGACCAGTCGGCGCTCGAGATCGTCGACACCGCCAAGCGCACCGGCGCGATCGTCAAGGGCCCCGTGCCGTTGCCGACTCGCCAACAGCGGTTCGACATCCTGCGCTCGCCGCACGTCAACAAGACGAGCCGCGACCAGTTCGAGATCCGCACGCACCAGCGGCTGATGGACATCGTCGACCCGACCGACAAGACGGTCGACGCCCTGATGAAGCTCGATTTGCCCGCGGGCGTCGACGTCGAGATCAAGCTGCAGTGATTTGGCCGGCGGTTGGCCGGTGCGGCAACAAACCGTATCGGCTATACTGCCCGGCCCGCCGCGGGGCCATTGGCGCCTGCGGCACATAACCAGCCCGGCCAATCGATGTCGGGCATGTGAAACAAAGGCGCCGGGATAACTGGCGCTGGAGAACGAACCATGACGACTGCCGAACATGGCCATCGTCTCGGCTTGCTGGGCCGCAAGGTGGGCATGATGCGCATCTTCACGGACGACGGCGATGCCGTGCCGGTGACGGTGCTGGACGTGTCCAACAACCGCGTCACCCAGGTCAAGACCGAAGCAACCGACGGCTACAACGCCCTGCAGGTGACCTTCGGGTCACGCAAGGCCTCCCGCGTCAACAAGCCCGAAGCCGGGCATCTGGCCAAGGCGGGGGTCGAGGGCGGCGAGTTGCTGCGCGAGTTCCGGGTGTCGGCCGAGGTGGCCGGGCAATACAAGCCAGGGGCGACGGTGCCGGTGACGCTGTTCGCCGCCGGCCAGAAGGTCGACGTGCAGGGCACGTCGATCGGCAAGGGCTTCACCGGCACGATCAAGCGCCACAACTTCCGTTCGCAGCGCGCGTCGCACGGCAACAGCCGCTCGCACAACGTGCCGGGCTCGATCTCGATGGCGCAGGACCCGGGCCGCGTGTTCCCGGGCAAGCACATGTCGGGTCACATGGGCGACGACACCGTTACCACGCAGAACCTCGACGTCGTGCGGGTCGACGAGGCGCGTTCGCTGCTGCTGGTCAAGGGTGCCGTGCCGGGCTCCAGGAGTGGCTTTGTCACCGTGCATCCCGCAGTGCGCGAGCGTGCCAAGAAGGGAGCCAAGTGATGCAACTCGAGCTCCTGAACGAACAAGGTCAGGCCACCGCCAAGGTCGATGCGCCGGACACCGTGTTCGCGCGCGACTACAACGAGGCGCTGATCCACCAGGTGGTGGTCGCCTTCCAGGCCAACGCGCGGCAAGGCACGCGCGCACAGAAGGATCGCGGCCAGGTCCGCCACAGCACCAAGAAGCCGTGGCGCCAGAAGGGCACCGGCCGCGCCCGCTCGGGCATGACCAGCTCGCCGCTGTGGCGCGGCGGTGGCCGGATCTTCCCAAACACGCCCGACGAGAACTTCAGCCACAAGCTGAACAAGAAGATGTACCGCGCCGGCATGGCATCGATCCTGTCGCAGCTGGCGCGCGACGGCCGCCTCGCGGTGGTCGATTCGATCAAGGTCGATGCGCCGAAAACCAAGCTGCTGGCGGCCAAGCTCAAGGCGATGGGCCTGGAGTCGGTGCTGGTGATCGCCGACCAGGTCGACGAGAACCTGGCGCTCGCGTCGCGCAACCTGGCCAACGTGCTGATCGTCGAGCCGCGCTACGCCGACCCGCTGTCGCTCGTGTTCTACAAGAAGGTGCTGGTCACCAAGGGCGCGATCGAGCAGCTGAAGGAGATGTACGCATGAGCACCGCCGCCCCCGCTCCCACTGCCAAGTCCAAGTACGACGAAAGCCGCCTGGCGCAAATCCTGGTGGCGCCGATCGTCTCAGAGAAGGCCACGCGCGTCGGCGAGAAGCACAACCAGGTGCTGTTCAAGGTGCTGCGCGACGCCACCAAGCCCGAGATCAAGGCCGCCGTCGAGCTGATGTTCGCGGCGCAGAAGGTCGAGGTCGCGTCGGTGCAGATCGTCAACCAGAAGGGCAAGACCAAGCGCTTCGGCCGCTCGATCGGCCGCCGCGACCACGTGAAGAAAGCCTACGTGTCGCTGAAGGAAGGCCAGCAGCTCAACTTCTCCGGGGAGGCCGCCTAAATGGCCGTCATCAAAGTCAAGCCCACGTCGCCCGGCCGCCGCGCCGTGGTGAAGGTGGTGCACAAGCACCTGCACAAGGGTGCGCCCGAGGCGTCGCTGCTCGAGCCGCAAAAGCAGAAGTCCGGCCGCAACAACAACGGCCACATCACGATGCGCCACAAGGGCGGTGGTCACAAGCACCACTACCGCGTGGTCGACTTCAAGCGCAACAAGGACGGTATCGCCGCCAAGGTCGAGCGCATCGAGTACGACCCCAACCGCACCGCGCACATCGCGCTGCTGTGCTACGCCGATGGCGAGCGCCGCTACATCATCGCACCACGCGGGCTGGAGGTGGGCTCCACGCTGCTGTCGGGCGCGGAGGCGCCGATCAAGGCCGGCAACACGCTGCCGATCCGCAACATCCCGGTGGGCTCGACGATCCACTGCGTCGAGATGCTGCCCGGCAAGGGCGCGCAGATCGCGCGCTCGGCCGGTGCGTCGGTGACGCTGATGGCACGCGAAGGCACCTACGCGCAGGTGCGGATGCGCTCCGGTGAAGTCCGCAAGATCCACATCGACTGCCGCGCCACGATCGGCGAGGTGAGCAACGAAGAGCACAACCTGCGCCACTACGGCAAGGCCGGTGCGATCCGCTGGCAGGGCATCCGTCCGACGGTGCGCGGCGTCGCGATGAATCCGATCGATCACCCGCACGGTGGCGGCGAGGGCCGCACCGGCGAGGCGCGGCCGCAGGTGTCGCCGTGGAACACGCTGACCAAGGGCTATCGCACCCGCAAGAACAAGCGCACGCAGACGATGATCGTCTCGCGTCGCAAGAAGTGAGGCGCTGAGCAATGGCACGTTCACTGAAGAAGGGTCCGTTCGTGGACCACCACCTGATGGGCAAGGTCGAGAAGGCCTCGGCCATCAAGGACAAGAAGCCGATCAAGACCTGGTCGCGCCGCTCGACGATCCTGCCCGACTTCATCGGGCTGACGATCGCCGTGCACAACGGCAAGCAGCATGTGCCGGTGTATGTGACCGACCAGATGGTCGGCCACAAGCTCGGCGAGTTCGCCGCGACCCGCCTCTTCAAGGGTCACCCGGCGGACAAGAAGGCCGTGAAGAAGTAAGGGGCTGCAGATGGCAACCGAAACCAAATCGATCGTGCGCGGCGTGCGCCTCTCGTCCGACAAGGGCCGGCTGGTGGCCGATCTGATCCGCGGCAAGAAGGTCGACCAGGCGCTGAGCATCCTGGCATTCACGCCGCGCAAGGCCGCGGGCATCATCAAGAAGGCGCTGGAGTCGGCGATCGCCAATGCCGAGCACAACGACGGCGCCGACATCGACGAGCTGAAGGTCAAGTCGATCTACGTGGAGCAGGGCGCGACGCTGAAGCGCTTCCGCGCGCGCGCCAAGGGCCGCGGCAACCGCATCAGCAAGGGCACCTGCCACATCTACGTGACGGTCGGCAACTGAGGCTGAAGGACATCCATGGGACAGAAGATCCATCCGACCGGCTTTCGACTGCCTGTCACGCGGGCGTGGTCGTCGCGCTGGTACGCCGGCAGTCGCAATTTCGCGACCATGCTGGCCGAAGACCTGCAGGTGCGCGAGTTCCTGAAGAAGCGGCTGAAGAACGCAGCCGTGTCGCGCATCCTGATCGAGCGTCCGGCCAAGAACGCACGCATCACGATCTACTCGGCCCGCCCCGGCGTGGTGATCGGCAAGAAGGGCGAGGACATCGAGAACCTGAAGGCCGAGCTTGCGCGCCGACTCGGCGTGCCGGTGGCGGTCAACATCGAAGAGGTGCGCAAGCCCGAGATCGATGCGCAGCTGATCTCCGAGTCGATCACGCAGCAGCTCGAGAAGCGCATCATGTTCCGCCGCGCGATGAAGCGTGCGATGCAGAACGCGATGCGCCTGGGTGCCCAGGGCATCAAGATCATGAGCTCGGGCCGCCTGAACGGCATCGAAATCGCGCGCTGCGAGTGGTATCGCGAAGGCCGCGTGCCGTTGCACACGCTGCGCGCCGATATCGACTACGGCTTCTCGGAAGCCAAGACCACCTACGGCGTGATCGGCGTCAAGGTGTGGGTGTACCGCGGCGACAACCTCGGCCGCGCCGACGCCCCGGGAGCTGCAGCCAAGCCCGAAACGCCACAAGAAGAAGATCGCCGCGGGCGCCGTCCGCC
>DASTZF010000100.1:0-36383 GCA_035764445.1 Burkholderiaceae bacterium
CGGCATCCGCTTGTACAACTTGATCTCGCCGCGATCGACCCTGGCTTCGTAGGCGGTGTAGACGGCCTCGAAGTCGGTGCCGAATTTGTCGTGCAGGTCGGTGCAGGTCGACGGCGAGAACAGCGTCCAGTCGCCGCCCTCCATCACCCGCTTCATGAACAGATCGGGGATCCAGTTGGCGGTGTTCATGTCGTGCGTGCGCCGGCGGTCGTCGCCCGTGTTCTTGCGCAGCTCGAGGAACTCCTCGATGTCGAGGTGCCAGCTCTCGAGGTAGGCGCACACGGCGCCCTTGCGCTTGCCACCCTGATTGACCGCCACCGCGGTGTCGTTGACCACCTTCAGGAACGGGACGACACCCTGGCTCTTACCGTTGGTGCCCTTGATGTAGGAACCGAGTGCACGGACCGGCGTCCAGTCGTTGCCGAGGCCGCCGGCGTACTTGGACAGCAGCGCGTTCTCCTTCAGCGCCTCGTAGATGCCGTCGAGGTCATCGGCCACCGTGGTCAGGTAGCAGCTCGACAGCTGCGAGCGCAGGGTCCCCGAGTTGAACAGAGTGGGCGTGCTCGACATGAAGTCGAAGCTTGACAGCACGTCGTAAAACTCGATCGCGCGTGCCTCGCGGTCGATCTCGTGGAGCGCCAACCCCATCGCGACGCGCATGAAGAACGCCTGCGGCAGCTCGATTCGGCGCTCGCGCACATGCAGGAAGTAGCGGTCATACAGCGTCTGCAGGCCGAGGTAGTCGAACTGCAGGTCGCGCTCGGGCTGCAGCGCCGCGCCGAGCCGCGCGAGATCGAACTGGCGCAGCGCCGGGTCGAGCAGTTCGGCCTCGATGCCACTGGCGACGAATTGAGAAAAGTACTCGGCATAGCGCTGCGCGATCGCCGCTTGCGCCACCTCGACGCCCAGCACCTCCTTGCGGATCGTGTGCAGCAGCAGCCGCGCGGTGGCGCGGGTGTAGGCGGGCTGCTTCTCGATCAGCGTGCGCGCCGCCAGGATGGCCGCCTTGTGCACCTCGTCGATCGGCACGCCGTCGTACAGATTGCGCCGCGTCTCGGCGAGGATGGGCTCGGCGCGAACGTCGTCGCCGAGCCCGGCGCAAGCAGCCTCGACCAGGCCCTGCAGCGCGGCCATGTCCAGCGGCACGCGACGGCCGTCGTCGACCACGTGCAGCATGGCTTCGCGCGGCGCCGTCTCGGCCGCCTGCTTGGCGCGCTCCTGCGACCGCCGTTCGCGGTACAGCACGTAGGCGCGCGCCACTTCATGGTGGCCGCCACGCATCAGCGCCAGCTCGACCTGATCCTGCACGTCTTCAATGTGGAACGTGCCACCGCCCGGGCGCGAGCGCAGCAGTGCGCGCACCACCGTTTCGGAGAGGGCGTCGACCGTCTCGCGCACGCTGGCGGACGCCGCCCCCTGGGTCCCATGCACGGCCAGGAACGCCTTCATCAGCGCGACGGCGATCTTGTTCGGCTCGAACATCACCACCGCGCCGTTGCGGCGGATGATCTGGTAGCCCGCATAGGCCGATTCGGTGGCCACGGCCGGAGCCATCGGACGCGGCATCGAGGTTGGTTCGGCGGCCCTGGTCGACACTGCTTGCATGGGTTCCCCTTGTGATACTGGATGGTGTTGAACGCTTCGTTGCGCTCACACGCTCGATGGGCCGCACCCATGGCAGAGCCCAACAAGTTGGCGCGCCCCGCCAGGGAGCATCGAGACGACGGGTGAAGCGCTACGGCGCTGCGCACACAGTGTCGCCACCGCCCTGCTCACCAGGCTCGATGCGGGATCGGCGAGTCGCGGTGAGTGACGCATGTCGAGGCGACGAGTGTGGAGCTTATCACGCACGGGACACTATATCTGGGGTCCTGGGGGGGTTCAACCCACTAGGGGTAGCGTGCTTTTCCCTCTTGACGTTTGGCCGACGAGGGCCGTGGCCGCGACACAGTGAGCGCTTCGACGGCCACGTCGACGAGCCGGCCCGCGCCGCTGCGAGCGTCGGACCGCGCCACGCGCACCATCACTGCACTGGCGCGCGATTTCGCGCTGCGAGCCGCGTCAATCCTGGGCGGCAAACGGCATACGCGACCGCGACCAGCGCAGTGCTCGCGCGAGCTGCACCCAATCAAAGCCCGCACCCGGATCATGCTTTCGCGTCGGCGCGACATGCTCGTGGCCGACCACCGCATCGATGGCGTAGCGTCGCGACAACGCGCGCAGCAGCGCAACCAGCTGCGCATACTGCACGGCCTCGAAGCGATCCCCTTCGAGCCCTTCGAGCTCGATGCCGATCGAGTAGTCGTTGCAGTTGCTGCGGTCGCGCCATTGCGATGTGCCGGCGTGCCAGGCGCGTCGGTCACACGAAACGAACTGCGACAGCTGGCCCTGGCGGCGGATCACGAAGTGCGCCGACACCTGCAAGCCGCGAATCGACTCGAAGTACGGATGCGCACTCCAATCGAGACGGTTGGTGAAGAGGCGCTCGATCGCATCCCCTTCGTAGTGACCCGGTGGCAGACTGATCGAGTGCAACACCACCAACGACACCTCGGTCTGCGGCGGCCTGGCGTTGTGATTCGGCGACGGGCAGGGCTGCGCACGCCACCACCAGCCGTCGCGCCACGCGGGGCTTCGCACGTCGGCGCACACGTCGGCTGGCTGCGCCTCTCTGTAGATCGTGTTTAGAACGCGCTGTCGCCGCGCTCGCCGACATGGTCGGCGACGTTGACGCCCAGCCGCGCCATGCGATAGCGCATTTGCCGCAGCGACAGGCCCAGGCTCGCGCCCGCAGCGGTGCGGTTGAAGCGGTGCTGCTCGAGTGCGCGCACCAGGATGTCGCGCTCGACCTGGTCGAGATAGGCCACCAGGTCGCTCGGCAGTTCACCCGGCGGCGACGATGCCACCGCCTTGCGGGCGGCCTCGCTGGCGGCGTGCAGCGCGTCGAGGTCGACGATGCCGCTGTCGACGAACACGTCGTCGGGCAGCCCGAGGTCGGCCCATTCGATCACGTCGCCCGTCGACAAGGCCAATGCGCGATGCAGCAGATTCTCGAGCTCGCGCACGTTGCCGGGGAAGGCGTAATCCGACAACCGCTCCATCGCCTGCGCCGACAGCTTGGGCGCCGGCGAGATGCCGGCCTCGCCCGCGATGCGCGCCAGCACCAAAT
Organism: Burkholderiaceae bacterium; assembly: GCA_035764445.1. Classification (GTDB taxonomy): domain Bacteria; phylum Pseudomonadota; class Gammaproteobacteria; order Burkholderiales; family Burkholderiaceae_C; genus JAEUPI01. The sequence continues at coordinate 3,170 of DASTZF010000100.1, forward strand.
CGCAGATCGCCGGCAAATCGTCGATGCGCTCGCGCAGTGCAGGCACGCGGATCTGGATCACGTTGAGGCGGTAGAACAGATCCTGGCGGAAGCGCCCCTCGTGCACTTCGCTGGCCAGGTCCTTGTGGGTGGCACTGACCACACGCACGTTGATCGGCGTTTCGGTCACCGCACCCACCGGGCGCACCGTGCGCTCCTGGATCACGCGCAGCAGCTTGCTCTGCATCGCCAGCGGCAGGTCGCCGATCTCGTCGAGGAACAGCGTGCCGCCCTGCGCGGCCTGCACGAAACCTTCGCGGTCTTCGTGCGCGCCGGTGAACGACCCCTTGCGGTAGCCGAAGAACTCGGCCTCCAGCAACTGCTCGGGGATGGCGCCGCAATTGACCGCGATGAACGCCGCATCGTTGCGCGCCGAGCAGGCGTGGATTGCGCGCGCAACCAGTTCCTTGCCGGTGCCCGATTCGCCCTGCACCAGCACCGGTGCCATGCTGCGTGCCACCCGTTCGACCAGCGAACGCACCTGATGCATCGCCTGCGAGCGACCGGCCAAACGTGACAGCGCCGGATGCACGCGCCCGGGATCGGTGCCGGCGTCGTCGGGCCCGCGCGCGCCCGACGGCGGCGACCCGCCTTCCTTGCCGGCCTGCGCCACCGGCGCACGGCCGAGCGCAGAGGCGACGACGCTGCGGAACTGGCGCAGGTCGACCGGCTTGGTGAGGTAGTCGAACGCGCCGGCCTTCAGCGCCTCGACGGCGCCCTCGGCCGAGCCGTAGGCGGTGATGACGATCGCTTTCTCGCGCCGCTTGGCAACCTCCAGCCGCTTCAGCAGGTCGAGTCCTGAGCCGTCCGGCAGCCGCATGTCGGTGATCACGGCACTGTAGGTGCGGCTCGACAGGCGCTGCCAGGCGTCGTCGACCGATGCCGCGGACTCGACGTCATAGCCTTCGCGCAGTAAGGTCAACTCGTACAGCGTGCGCAGGTCGGGCTCGTCGTCGACCACCAGCAAGCTGTAGTGCGCGGGGCTGTTCATGCCTGGCTCGGTGCTTCCTGCGCCGCCAGCGCGGTGCGTTGCATCGTCACTCGAAACTCGTTGTGGTGGCGCTGCCCGCCGTCCAGCGGTCTGAACTCGATGCTGGCGCCGTGGCGCACGCACAGTTCGCGGCAAATATACAGGCCCAGCCCGGTGCCGCGGCTGCGCGTCGAGAAGAACGGCTCGAACAGATGCCGCTCGACGTCGGCGGCGATGGTCGCGCCGTCGCTGGCGACGGCCAGCACCGCGCCGCGCTCGTCGGGAGCGAACAGGTGCACGCGGATCGCGGCCGACGCATCACTGGCGTAGCGCGCCGCGTTGTCGAGCAGGTTCACCAGCACGCGCCGAAGATGGTCGGGGTCGAACGCCACCGTCAGCGGCACGCCCGGCAGATCGAGCTGCAGCCGGCTGTCGGCACCGAGCGACAGCTGCGCGGTGCGTGCCCAGTCGGTGCACACCGAGCGCACCGCAGCGCTGGCGTCGAGCACGCGCGGCTCGATCGCTGCGCCGGGTGCGGCCTCCATCACGTCGTCGACGATGCGCTTCAGGCGGTCGACGTTGTCGGCCACCATGCGCGCGAGGTGATGCTGATCGTTGGACAGCAAGTCTTCGAGCAGCAACGCGTTGGCCTGCGCGATCGCCGCCAGCGGGTTGCGGATCTCGTGCGCGATGCCCGCGGACACGCGGCCCATCGCGGCCAGCTTCTCCTGGCGGCTGCGCAATTGCACGGTGCGCAGATCCTCGAGGAACACGACGCAGAACTCCTCGGGCGGCGCGTGCTCACCGTCCAGCTGACGCCGGCGCGTGAAGCGCGCCCGCACCTGCAGCGTGCGCGAGTGGCCGCTGTCGAACATCAGGCGCACTTCGCGCGCCGAATCCGGCCATTCGCCTTGCTCGAAGGCCCGCTCCACTGCATCTTGCAAGGTCGCCCACGCATCGTTGCTGTGCAGCGGGAACGGCGCCGGATCGACCATGCCGCGCGCAGCCAGCAGCGCGCGCGCAGCCGGATTGGCGGCGCGCACCCGTGCCCGCCGGTCGACCACCAGCACCCCGTCGGTCATCTCCTCGATCACCAGACGATTGAGTTGGGCCTGCTGGCGCGCGATCTCCAGGCTGCCGCGTGCGGCCATCTCCTCACGCACCAGGCGCCCCGAAAACTCGCCGGCCAGCAATGCGATCATGAACACGCCGATGCCCGCCAGCCCGGCCTGCGTGAACAGCAGGCCGGCATCGCCGAAGCTGGGCGCCGTGCGCCACACACCGCTCAACAGCACCAGCGCCACCACAGCCGCGGTACCGACCGCGGCCAGGCGCGTGGTCATCACGCCCGACATCAGGACGGGCAGCACCAGCAAGGCACCGAAGTTGAGGTTGGCGCCTGGATCGACCAGATGCAACGCCGTGAAAACCACCAGGTCGAATCCGATCGTCGCCAGCCATTGCCTGCGCCCGAGGTGGGTCATCGCAGGGGTCTCGCGCTGCCGCACGTGCGGCAGCATCCACAGCGTGATGCTTTGTGCGGCGTAGCCGAGGCACAGCAGGATCAGCGGCAGCGGGCTGCGCACGTTGGGCGTCGACACCACCCACGGCACCAACGCCAGCAACAAGCCGAGCACGGCGCGCGCCGCCACGTAAGTGCGGTACACGCGACGCAGCGCGGTGTCGCTGGAGGTAGCGACCCGGCGCGCTTCGCGCGTCCGCTGCCGCTGCGCATCGTGCGGCGCCGCGCGACCGAGCGGCGGTTGCGCCGCGATGTGCGCGTCGTCGGCGTGCATCTCGGTGTCGCCGTCGCCCAGCGCACCGAACCAAGACTCCTCGACCATCGGCCGACTGTGGCGCCGGTCGCCTTGCCGGCGGTCGTTGCGCCGGCGCTCGGTGAACGGCTGCTCGCTCAAGCCAGCCCTCCTGTTCGCCTCATGTCGCACTGCCGTCTCGCGGCCCGGCCAGGCGGTGGGCCTCGCTGCAGTACGCGATGTCGCGCTCGATCACGGCATCACTGAGCGGCAGGTGGACACCGCAATGCGCGCAGCGCGCGAAGGCCTGCGGCTGGCGCAGCGTCCGGGAGTCCCTCGCCGAACGCGGACGCGCGCTGAGCCACCACAACACCACACCCACCAGCAGCACCACCAGCAGCACACGCAGCAACACGGCTCAAGCCCTCGACGGCATCAGTACACCGACCGCCCGAGCACGACCTCGAGCACGAAACGCGAGCCGACGTAAGCCAACAGCAGCAGCGCGGCTCCCGAATAGAGCCAGCGAGTGGCCTGGCGGCCGCGCCAGCCGCGCAGCATGCGCCCCGTCAGCAAGCCGGCAAACACCGCCCAACCGAGCAGCGAGAACACCGTCTTGTGATCCCAGCGCCAGCGCGTGGCGGTGAGCACTCCCAGCACGAGCGCCAGCGTCAGCACCACGAACCCCGCCTCGACAAATCCGAAGGTCAGGCGTTCCAGCCGCAACAACGGCAGCCCGAGCACCGTGCCGTCGCTGCCGGCTCGGTTGCGCATGCGGCGCTCGGCCGAGTCAAGCATCCAGGCATGCAGTACGGCCACGCCGAACAAACCGTAGGAGCCCAGGGCCAGGATGATGTGCAGCGGTTCCCACGAACTGGTGCTGGTCAAGCGCACGCCGCCGGGGAACACCCAGGCCAAGGCGACGGCCACACAGCCGGCAAGTGCCAGCGCACGCCGCACGGCCGGCAGCGGCAGCATGCGGCTCTCGATCGCATGCACGAGCAGCACCACCCACACGGTGACCGACAGCACGGGCGCAAAGCCCAGACGCGCGCCGCGCCCGGCGCCGGCAATGTCGACTGCCAGCGCCACGCCATGAAATACCCAGCCGACGGCCAATGCGATGGTGTCGATGCGCGAACTCTCACCACGCGGCCACGCCGCCACGCCGTACGCCACCAGCGCCGCAATGGCGAGCCAGGAGGCGAGAGCGTCGCTCGATAGAATCATCGATCGAAGTGTACTTTCGCGACCGGCGCCTTCAGCGCGAAACAGGGTCGCTCCCGGCTTCTTTCGTCATGGCATCCGCTCTCACCGACCGACTGTCGCGACTGGTCAAATCGCTGCGCGGCCAAGCCCGCATCACCGAAAGCAACGTGCAGGACATGCTGCGCGAAGTGCGGATGGCGCTGCTCGAGGCCGACGTCGCGCTGCCGGTGGTGCGCGACTTCATCGCCCGCGTCAAGGACAAAGCGCTCGGCCAGGAGGTGGTCGGCTCGCTCAACCCGGGCCAGGCGCTGGTGGGCATCGTGCACAAGGAGCTGGCGGCGACGATGGGCGACGCGGCCCCGGCGGGCACCGCTTCACGATCGGTGGCCGATCTCGACCTGGCGGTGCAGCCGCCTGCAGTGATCCTGATGGCGGGCCTGCAAGGGGCCGGCAAGACGACCACCACGGCCAAGCTGGCGCGCCATCTGATCGAACGGCGCAAGAAGAAAGTGCTGACGGTGTCCACCGACGTCTATCGGCCTGCCGCCATCGAGCAATTGCGCGTGGTCACGGCACAGGCCGGCGCACAGTGGTTCGCGTCCGAGGCCGCGCACTCGCCGGTGGACATTGCGCGGGCGGCGCTCGACCACGCCAAGCGTCACTACTTCGACGTGCTGCTGGTCGACACCGCAGGCCGTCTGGCGATCGACGACGCGATGATGGACGAGATTCGCGCGCTGCATGCGGCGCTCAAGCCGGTGGAGACGTTGTTCGTCGTCGACGCGATGCAGGGCCAGGATGCAGTCAACGTCGCCAAGGCATTCAAGGAGGCGCTGCCGCTGACCGGCGTGGTGCTGACCAAGCTCGACGGCGATTCGCGCGGCGGCGCGGCGTTGTCGGTGCGGCAGGTCACCGGCGCGCCGATCAAGTTTGCCGGCATCTCCGAGAAGATCGACGGGCTCGAGGTGTTCGACGCCGAGCGTCACGCCGGCCGCGTGCTCGGCATGGGCGACATCGTCGCCCTCGTCGAATCGGTGCAGCAGAACGTCGACCTGGAGGCGGCCCAGCAGCTGGCTGCCAAGGTCAAGTCGGGCGACGGTTTCGACCTCGAAGACTTCGCACTGCAGCTTGGCCAGATGCGCAAGATGGGTGGCTTGGGCGGCCTGATCGACAAGCTGCCGACGCAGCTCGCTGCCAAGGCGGGCCAAGCCGACCTCGACCGCGCCGAGCGCGACGTGCGCCGCATGACCGGCATCATCCACTCGATGACGCCGCAAGAACGTCGCAAGCCCGAGTTGCTGAAGGCCAGCCGCAAGCGGCGCATCGCCGCCGGCGCCGGCGTGCAAGTGCAGGACGTCAATCGCTTGCTCAATCAGTTCGAGCAGATGCGCACAATGATGAAGAAGATGAAGGGCGGCGGGCTGATGAAGATGATGCGCCGCATGGGCGGCCTCGGTGGCTTCGGTGGACACTGACTCCGGGGTTTGCGCTCGGCGCGGGCCAGCACACCACCCTGTAACAAGCGCAGCGCTCGACGCGGGCCGTTGGCTGTTACGCGTCGGTATTAGTTGGCGATGCTGGCTCAGAAGAACCCGCGTGCGCGCGCAGTCGAAACGTGTTCTTACGCCTTTCGCTGAGGCGCCGGTTGACCCTGTCGGTGGCGGCTCGTAAGTTGCCGTCACAAGCCGACGTTACCCCCGCACCAACGAACACCATGCCTACCGATTCGCTCTCGGTCTTCGCTCTCGCCGCCGTGGTCGCGCTGTTGATCACCTATGTGTTGATGCGGCGCAGGCCATCGAAGAACCGCGCGAAGGCGACGCGCGCCGAGGCGCTGGACACGGTGGCCGACTGGCCCCCGGAGGCGGCGCGCGTGATGACCATCACCGAGCGCAAGGCGTTTGAGACCGTGCGCCGCGCGCTGCCCCAGCAGCTCGTGCTGTCGCAGGTGCCACTGTCGCGCTTTCTGCGCGTGCCCACGCGCCACTCGTATAGCCAGTGGGTCTCGCGGGTCGGGTGCTTGAATGCCGATCTGGTGGTGTGCGATCAAGGCTCGCGTGTGTTGGCGGTGATCGACGTGCGACCGGCACAGCAGAGCTCGCGGGCGCGCCAGCGCCACGAGCGCATGTCGCGCGTGCTGCGGGCGGCGCATATCAACGTGCTGACGTGGTCCGAGGTGTCGTTGCCGACCGTCTCCGAAGTGCGCACGCAGATGGCGCCGCTGCTGCAGGACGCGCCACGCGGTGCGATGGCGTTCAACGCCTCGGCGTCGCGGCCGATGCCGCTGCTGCCGGTCGCCGAGATGGAAGAGATCCTCGCGCACGGCGATGCGCTGGCGCACGACACGGCGCTGGAGCCTGTGTCGTCGACGCTTTTCGACGACCTCGACGCGCTGCCCGCCAGTGGGGCGGCGGCACATCGGTAGGTCGCGAGGTCGAGCGCGCACGTTCGCGCGGGGCGCCGCGCAAGCGCGGACGCACCGCGCAAGTTAGGTTCGGCTCGTCACGCACCCCAGACCGGCTTGCAAGCCAGCGGTCCTTGGCTTCGGCCGGCATCTCCGGCGCCTTCACATCGCCAGGCGATGTGAGCCTGTGCAGTCGCGCTTCGCGCGTGTCGCCAGGCAACTCGCGAGCCCGCAGGGGCCCGCTCGGTCGAGGCTCACCCCAGCAGCGCTTGCGCGAACTCGCGGGCGCTGAAGGTCTGCAAGTCCTCGAGCGCTTCGCCCACACCCAGAAAGTAGACCGCCAGCGGGCGCAGCTGCGACTGTGTCGCGCTGCGCTCACGAGCCCATAGCGCGATCGCGGCGAGTGCGCCCCCCTTGGCTGTTCCGTCGAGCTTGGTGATGATCAGCCCGGTCAGCCCCAGCGCAGCGTCGAACGCGCGCACCTGCGCCAGCGCGTTCTGGCCGGTGTTGCCATCGACCACCAGCAACACTTCGTGCGGCGCCGCCGAGTCGGCTTTGGTGATCACGCGTTGCACCTTCTTCAGCTCTTCCATCAGGTGCAATTGCGTCGGCAGACGGCCCGCGGTGTCGGCGATCACCACGTCGCAGCCGCGCGAGCGGCCGGCCAACACGGCGTCGTAGGTGACAGCCGCCGGGTCGCCACCCTGCTGGCTGACGATCTCGACGGCGCCGCGCGCGTGCGCAACTCGCTGCGCCCACACCGCGAGTTGCTCGCGCGCGGCGGCTCGAAAGGTGTCGGCCGCCGCCAGCAGCACCTTCTGCTGCACCTCGGCCAGGTGACACGCCAACTTGCCGATGGTCGTCGTCTTGCCCGCGCCGTTGACCCCCACCACCATCATCACCGTGCAGCCCACACGGCCGATCTCCAGTGGCCGCTCCAACGGCGCCAACAGATCGGACAGTGCGTCCTCGAGCAGCGCTTTGACGGCAGCGGGGTCGCGTGCGTTGCGCTCGCGCACGCGCCGTTTCAGGTCGCTGAGCAAATGCGCGGTCGCAGTCGGGCCCGCGTCGGCCATCAGCAGCGCCGCCTCGAGTTCGTCGTACAGCGCGTCGTCGATGCGCGCAGTGCTGAATACCTGCGTGATGCTGTTGCCGGTCTTGCGCAGGCCGCCGCGCAGGCGCTCGATCCAGTTGCTCCGCTCGGCCCGTTGCCGATCGAGTTCAGCCACCTCCGGGGTGGCCGAGGCCTGCGCGTCCGTGGTCGACAACGTGCCAATCGGCGCGGCCTGCGGCTCGGCCGGCTTTCTGCGGAAGAGGCTGAACATGGGTGGCTGCGCAGCGCCTGCACGTGCGCCGGCACTCAAGGCATCGATCGATATAATCGCCGGCTCGGGCGCTTTAGCTCAGTCGGTTAGAGCGACGGAATCATAATCCGCAGGTCCGGGGTTCGAGTCCCTGAAGCGCCACCAACCCTTCAGCGCTCGTGCGATGCGATGCATCGACGAGCCGCACAGCCGCTGGATGTACACCATGACCCGCTGTGTCGCCGCTCTGTTGCTCGTGCTCGCGTTGACGGGCCACGCATCGGCACAGACCGTCCAAAGAAACTTTCCTGCCGCCGCGCTGCGCGGCGAGATCAGCTTCGGGCAGCCACCCGAGGTGCTGGTCAACGGTGAGCCGGCGCGCCTGGCACCGGCTGCCCGCATTCGCGGCCTCAACAACCTGCTCGTGATGTCCGGCGCGCTGATGGGCCAGAAAGCCGTCGTGAACTACGTGCTCGACTCGCTCGGCCTGGTGCAGGACGTGTGGATCCTCACCGACACCGAGCGCGCCAAGCAGCCGTGGCCGACGAACAAGAAGGATGCGCAGACCTGGTCGTTCGACCCGGTCGCCCAGGTTTGGAAGAAGCCCTGACGCGCGACGACGTCCCGCTCGCTGCCATGACCTCGAAGAAAGTCTTCATCCGCACCTTCGGGTGCCAGATGAACGAGTACGACTCCGGCAAGATGGCCGACGTGCTGCGCAACGACGCCGGCTACGAGATGGTGGACGATCCGCAGCAGGCCGATCTCATTCTGTTCAACACCTGCTCGGTGCGCGAAAAGGCGCAGGAAAAGGTGTTCTCCGACCTCGGCCGCGTCAAACACCTCAAGCGCCGGGGCGTGTTGATCGGCGTCGGCGGCTGCGTCGCAAGCCAGGAGGGTCAGGCGATCGTCGATCGCGCGCCATACGTCGACCTCGTGTTCGGGCCGCAGACGCTGCACCGGTTGCCGCAGATGATCGAGCAGCGGCGTGCGCTCGGGCGGCCGCAGGTCGACATCAGCTTCCCCGAGATCGAGAAGTTCGACCACCTGCCTCCGGCACGCGTGGACGGCGCCAGTGCCTTCGTCTCGATCATGGAAGGTTGCTCCAAGTACTGCAGCTTCTGCGTCGTGCCGTATACCCGGGGCGAAGAGGTCAGCCGCCCGCTCGACGACGTGATGGCCGAGGTGGCCGGCCTGGTCGACCAAGGGGTCAAGGAGATCACGCTGCTCGGCCAAAACGTCAACGCGTATCGCGGCGCGATGGGTGGCGGTACGGAGATCGCGGATTTCGCGCTGCTGCTCGAGTGCATCGCCGAGCTGCCGGGGCTGCAGCGCATTCGCTTCACGACCAGCCACCCGAAGGAATTCACCCAGCGCCTGATCGACGTCTACGAGCGTGTGCCGCAGCTGGTCAGCCATCTGCACTTGCCGGTGCAGCATGGCAGCGACCGCATCCTGGCCGCGATGAAGCGCGGCTACTCGGTCCTCGAGTACAAGAGCACGGTGCGCAAGCTGCGCCGCGTGCGCCCGGGCATCAGCCTGTCGTCGGACTTCATCGTCGGATTCCCGGGCGAGACGGCGGACGACTTCGAACAGCTGATGCGCTTGGTCGAGGACGTGGGGTTCGACTCGAGCTTCAGCTTCGTCTACAGCGCACGGCCGGGCACGCCGGCCGCCGCCCTGCCCGACGCCACGCCGCACAGCGAGAAGCTGGCGCGGCTGCAACGCTTGCAGGCGAGGCTCGAACGGCAGGCGCAGGCGATCTCGTCAGCGCGCGTCGGCACGCGCCAACGGGTGTTGGTGGAAGGTCCGAGCCGCAAGGACCCCGACGAGCTGATGGGCCGCACCGAGTGCAACCGCATCGTCAATTTCAAGGGACCGGCGTGCCTGGTCGGTCAGATGATCGACGTGGTGATCACGCAGGCGTTGCCGCACTCTCTGCGCGGCGAGCCGATCCTGCAGGAGAGCGTCGCGGCCTGAGCACCGCGGGCGCTCAGCCCGTGCGGCCCCGCCACGGCGCAAAACCGACCAGCCAGGTGGTCGCTGCCAGCGCGACGACGGTCGCGCCGTAGGTGAGCATCGCGCCGTCGTGGCCGGTCCAGGCGAAGCCCGCACCGTCGGCCAGCGTCGCGGCGAGCGCGCACCAAGCGGCCAGCCGCCACCAGCCCACGCCGGCCAGCGCGCGACGCCACAGGAGCTTGCAGATCGATGTGTGGATCGCCGCCAGCCCGAAGGGCACGGCCAGCAAGTTGACGCCGTGCCACATCTGTTGCCATGCATCCATCGCGGCGCCGGATCCGAATGTCTTGAGATGGCGCAAAGCCTGGCGGACGCCGCGGCGGTCGCAACACCTGCCAAAGGGGCTGAATCTTACAATCGAGCCATGAGCGTGGTCGCGATGGGCCTCAACCACGGCACGGCTCCGGTCGAGATGCGCGAGCGCTTTGCGTTCGCGTCGGAGCAGGTGCCGGCGGCGCTGCGCGCGCTGCGCGAGCGGCTGATCAGCGCGACGCCCGAGGCCGCGTTGCTGTCCACCTGCAACCGGACCGAGCTGTACGTGGCGTCGGCGGACTCCGATCCAGCCGTGCTGGTGCGGCCGGCGATCGAATGGTTGGCCGCCAAAGGGGGCGTCGGCGGCGACCATCTGATGGCCCACACCTATGTGCTCGAGCGGCGCGAGGCGGCGCGCCACGCCTTTCGCGTCGCCTCCGGGCTCGATTCGATGGTGCTCGGCGAGCCCCAGATCCTCGGCCAGATGAAGCAGGCGGTGCGCGAGGCCGACGCGGCCGGCACGCTGGGCACCACGCTGCACCAACTGTTCCAGCGTTCGTTCTCGGTGGCCAAGGAGGTTCGCACGTCGACCGAAATTGGCGCGCACTCGATCAGCATGGCCGCCGCGTCGGTGCGTCTGGCCGCGCAGTTGTTCGAGGACCTGCGCGACGTGCGGGTGCTGTTCGTCGGCGCCGGCGAGATGGTCGAGTTGGCGGCCACGCATTTCGCGGCGCGTCAGCCGCGCGCGATGGCGCTGGCCAACCGCACGCTCGAGCGCGGCGAGAAGCTGGCCGGCCGCTTCGGTGCCGAGGCGATGCGGCTGGCCGAGATGCCGCAACGCCTGCATGAGTTCGACGTGGTGGTGTCGTGCACTGCGAGCACGCTCCCGATCATCGGCCTGGGCGCCGTTGAACGTGCGCTGAAGGCGCGTCGCCACCGGCCGATGTTCATGGTCGACCTCGCAGTTCCGCGCGACATCGAGCCCGAAGTCGCGCGGCTGCGCGACGTGTACCTCTATACGGTCGACGACCTCTCCGAGATGGTGCGCAGCGCCGGCGAGAAGCGACAGGCCGCCGTGCAGCAGGCCGAAGCGATCATCGACGCCGGTGTGCAGAGCTTTAGCCACTGGCTCGAGCAGCGCGCCAGCGTGCCGCTGATCCAGGCGCTCAACCGCCAGGCGGACGACTGGCGCGGGGCGGAGATCGCACGCGCGCGCCGCCTGCTGGCCAAGGGTGCCGACATCGACAGCGTGCTCGACGCACTGTCGCGCGGGCTGACGCAAAAGCTGCTGCACGGCACGATGGCCGAGCTGAACGCCAGCGACGGCGAGCAGCGCGAACGGCTGGCGCAATGGGTCTCGCGGCTGTTCCTGCGCGGCAACGCGCGCGGCCCCGGCGACGATTCGCAGGCCTAGCGACGCACCACGTCTCGCGGGCGTCTCGCTCGCGGGGGTGCGACGGCTCATTGAACGCCAGCCATGAAAGACACCTTACGCCAACAACTCGAGCGCCTCGCATTGCGCCTGCAAGAACTCGACGCCCTGCTCGCGGACCCGCAACTGAGTGCCGACCGCGCGCGCTACCGCTCCGTGGCCCGTGAGCAGGCGCAGGCCGCATCGGTGGTGGCGTTGTATCGCTCGCTGCAGCAACGCGAGCACGACCTGGCTCAGTCGCGCGACCTGCTGTCCGATCCCGAGATGGCGGAGTTGGCGAAGGAGGAGTTCGCCGCAGCGCGGACCGACATCGAGCGATTGCAGAGTCAATTGCAGACCGCGCTGCTGCCGCGCGACCCCGACGACGAGCGCAACGTGTTTCTCGAGATTCGCGCGGGCACCGGTGGCGAGGAGTCGGCGCTGTTCGCGGCCGACCTGGCCCGCATGTACCTGCGCTACGCCGAGCGGCACGGCTGGCGCAGCGAGGTGATGAGCGAGAACGCGTCGGACCTCGGCGGCTACAAGGAGATCGTCGTGCGGCTTGACGGCGACAACGTCTACGAGCGCATGAAGTTCGAGTCCGGCGGCCACCGTGTGCAACGCGTGCCCGCCACCGAAGCCCAAGGTCGCATCCACACAAGCGCCTGCACGGTGGCGGTGCTGCCCGAGCCGGACGAACAGGCCGAGCTGACGCTCAACCCGGCCGAGCTGCGGATCGACACCTTTCGCGCCAGCGGCGCGGGTGGGCAGCACGTCAACAAGACCGACAGCGCGATCCGCATCACGCACCTGCCTACCGGCATCGTCGCCGAGTGCCAGGACGATCGCTCGCAGCATCGCAACAAGGCCAAGGCGATGGCGGTGTTGCTGGCGCGGCTGCGCGACCGCGAACGCGAAGAGCGCCAGCACAAGGAGGCGGCGGAGCGGCGCAGCCTGATCGGCAGCGGCGACCGCAGCGACCGCATCCGCACTTACAACTTTCCGCAGGGCCGCTTGACCGACCATCGCATTGGGCTCACGTTGTATCGGCTGGCCAGCATCCTCGACGGCGACCTCGACGAGGTGGTCCAGGCGTTGGCCGCTGCGCGCGCGCAACAGCAGCTCGAGGCGCTCGAGACCGGCGCATGAACGTCGAGCAGGCGCTGGCGGCAGCGCGCGAGCGCGGGCTGAGCCGGCTCGACGGCGCCCTGCTGCTGGCGAATCGCCTGGAGCAACGCCGCGAATGGTTGATCGCGCACCCGCTGGCGCCGGTGCCAATGGCGGCGCTCGCGGCGTTCACCGACGATTGCCGGCGGCGAGCCGACGGCGTCCCGGTGGCCTATCTGACGGGACGACGCGAATTCATGGGCCACGAGTTGCTGGTCACGGCCGACGTGTTGGTACCGCGGCCGGAGACCGAAACGCTGGCCCAGTGGGCGATCGAGCGGCTGCACATGCTGCGCTCACATGCGGTTGCGCCCCGGGTGATCGATCTGGGCACCGGCAGCGGCGCGTTGGCGGTCGCGCTGGGCGCCGCCTGTCCCGGCGCCGAGATCACCGCCACCGACTGCAGCGCTGCGGCGCTGGCGGTGGCGCGAGCCAACGCGCACAGGCTGGGACTTCACGTGCGGCTGGCCGAGGGCGACTGGTGGTCGGCGGTGGCCGGCGAACGGTTCGACCTAGCCGTGGCCAACCCGCCGTACATCGCGGAAGGCGATGCCCACCTTGCTGCGCTGCGGCATGAACCTCGGCATGCGTTGGTGGCCGGCGGCGCAGGGTTGGACTCCCTGGCTCGCGTCATCGAGCACGCGCGGAAGCACCTCTCGGGTTGGCTGCTGCTCGAGCACGGCTGGGACCAGGCCGACCCGGTGAGTCGCCTGCTGTCGCAGGCCGGGCTGTCGTGTATCGAAACACGCCGCGATTTGAACGGCCTGCCCCGCTGCACCGGGGGCTGCACCACCTGAGCGTGCAACCGCCGGCGTGGCGGTAACGCGACGTCCGTGGCCTGGACGCGCCAACCCCCTCGAATGCAGTTGCGACGTTCACATTTGCATGTTCACTTGCCGAGGTCGGCGACGTACCATGACTGCGCTGGGTTCTCGCCGCGATTCGGATGACAACCATGCGCCTGAAATCCTTTGTCGTGGTCGCCTGCCTGCTGAGCGCAGCTGGCTGGGCAAGTGCGGGCAACGGGCAAGGCCTGACCATCGATGGTGATCGCACGAGCTGGCCACTCTGGCAAGCGCGCTTGCAATTGGCCACCGAGCCACTAACCCCGGCGCTCTCCTCGTTCGACGGAGCGTCCCTAAGGCCACGTTCGGCCGCGCTGCTCGGCGACTACTACGTCACCCGACCCTACCTGGGGCAGACCGGCGGGCTGCGCGTCACCAGTGGCGTCGTGGCCGGTACGCGCGGGGCTGTGTTTGGACCGGGCCAGGCCACGCCTCCCGGTTCATTCGGCATCAGCACGCTGTCGCGCCCGGTGAGCGGCGCCCCGATCGACGGCAGCGGCGACAGCACGCTGGCGTGGCCGTACCTGGGCGTTGGCTACAGCGACTCCAGCCTGCGCAGCGGCTGGGGCTTCAGTGCCGATCTCGGGCTGGCTGCGCAGAACGTCGGCGCTGCGCGTTGGCTGGGCAGCCAGGCGCTGGACGACATCGTGCGCGACATGCGACTGACGCCAGTGCTGCAGCTTGGCGTCTCCTATCGCTTCTGAAGCGCGCGCCCTCTTGGGGCCTTGCGGACGGCCGGCCGGCTGAGGGTGTGCTTTGCCGTATAAATGAAGCCTCGAGCGAGTTGGAACTCAGAATGGACGAAGTTCAGAAGCGGATCGACGATCTGGTGAAGGCCAACCGGGTCGTGCTGTTCATGAAAGGCACCGCGCAGTTTCCGATGTGCGGCTTTTCGGGGCGTGCGATGCAGGTACTCAATGCCTGCGGCGTCAAGGAGTTGACCACCGTCAACGTGCTGGAGGACGACGAGGTCCGCCAGGGCATCAAGCACTACGCCAATTGGCCGACCATCCCGCAGCTCTACGTGAATGGCGAGTTCGTCGGCGGCTCCGACATCATGATGGAGATGTACGAGTCGGGCGAACTGCAGCAATTGCTGACGGCCTGAGGCGATGGCCGCTCGCCTGGTGGTCGGCCTGACCGGCGCCAGCGGAGCGGTCTACGGTGTTCGCTTGCTGTCGCGCGCCCGCGCGCTGGGCGCGCAGACGCATCTGGTGGCGACGGCTGCCGGTGTACTCAACGCGCACCATGAGCTCGGCCTCGACCGCAGCGCGTTGGAAGCGTTGGCCGACCACAACCACGCTCCGGGTGAGATCGGCGCATGCATCGCCAGCGGCAGCTTCGATGCGGCAGCGATGGCCGTGGCGCCCTGCTCGATGAAGACGCTGGCAGCGATCGCGCACGGGCTGTCGGACAACCTGCTGACCCGCGCGGCCGACGTGATGTTGAAAGAGCGGCGTCGGCTCTTGCTGATGGTGCGCGAGACACCGCTGAACCTGGCGCACTTGCGCAACATGACGGCCGTCACCGAGATGGGCGCGATCGTGTTCCCGCCGCTGCCCGCCTTCTATCACCGACCGCAGTCGGTGGACGAGTTGGTCGACGAAACCGTCGAGCGCGCACTGACGCTGCTGGGCATCGAAGGTGCGCGGCCGAAGGCTTGGCAGGGCCTGTAGGCTCAAGGGCCCGGCGGTGCGCCAGGCTGCTTGACGTCGGCCAGCAGCCAGTCGCGGCGCGCTGCAAACACAGCGTCCGGATACTCGGGTCTGCCGCGGCTGCCGTTGTAGCGCCCGAGCGCAAGGAACAGATCGCCGCGCTCCAGATCGAGGTAGTGGCGCAGGATCACGCAGCCGAAGCGCAGGTTGGCCTGCATGTGGAACAGCCGAGCTGGATCGCCGTCTCCGATCAACGCGACCCAGAACGGCATCACCTGCATGTAGCCGATCGCCCCGGCGCGACTGACGGCGTACTTGCGAAAGCCGCTTTCGACCTGAACCAATCCGAGCACCAGTTCGGGCTCGAGCCCCGCGCGGCGACTTTCGTACCACAGCGTCTCGAGAAACTCCACGCGCGTGGCGTGCTCCGACTTGCGGCGCTTCAGGCGCTCGCTCATCGCTCCGAGCCATCGCAAATAGGCCAGTCGCTCTTCGATGGACTCGAATCCGGGGCGCGGCGGCGCGGAATCGGCCACCGCAGCGGACAGCGCGGAGCGCACCGCGTTGGCCAGTGGCTCCTCGATCTGTGCGCCCGCCCACGCATCAGCGCCCGCGCCCATCAGCGCCAGCAGCGCGCCGCATCGCACGGCTTGACGGATTGCAGCGGTGCCGTTGCGCACGGGTTCCGCGCCTCGCGTCTGCTGTGTGTCAGATGTGCAGCCGCTCGCGCAGCGTGCCCAGCGCATCGGCGACGGCGACCTTGCTGGCGACGTTGTCGCGACGCCCTTGGATCTCGAGCTGGCCCTCCTTCAGGCCGCGCTCGGACAGCACCACGCGATGCGGTACGCCGATCAACTCCCAGTCGGCGAACATCGCACCGGGCCGCTCGCCACGGTCGTCGAGCATCACATCGACGCCGAGCCCTTCGAGCTCGTCGTGCAGGCGAAGCGCAGCGTCGCGCACGGCGTCGTTGCGGTCCCAGCCGATCGGACACAGCACGACGCGGAACGGCGCGATCGCATCGGGCCAGACGATGCCGCGCTCGTCGTGGCCCTGTTCGATCGCCGCGCCGAGGATGCGCGTGACGCCGATGCCGTAGCAACCCATCTCCAGCAGTTGCGGTTTGCCCTCTTCGTCGAGGTAGACGGCATTCATCGACTGGCTGTACTTGGTGCCGAGGTAGAAAACATGCCCGACCTCGATGCCGCGCTGGATCGCAAGCACGCCCTTGCCGTCGGGAGACGGGTCACCCGCCACCGCATTGCGGATGTCCGCCACCACGTCGGGTTCGGGCAGGTCGCGGACCCAGTTGACGCCGGTGAAGTGGTAGTCGGACTCGTTGGCGCCGCAGATGAAGTCGCTCATGCGCGCCACCGTGCGATCGGCCACCACCTTGACCGGCTTGCGCGTGCCGATCGGTCCCAGGTAGCCCGGGTTGCACCCGAAGTGATCTTCGATCTCTGCCACGGTCGCGAAGCGATAGCCATCCTTGAGCCCCTGCACCTTGCCGGCTTTCACTTCGTTGAGCGTGTGGTCACCGCGCACCAGCAACAGCCAGATCGTGGTGTCTTGGACGGTCCCGTCGTCGTCACGTTCGTCGGTCGCGAGCACGAGCGACTTCACCGTCGTCGACAAAGGTACCGACAGCAACTGCGCCACCTCTTCACAGGTGCTCTTGCCAGGCGTCGGGGTCTTCTGCAGCGGTGCGCGGGCAGCCTCCCGTGCGGGTAGCAACGGCAGGCACTCGGCCAACTCGACGTTCGCTGCATAGTCGCTGGTCGGGCTGTAGACCAGCGCATCCTCGCCGGTGTCGGCAATCACCTGGAACTCGTGCGACGCATCGCCACCGATCGCGCCGGTGTCGGCCGCCACTGCGCGGTACTGCAGGCCGAAGCGATCGAAGATGCGCTTGTAGGCCGCGAACATCACGCCGTAGCTCTTCAGCGCCGACGCCTTGTCGCGATCGAACGAGTACGCGTCCTTCATCGTGAACTCGCGGCCGCGCATCAGCCCGAAGCGCGGCCTGCGCTCGTCGCGGAACTTGGTCTGGATGTGATAGAAGTTGCGCGGCAGCTGGCGGTAGCTGCGCAGCTCCTGGCGCGCGATGTCGGTGATGACCTCTTCGCTGGTGGGCTGGATCACGAAGTCGCGCTCGTGGCGGTCCTTCACGCGCAGCAGCTCCGGACCATAGGCCTGGAATCGCCCGGACTCCTGCCAGAGCTCCGCAGGCTGCACCACCGGCATCAGCAGCTCGATCGCACCGGCGGCATTCATCTCCTCGCGGATGATGGCCTCGACCTTGCGGATCACGCGCAGGCCCAGCGGCATGTAGGTGTAGATGCCAGCGCTCAGGCGCTTGATCATGCCGGCGCGCATCATCAGCCGATGGCTGACGATCTCGGCATCGGCGGGGGCTTCCTTCAGCGTGGCGACGAAGAAACGGGAGGCTTTCATGGCACGAGGCCGGCGGATCCCCGCGCATGCGGGAAAGCGAGGTTCATGCCTGCGGCGCCGCCGATGCAATAATCAAACCAGTTCAAGAATCGGGGTTCGATTATGCTCGACCGCGAGGGCTTCAGGCCCAACGTCGGCATCGTCCTGCTCAACTCGCGCAACCAGGTTTTCTGGGGCAAGCGGTTGCGCACCCACTCGTGGCAGTTCCCGCAAGGCGGTATCAAGTACGGTGAGTCGCCCGAGCAGGCGATGTACCGCGAGCTGTACGAGGAAGTGGGGCTCAAGCCTGAGCATGTGCGCATCCTCGCACGCACCCGCGACTGGCTGCGCTACGAGGTTCCCGACCACTACATTCGCAAGGATGCGCGTGGCCACTACCGCGGGCAGAAGCAGATCTGGTACCTGCTGATGCTGGTGGGGCGCGACAGCGATCTCGATCTGCGCGCCAGCGATCACCCCGAGTTCGATGCCTGGCGCTGGAACGACTATTGGGTGCCGCTCGACGTGGTGATCGAGTTCAAGCGCAAGGTGTACGAGCTTGCGCTCACCGAGTTGTCGCGCTTCCTGCCACGCGCGACGCACCACACGCGATATCTGCGCGCCGGCATCCGTGGGCGTCCGCGCGACCCGGCGAGCGCGCCCGCCGAAGTGTCGCCACCGGCACCGGAGCCCGAAGCCCCGCGCGACGACGTGCGTTAGGTGCGCACCATGTTGTCGCGGTGGATCAACTCCGGTCCGTTGGAGTAGCCGAGCACGGCTTCGATCTGCGATGACGGACGTCGCGCGATGAGACGCGATTCGCCCGCCGCGTAGTTGGCCAGGCCGCGCGCGATCTCGGCGCCGTCCGGGCCGCGCACGGCGATCACTTCGCCACGCGCGAATTCGCCTTCGACAGCCACCACACCGACCGGCAGCAAGCTCTTGCCCTCGCCGAGCAGCTTGGCACTGGCGCCGGCGTCGATGGTCACCGCCCCGCGCAACTGCAGGTGATCGGCCATCCACTGCTTGCGCGCGGCCAGTTTGGCCGTGCGCGCGCGCAGCAGGGTGCCGATCGCCTCGCCGCGCGACAGCCGCAGCAGCACGTCGGACTCGCGGCCCCACGCGATGACGGTGTCGGCGCCGCTGCGTGCCGCCCGCTTGGCCGCCAGCACCTTGGCGATCATGCCGCCGCGCGACAGCGACGATGCGGCGCCTCCGGCCATGCGCTCGAGCTCGGGGTCACCGGCGTCGGCCATCTGGATCAGCTGTGCCGCGGGATCACCGCGGGGGTCGCTGGAGTAGAGCCCGGCTTGGTCGGTGAGGATCACCAGCGCGTCAGCCTCGATCAGGTTGGCCACCAGTGCACCGAGCGTGTCGTTGTCGCCGAACTTGATCTCATCGGTGACGACGGTGTCGTTCTCGTTGATCACCGGAACCGCCTTCAGCGCCAGCAGCGCGAGCAGCGTCGAGCGTGCGTTGAGGTAGCGCTCACGATCGGCCAGGTCGGCGTGGGTGAGCAGCACCTGCGCGCTGCGCAAGCCGTGTTCCGAGAACTTGCGCTCGTACATCTGCACCAGCCCCATCTGGCCGACGGCAGCAGCGGCCTGAAGCTCGTGCAGCTGACTCGGGCGCGCCGTCATGCCGAGCCGCTTCATGCCTTCGACGATGGCGCCACTGGACACCATCACGACCTCGCGTCCGTCGCGCGCCAGCGCGGCCAGCTGCCGACACCAGTTGCCGATCGACTCGGGATCGACGCCACGCCCTTCGTTGGTGACGAGGCTCGAACCCACTTTGACGACGATACGTCGGGCGACGCGCAGCGAATCATTCATGGCGCCTCGAGCGTACCCTGTCGAAACCGCGCGTCGCGATCGTCGGCGCTCGTTATCGCGCGCGCCGGTGACAGTTCATGCCAGGTGGCTTCGAGCAAGGGGAGCAGGCCTTCGCGAGCCACCGCCGACACTGCGAAGACGGGTCCCGTCCAGCGCAGGCGCCGTGTGATCTCGCGCACGCGCGCGGCACGCGCGTCGGCCGGAAGCAGGTCGATCTTGTTCAGCACCAGCCAGCGCGGCTTGCGATACAACGCCTCGTCGTACTTGCGCAGCTCGCTCAGCACCGCCCGCGCATGCGCCACCGGGTCAGCCACTTCGTCCAGCGGGGCGACGTCGATGACATGCCACAGCAGGCGCGTGCGCTGCAGATGGCGCAGAAAGTGATGTCCCAGCCCTGCGCCCTCTGCGGCGCCTTCGATCAAGCCTGGAATGTCGGCCACCACGAAGCTGCGGCTCGGCCCCAGCCGCACCACGCCGAGGTTGGGGTACAGCGTGGTGAACGGATAGTCGGCGATCTTCGGTCGCGCATTGGAGATGGCGGCGATCAGCGTCGACTTGCCGGCGTTGGGCATGCCGAGCAGACCCACGTCGGCCAGTAGGCGCAGCTCGAGCCGCAGCTTGCGTTGCTCGCCGGGCCAGCCGGGCGTCTTCTTGCGCGGCGAGCGATTGGTGCTGCTCTTGAAGTGCAGGTTGCCGAAACCGCCATCGCCGCCACGAGCCAGCACGACGCGCTGTTCGGCCTGCAGCAGTTCGGCGATCACCTGCTCCGTCTGATCGTCGGTGATGATGGTGCCCACCGGCATGCGCAACACCACGTCGGCACCGGCGGCGCCGAATTGGTCGGCGCCACGGCCGGACTCACCATGCCCCGCTCCGTGCCGCCGCGCATAGCGGAAGTCGACCAGCGTGTTCAGGTTGGGATCGGCCACCGCGAAGACGCACCCGCCACGCCCACCGTCACCGCCGTCGGGACCGCCTAGAGGGATGAACTTCTCGCGGCGAAAGCTGGCGCAACCCGAGCCCCCGTTGCCAGCTGCGACGTCGATGACCGCCTCGTCGATGAACTTCATGGAACACGGATGTCGTCGTCAAGCAAAAAAGCCCCGGCGTGCCGAGGCTTCTGTGGCCGCTTCGGCACCGGGTGCGGTTTTAGGCCGGCTCCACCGTCACGGTTTGGCGGCGCAGAGGGCCCTTGGTCGCAAAACCGACCCGACCATCGACCAGCGCGAACAGCGTGTGGTCCTTGCCGGTTCCGACGTTGCGCCCGGCATGGAACTTGGTGCCGCGCTGACGAACGATCACCGACCCCGCGGAAACGATCTGGCCGCCGAAGGCCTTGACGCCCAACATCTTCGGCTGCGAATCACGGCCGTTGCGGGTCGAGCCGCCACCCTTTTTCTGTGCCATCTCAAGTCGTCCCTGTGCTGCGTCAGGCGTTCACCGCGCCAATCTGCAACTCGGTGTACGCCTGGCGGTGACCGGCGTGGCGCTGGTAGTGCTTGCGGCGACGCATCTTGAAGATGCGCACCTTCGGGTGCAGGCCGTGCGACACCACGGTCGCCTTGACCGTCGCACCGCCGATGACCGGAGTACCAACCTTCAATTCCGCCCCATCACCGACGGCGAGCACTTGGTCGAGCACGACCTCCTGCCCCACCTCGGCGGCAAGCTGCTCCACCTTGACCTTGTCGCCGACCGCAACTTTGTATTGCTTACCGCCGGTTCGAATGACCGCGTACATCTTCGCCTCGCATCGACGGTTCGGCCCAGTGCGGGCCAAACGAAGCCGGGCAGTATAGCGTAAACGGGCCTCGAGCCGCCTCAGAAGCGCCCGTCTTGGCCGCGCGCGGCCCGGCCCGCGGTCGGTGGGAACAGGCCACTTCCTATAATCGGTCGCCCATCTGGAACTGCGACGTGCCCGACTCCAGCATCGTTCAGAGCAATGGCCTTGACCTTGCGGCGGCCGACATGGGCGAGGTCGACCGGCTCATTCGGCAGCGCCTGAGCTCCGATGTAACGATGATCAACCAGATCAGCAGCTACATCATTGGCGCCGGGGGTAAGCGAATCCGGCCGCGCCTCGTCCTGCTGTTTGCCCGTGCGCTCGGTCATGAGAGCCCGGCTCGTTTCGAGCTGGCGGCGATCGTCGAGTTCATCCACACCGCGACGTTGTTGCACGACGACGTTGTCGACGAATCGTCGATGCGACGCGGGCGGCCGACCGCCAATGCGCTGTTCGGCAACGCGGCCAGTGTGCTGGTCGGCGACTTTCTCTATTCGCGTGCGTTTCAGATGATGGTGTCGGTCGGCTCCATGCGCGTGCTGGAGGTTCTCGCCGACGCCACCAACGTGATAGCCGAAGGTGAGGTCCTGCAACTGATCAACATGCACGATCCCGACACCTCGGTCGAGGACTACCTGCGCGTCATTCGCTACAAGACCGCCAAGCTGTTCGAGGCGAGCGCGCGCCTGGGTGCGGTGATCGCGCAGGCCCCGATGGAGCTGGAGGATGCGTGTGCCGACTTTGGCCGCTCGCTGGGCACAGCGTTTCAGCTAGTCGACGACTTGCTCGACTACGAAGGCGACCCGCACCAACTGGGCAAGAACATCGGCGACGACTTGCGCGAGGGCAAACCCACGTTGCCGTTGCTGATGGCGATGGTCCGGGGCACCGCCGACGAGAGCGCCCTGCTGCGCCGTGCGATCGTCAACGGCGAGGTCGAACGCCTGCGCGACATCGCGGGCATCGTTCGCCGCACCGGCGCGCTGGACGCCACACGCGACGCGGCGCGCGCCGAAGCGCGCAAGGCACAGGCGTGTCTCGCGAGGTTGCCGAGCGGGCCGGCCAAGGACGCTTTGTTAGAATTGTGTGTTCGGTCGGTCGAACGTTCGTCTTGAACGAGCACTCGGCTGTCGAAGCCGCGCCAGCGGCGTTGCAACGGGGTGTAGCTTAGCCTGGTAGAGCGCTACGTTCGGGACGTAGAGGCCGGAGGTTCGAATCCTCTCACCCCGACCAGCATCCTTCGTGGCGCTGGTACGAGGCATGGTGTGGCGCTGCGGCGACCTGCCGTGAAGAAGTGCCCGCCAGCTTCCGGGCCGCCGTTTACAGTGTTGCAGGGATCAGCGATGATCCCTCGACCACCCTCTAACACGGCACAGCCACGCCAGTGGATACCCTTGTCGATTCACCGCAGTCCACGCTATCTGGCGTGGCTCGCGTGCTGGTGCATGCCGGCAGGCTGGGCGTCAAGAATGCCGAAGAACTGGTCAGGAGCGCGAAGGAAAAACGCGTCAGCTTCGTGTCCGCGGTGATCTCCGCCGGCGCGGTATCGGCAACCGACTTGGCCCACACGCTGTCCGGCAGCCTGGCGCTGCCGTTGCTCGACCTGAACTCGATCGACGGCGAGAAGCTGCCGCGCAATCTGGTCGACGCCAAGCTCGCGCAGCAGTACCAGATCGTCGTGCTCGGCCGCCGTGGTAGCCGGCTGTTCATCGGTGGTGCCGACCCGACCGACCAGGAGGCGGTCGAGCGCATCAAGTTCGCGACTCAGTTGTCGCCCGAGTGGGTGATCGTCGAGTACGACAAACTCGGCAAGTTGCTCGAGAAGCAGGGCACCAGTGCCAACGAGGCGCTGGCATCGATGGCCGAGGGCGAGTTCGACTTCGACGTCTCCGAGGAGGAGGGCTCTGCGCAGGAACAGGCCGACGTCGCGCAAGAGGTCGAAGACGCCCCGGTGGTGCGCTTCCTGCAGAAGATGTTGATCGACGCGATCAACGCGCGCGCCTCGGACCTGCACTTCGAGCCCTACGAATACAACTACCGCGTGCGCTTCCGGGTCGACGGCGAGTTGCGCGAGATCACGCAGCCACCGATCGCGATCAAGGACAAGCTGGCGTCGCGCATCAAGGTGATCAGCCGCCTCGACATCGCCGAGAAGCGAGTGCCGCAAGACGGCCGCATGAAGCTGAAGTTCGGCAACCGGGCGATCGACTTCCGGGTATCGACGCTGCCGACGCTGTTCGGCGAGAAGATCGTTATCCGTATCCTCGATCCGTCGAGCGCCAAGCTCGGCATCGAGGCGCTCGGCTACGAGAAGATCGAGCGCGACCGGTTGGTCAATGCGATCCAGCGTCCCTACGGCATGATCCTGGTGACCGGCCCCACGGGTTCGGGCAAGACGGTGTCGCTCTACACCTGCCTGAACATCCTCAATCAGCCGGGCGTCAACATCTCGACGGTCGAAGACCCGGCGGAAATCAACTTGCCCGGCATCAACCAGGTCAACGTCAACGACAAGGCCGGGCTCAACTTCGCGACCGCGCTGAAAGCCTTCCTGCGGCAGGATCCGGACGTCATCATGGTCGGCGAGATCCGCGACCTCGAGACGGCCGACATCGCAATCAAGGCGGCCCAGACCGGCCACCTGGTGATGTCGACGCTGCACACGAATGACGCGCCGACGACGCTGACCCGCATGCTCAACATGGGTGTGGCGCCGTTCAACATCGCGGCGAGCGTGCTGCTGATCACGGCGCAGCGGCTGGGCCGGCGCCTGTGCGAGAACTGCAAGCAGCCCGCCGACTATCCCCGCGAGTCGCTGCTGCGCGCCGGCTACAAGGCCGAGGAGCTCGACGGATCGTGGAAGCCCTATCGCGCCGTCGGTTGCTCGGCGTGCAACAACGGCTACAAGGGCCGCGTCGGCATTTACCAGGTGATGCCCATTTCGGAGTCGATCCAACGCATCATCCTGTCCGAAGGCACGGCGATGGATATCGCGGCGCAGGCCCAGAAGGACGGCGTGCGCGATCTGCGCCTGTCCGGCCTGGTCAAGGTTCGCGCCGGGGTCACGACGCTGGAAGAAGTGATCGCGGTCACCAACGAATAGTCCGAATGCAAGCTTGCGGCTGAACTGGTCGAGCGCCAGGGCCGCCGGAGGAATCATGGCAACAGCGGTCGCCGCACGCGGCATCAAGAACGTCAAGGAAACGGTCTACGAGTGGGAAGGCCGCGACAAGAACGGCAAGATCATGCGCGGGGAGATGCGCGCTGGCGGCGAAGCGATGGTGTCGGCCAGCCTGCGGCGCCAAGGCATCCTGGTCACGCGAGTGAAGAAGCGCCGCATGAGCGGCGGCCGCTCGATCAAGCAGAAGGACATTGCCGTCTTCACGCGCCAGTTGGCGACGATGATGAAGGCCGGGGTGCCGTTGCTGCAGGCGTTCGACATCGTCGCGCGTGGCAGCCCGAACCCCAAGCTGACTCGGCTGCTGACCGACATTCGCTCCGACGTCGAGACCGGCACCAGCTTATCGGCAGCGTTTCGCAAGCACCCGATGTACTTCGACGCGCTGTATTGCAACCTGGTCGAGGCCGGCGAGGCGGGCGGTATCCTCGAGGCGCTGCTCGATCGGCTGGCGATGTACCAGGAGAAGACGCTCGAGCTCAAGCGCAAGATCAAGTCCGCGCTGATGTACCCGATCGCGGTGATTGTGGTCGCCTTCGTCGTGCTGACGGTGATCATGTTGTTCGTGATCCCGGCGTTCAAGGAGGTCTTCAAGTCCTTCGGCGCCGACCTGCCCGCGCCCACGCTGGTGGTGATCGCGCTGAGCGAGTTCTTCGTCAAGTACTGGTGGGCCATCTTCGGCTTCCTCGGCGGCGGTGGTTACTTCTTCTTTGAGTCGTGGAAGCGCTCCGAGAAGATGCAGAAGGCGATGGACCGGCTGCTGTTGCGCATCCCCATCTTCGGTGACTTGATTTACAAGTCGGTGATCGCACGCTGGACCCGGACCCTGTCGACGATGTTTGCCGCCGGCGTGCCGCTGGTCGAAGCGCTGGACTCAGTGGGTGGCGCCTCCGGCAATGCAGTTTTCGTCGAAGCCACCGAGCAGATCCAGAAGGACGTGTCGACAGGTGCTGCGTTGACCACGTCGATGCAGTCCACCGGCGTCTTTCCGACGATGGTGCTCCAGATGGCGGCGATCGGTGAGGAATCCGGCGCCCTCGACCACATGCTCGCCAAGGCCGCCGAGTTCTATGAGCAGGAAGTCGATGAAATGGTCAAGGGCCTGTCGAGCCTGATGGAGCCGTTCATCATCGTGATCCTCGGCGTGCTGATCGGCGGTATCGTCGTGTCGATGTACTTGCCCATCTTCAAGCTCGGCGCCGTTGTCTGACGCATGGGCGGTCTGTTGCCGGACTGGCTCCTGCACCCGGCAACGCTGGCCCTGATCGGCCTGGCGATCGGCAGCTTCCTCAACGTCGTTATCCATCGCCTGCCGTCGATGCTCGAGCGCGACTGGTGGCGCGACGTGCTGCACCAGCTGTCGGACGTCGAGTCGTATCGCCGCGTGTTCGGCACCGCGTCACCGGAACCGCTGCAGCAGTCGGCGGCCAGCCTGCAGGTGGCCATCGAGACGCTGCCCTCGCTGAACCTGGCTCGCCCGGCATCGCGGTGTCCGTCGTGCGGGCACCGCATCCGCGCCTACGAGAACATTCCGGTGCTCAGCTGGCTGGCGCTGCGCGGCCGCTGCTCGGCGTGCCGGGCCCGCATCTCGCTTCGCTACCCAGCAATCGAGTTGCTGTGCGCGCTGCTGTTTGCCGCCATCGGCTGGCGCATGGGCGCGCAACCGCAGACGCTGCTGTGGTGTGCCTTCGCCGCGGCGCTGGTGGCGCTGGCCTGGATCGACTGGGACACCACCGTGTTACCCGACGCCATCACGCTGCCGCTGCTGTGGGCAGGCCTGCTCAGCGCGGCCCTCGGATGGACGATCGCCCCGGTGACGGCGGTCGTCGGCGCCGCTGCGGGTTACCTGTCGCTGTGGGCGGTCTACTGGCTCTTCAAGCTGACCACGGGCAAGGAAGGCATGGGCTACGGCGACTTCAAGCTGCTGGCCGCGTTGGGTGCATGGCTCGGTTGGCAGGCGTTGCTGCCGATCGTCCTGTGTGCGTCGGTGATCGGCGCGGTGGTCGGCATCGTGATGAAATTCGGCGGCGCTCTGCGCGAGGGCCGCTACGTCCCGTTCGGGCCCTTCCTCGCAGGTGCCGGGCTGGTCGTGATGTGGATCGGTACGCCGACCACGCTGGCATGGATGGGCTGGGCTTGACCGAAGGCAGCGCGGCATGGCGATCCGTCGCATCGGCCTCACCGGCGGCATCGGCAGCGGCAAGAGCACGGTAGCCGCGCTCTGGGTGGCCCAGGGCGCGACCCTCGTCGACACAGACGCCATCGCGCGCACGGTGACCGAGCCGGGCGGCAGTGCGATGCCCGCCGTGCGGGTCGAATTTGGCGACCAAATCGTCGATCAGCGCGGGGCACTCGATCGCGAACGCATGCGCGCGCTGGCGTTTGGTGACCCGACGGTGAAGCGACGCCTCGAAGATATCTTGCATCCGCTGATCGGCTCCGAGGCGATGGCGCAAGCGTCGCGTGCGGGCGACGGCCTGGTCCTGTTCGACGTGCCGCTGATGGCCGAGTCGTCGCATTGGCGCGCCCGCTGCGACCGCATCCTCGTGATCGACTGCAGCGAACAGACGCAAGTCGAGCGTGTGATGCGGCGCGCCGGCTGGCCCGAGGAGCAGGTGCGACGTGTGATCGCGCAGCAGGCACCACGATCGGTTCGCCGAGCGATCGCCGATGCTGTGATCTACAACGACGGACTCACCATGAATGCACTGACCGCCGCCGTGCACACGCTGTGGGCTCTCTGGGTGGACGGTGTGAGCGCTTGAGGCGCTGTGGAACAATCGCGCTCCTGCACCCAGCTGCAATGGGAGCCGACGGACTTGATTCTCTACGAGTACCCGTTCCAGGAGAGCGTGCGCACGATGCTGCGTCTGGAGCAATTGTTCGATCGGCTCGGGCAGTTGATGGTCCGCGACAACCCGATCGATCACCACTTCGCGTTGGCGACGCTGTTCGAGATCATGGATGTCGCGGCGCGCGCGGACCTGAAGTCCGACCTGCTCAAGGAACTCGAGCGTCATAAGCAGCAACTGATCGCGCTGCGCGGCAACGCACAGGTCGCGCAACAGGCGCTCGACGACGTCATCCACCGCATCGAGCAAGCGTTCGATGCCCTGAACCAATTGCCAGGCAAGGCCGGTCATGCGCTGACCAGCAACGAGTGGCTGATGAGCGTGCGCAGCCGCATCAGCATTCCGGGTGGCACCTGTGAGTTCGACCTGCCCGCCTACTACGCGTGGCAGCATCGCGACGCCGCGGCGCGTCGGGCCGATCTGACCCAGTGGGTGTCGACGATGATGCCGCTTGCGCAGGCATTGCAGGCTCTCTTGCAGCTGCTGCGTGATTCCGGCGTGCGGCAGAAGGTGGTGGCCACCGGTGGGCAGTTCCAGCAGAGCCTGGCCGCGGGAAAGATCTACCAACTGTTGCGGGTGCGGCTGGACCCTGCGCTGCAGCTGATACCCGAGATCAGCGGCCATCGCCTGATGGTGTCGGTGCGATTGATGCGCGCAGAGGCCGATGGTCGCCTGCGTCCGAGCCACGAGGACGCGTCGTTCGAACTGGCGCTGTGTGCTTGAAATGAGCCGCGGCGATCAAACGCTGTTGGTGCCGTGCCCGACGTGCTCGCGCCGCATCGCGTACACGCCAGCCAACCGCTGGCGGCCGTTCTGCAGTGAGCGCTGCCGCAGCATCGACCTCGGTGCCTGGGCCAGTGAACGCTTCCGGGTGACCTCTCCAGCGCAGCCTGGGGACGGCGAAGACACCGCCCTCGGCTCCATCGAGCCACGGCCTCCCGGGGCTTGAAGGCGATGGCTTCGTACCTATAATCTGCCTCTGCTAGCACTCTCCGATGCTGAGTGCTAACAGCGGGCGGTCCACCAAGGCGATCGTCACGCACTGGTAAATGTGCGCTCACTCATCCTGCAGCGCTTTGTCAGAGTCAGTTCCGAAATCTCAAAGGAGATGCAATGAAACTTCGTCCGTTGCACGACCGTGTCGTCGTCAAGCGCCTCGAGAACGAAACCAAGACGGCGTCGGGCATCGTGATTCCCGACAACGCAGCCGAGAAGCCTGATCAGGGCGAGGTGCTCGCGGTGGGTCCCGGCAAGCGCAATGACAAGGGCGACTTCGTGGTGCCCAATGTCAAGGTGGGCGATCGTGTCCTGTTCGGCAAGTACAGCGGCCAGACCGTGAAGGTCGACGGCGACGAGCTGCTGGTGATGCGCGAGGAGGACCTCTTCGCCGTCATCGAGAAGAAGTGATCGCCGCAGGCGATCACTTCTCGTCGCAGGCTAACTTGGCGCAGCCAAGTTAAGGGCCGCAGGCCCGGCCGAAGACAAAGTAGCTCGCCGCGCACTCAGAGCCAATCCAAGCAATTCGGAGAAACACACATGGCAGCAAAAGACGTCGTATTCGGCGCCGACGCCCGTCACCGCATGGTCGAGGGCGTGAACATCCTGGCCAACGCGGTCAAGGTCACCCTGGGCCCCAAGGGTCGCAACGTCGTGCTCGAGCGCAGCTTCGGCGCCCCCACCGTCACCAAGGACGGTGTCTCGGTCGCCAAGGAGGTCGAGCTCAAGGACAAGCTTCAGAACATGGGCGCGCAGATGGTCAAGGAGGTCGCCTCCAAGACCAGTGACGCCGCCGGTGACGGCACCACGACCGCCACGGTGCTGGCGCAGTCGATCGTGCGCGAAGGCATGAAGTACGTGGCCGCGGGCATGAACCCGATGGACCTGAAGCGCGGCATCGACAAGGCGGTCATTGCGCTGGTCGAGCAGCTGAAGAAGCAGAGCAAGCCCACCACCACCAGCAAGGAAATCGGTCAGGTCGGTGCGATCTCCGCCAATGCCGATGAATCGATCGGCAAGATCATTGCCGACGCGATGGACAAGGTCGGCAAGGAAGGCGTCATCACGGTCGAAGACGGCAAGTCGCTCGACAACGAGCTCGACGTCGTCGAAGGCATGCAGTTCGACCGCGGCTACCTGTCGCCGTACTTCATCAACAACCCGGACAAGCAGGCCTCGATCCTCGAGAGCCCGTACGTCCTGCTGTTCGACAAGAAGATCAGCAACATCCGCGAGCTGCTGCCCACGCTGGAGCAGGTGGCCAAGGCGGGCAAACCGCTGCTGATCGTCGCCGAGGAAGTCGAGGGCGAGGCGCTGGCCACGCTGGTGGTCAACACCATCCGCGGCATCCTGAAGGTGGCAGCCGTCAAGGCGCCGGGCTTCGGCGACCGTCGCAAGGCGATGCTGGAAGACATTGCCATCCTGACCGGCGGCAAGGTGATCTCCGACGAGGTCGGCCTCACGCTCGAGAAGGTGCAACTGGGCGACCTTGGCCAGGCCAAGCGCGTCGAAGTGGCTAAGGAGAACACCACGCTCATCGACGGCGCCGGCAAGGCGGCCGACATCGAGGCGCGCGTCAAGCAGATCCGCGTGCAGATCGAGGAGGCCACCAGCGACTACGATCGCGAGAAGCTGCAAGAGCGCGTGGCCAAGCTGGCCGGTGGGGTGGCGGTGATCAAGGTCGGTGCCGCGACCGAGGTCGAGATGAAGGAGAAGAAGGCCCGCGTCGAAGACGCGCTGCACGCCACGCGCGCTGCCGTCGAGGAAGGCATCGTCGCTGGCGGTGGCGTCGCCTACCTGCGCGCGCGCCAGGCCGTCGGCGAGAAGATCAAGGGCGACAACGCCGACCAGGACGCCGGCATCAAGATCGTGATGCGCGCCGTCGAGCAGCCGCTGCGCGAGATCGTCGCCAACGCCGGTGACGAGCCGAGCGTGGTGCTCAACAAGGTGCTCGAGGGCAAGGGGAACTTCGGCTACAACGCCCAGACGAGTGGCTATGGCGACATGATCGACATGGGCATCCTCGACCCGACCAAGGTGACCCGCACCGCGCTGCAGAACGCGGCGTCGGTGGCCAGCCTGATGCTGACCACCGAGGCGATGGTCGCTGAGGCGCCGAAGGACGAGACCCCGACTCCGATGCCGGGCGGCGGCATGGGCGGCATGGGCATGGACATGTGATCGGCCCATCGGCTGCGCCCCGGTAAAGGGTGCATGTGACACACGGCCCGCGGGCATGGCGCCCGCGGGCCGTCTCATTTGGGGCGGTCGGATCGGATAATCGGGGCACGTGCGCGAGCCCACGATGCCTCATCGACCCACGCTGGCGGAGTTCGTCGACCAAGAGTTGCGTCTGTCAGAGGCGACTTTCGGCACCATCGTCGATGCGGTGCTGAAGCAGTGGCACGAGCGTCCGACGCGCA
Organism: Burkholderiaceae bacterium; assembly: GCA_035764445.1. GTDB lineage: Bacteria > Pseudomonadota > Gammaproteobacteria > Burkholderiales > Burkholderiaceae_C > JAEUPI01. The sequence continues at coordinate 33,699 of DASTZF010000100.1, forward strand.
GGGCCGACGCCATCGAGGCGATGCGGGTGGTGCACGGCGAGCGCGGCGCGTTCATCCAGCACGCGGTGCAGTCGCTGCACGACCAGGCCTTGGGCAAGGTCGACCGTGCGACGGCCAAGCCAGCCGCACTTGGCGGCCGGCTCGAGCTGTCTCTGGTCGACGACGAGGAGGTCACCCTCGACATCGAGGTCGCCCGCATCGTCGAGCGCAGCAACTCCGAACTCGAGGAGCCGTTGCGCGAGTTGCGCACCTATACGTCGGCCCTGGTCGGCGACGTCAACACGGCGCGCGACACCAACCCGCTGCGCCCCGAGGTGTGGGTGCGTGCCCTACTGGCGGCCGCGCGCGGGCTGCCGATCGGGCGCAACGTGCAGACCGATCTGCTGCGCTGTGCCGCGCAGCCGCTGATCCGCGCCCTCCACGAGTGCTATGGCGCTGCCTGCTCACGCCTGCATGCCCTCGGTGTGATACCTGCTGTGCACCGCACGGTGGTCAACGAAGGCGTGGTGACCGAGCTCACCGATGCGATGCGGGCCCGACGCTCGCTCGAGCGCGGGCCCGTGCGCGACCCGTTTGGCGATTCGATGTGGCACTCGACGCTGCAACCGGTAGGCTCGGCGGACTACGCGGGGCGAAGTTCAGCGGGGCATGCCGGCAGCGAGCTGCATACGGCTGAGTATCTCTCGCGTCTCTACGACGCGATCCTTGCGGATCGTCGGCTGCCGAGCGAGAGCCAGCCCCTGTTGTCGCGGCTGTATCCCACCGTGTTGCACCAGGCGCTGCTCGACGACGAACTGTTGGCGGATGCGGCCCATCCGGTGTGGCGCTTCATCGATCAGCTCGGCTTTCTGATGCAGACGCGCACGGTTGGTGACCACCAGGCCAACCTGGCGTTCGTACAGGGGTTGGTCGAGCAATTGGCGACCCAGCACAGCAACGATTCACGGCCATTCCAGTCGGCCGCCAATCGCCTGATCGTGCACGAGCGTCAGCGCTTCGCCCGTGCCGTCGCGGTGGCCGCACCCGACATCGCGCTGCTCACGACTCGCTTGCAGGAGTCGAACACCGGCTCAGGTGCGACGCTGCCGCAGTCGCTCGATCCCGGCGGCGTCGACATCCAGCGGCCGCCGTTGCGCCGCGACGGCGACGCGGACCCCGAGCCAGACGCCGTGGTGGAAGCGTGGCGGGCGGGATCGTGGGTGTCGATCTTCCTGCGTGCGCAGTGGCGCCGGGTCCTGGTCCTCTGGCGCGCACCACCCCCCGGCCCCTTGCTGCTGCTCGATGCCCATGAAGCGAGGCATTGGGCGGTGCCCAGCGCGTCGATCGAACTGCTGGCGGCTGCGGGTCTTGCGCGCGTCTTCGCGCCGCGCTCGCTGATCAGCGACGCCGTCGGCCGCATCGGGCTTCGGTCGCGCGGACGCACGCTGTCCGAATGAGCGACGCGAGGGGCTGGGCGCGCAGTGCCTTGGCGCGCGGCCTTTGTGCACTCGCGCTCTGCACGTCGCATCTCACGGCTCTCGCAGGCGCCGAGCCTGCCACGGCAGCAACGCCGGCAGCGTCGGCGGCCTCGAGTGCCGCGGCGCGCCCGCGGGTCGGCCTCGTGCTGTCGGGTGGCGGCGCACGTGGGCTCGCGCACGTCGGCGTACTGAAGGTGCTCGAGCAGTGGCGCATCCCGATCGACGCCATCGCCGGCACCTCGATGGGCGCCATCGTCGGCGGGCTGTATGCCAGCGGCATGCGAGCCGACGCGCTCGAGCGCGAGCTCAACGCGACCCGTTGGGACCAGGTGTTCTCCAACCGCGTCGAGCGTCCCGAGCTGTCGCAGCGCCGCAAGGAGGAGGACTTCGAGTTCTCCAGTGCCATCGAGCTGGGGTTCCGCGACGGTGAGCTGCGCGCGCCGCAGGGCGCGGTGTCGAGCCGCGGTCTCGAGCTGCTGCTCAGGCGCTTCACGCTGCCAGTGCATCACATCGATCGCTTCGACGAGTTGCCGATTCCGTTCCGCGCAGTGGCTACCGACATGGAGAGCGGGCAGGCGGTCGTGCTCGACCGCGGCGACCTCGCACAGGCGCTGCGTTCGAGCATGAGTGTGCCGGGCGTGTTCGCGCCGATCGAGGTGAACTCGCGCGTGCTCGGCGATGGCGGCCTGGTCGACAACGTGCCGATCGGCGTGGCGCGCAGCATGAACGTCGACGTGCTGATCGTCGTCAACATCGGCACACCGCTGGCGGGCCGCGAGACCTTCGGATCGGCATTCGGGCTGACCCAGCAGATGATCAACATCCTCACCGAGCAGAACGTGCAGCGCAGCCTGGCCACCCTGCGCCTGGTCGACGTCCTGGTCGCGCCGCAGCTCGGTGCGCTGACGTCGCGCGACTTCGACCGCTCGCGCGACCTGATCGCGCTCGGCGAGGCCGGCGCACGCGACGCCGCATCGAGGCTGGCAGCGCTCGGCCTCGACCCCGATGCCTACGCCGCGTGGCAGGCGCAGCACACGGTGTCGCCGACGCCGGCGGCGCCGCTCGCATTCGTGCGCATCGAGGGCGCCGAGTTGAGCAACCCCGAACGGCTGGCCGGGATCCTGGGCTCGCGCGCCGGTCAGCCGTTCGATCGCGCGCAGGCCGACCGCGACACGCGGCGGCTGGCAGCCAGCGGCGACTACACACGCACCGACTATCAGCTGGTGCG
>DASTZF010000101.1:0-15937 GCA_035764445.1 Burkholderiaceae bacterium
AGCTGCTCGCGCAGCTGCGCGTTGGTCCTGGCGTTGTCGGCGGCCTGCTGTGCGCCAGCCTGCTCCATCTGCTGCACGCGTTGGCGCAGCTCGAGGATCGCTCGGCGCGCTTCGTCGTCGTCGAACAGCGCGGCGCGCACCGGCGTTGCCAGCAGCACCAGTACTGCGGCCGCGCACAGCGGCAGATGCCAGCGAGACATCACCGGTCCTTGAGCTCGGCGCGGCGGTTCTTGGCCCACGCGGCTTCGTCGTGCCCGTCGTTCGCCGGACGCTCCTTGCCGAAGCTCACCGCCTCGATCTGGCTGTCGGAGGCGCCCAGCAGCACCAGCGACTTGGCGACCGCTTCGGCGCGGCGCTGCCCGAGCGCGAGGTTGTACTCGCGGCCGCCGCGCTCGTCGGTGTGACCCTCGACGACCATCTTCTTGGTCTTGGTCGAACTCAGCATGCGCGCATAGCCCTCGATCAATGGGCGAAACTCGTCTTTGAGCACGTAGCTGTCGTAGTCAAAGTAAACGATCCGGCCAAGACCCGCGGCTGCAGGGTCGATCTTGCTGGCGTCGACGGTGGTGACCGCCGACTGCGCGGTGCTGGCGCCTTTACCCGCGTTGCCCGCACCGGCCGGATTCGCCTTGGCATCGACCACTGGAGCCGGCGATTCATCGAGCTTCACCGACGAGCCGCAGCCGGCGAGCGCGGCGCTGACCAGCGCCACACACAGCGAGGTTCGAAAGTGGGTCATGTGCTACTCCTTGCGGTATGGGCCGGGCTCACCGGCCGAAAGGTCCCCAGATCGGTTCGCGCACGTCGACACCCGAGGCCAGCAGCCGCGTGCGGATGCGGCCGTCGAGCGTGGTGGTCATCAGCACGTCGCGGCCCTGAGCGCGCGTGGCGTAGATGATCAGCCTGCCGTTGGGCGCAAAGCTCGGGCTCTCGTCGTCGACGGTGTCGCTCAGGTTGCGCACCGTGCCGCTGCCGAGGTCGAGCGTCATGACCTTGAACTCGTTGCCGTTGCGGTTGACATAGGCCACCGTGCGGCCGTCTGGGCTGACCGCTGGGCTGATGTTGTAGCTGCCGCTGAAGGTGACTCGCTCGGCGTTGCCGCCGCCGGTGGACACGCGGTAGACCTGCGGGCTGCCGCCGCGGTCGCTGACGAAGTAGATCTGCTTGCCGTCGGGCGAGAACGCGGGCTCGGTGTCGATCGCGCTGCTCTGCGTGATGCGCCGGACGTTGCCGCCGTTGGGATCCATCAGATAGATCTGCGAGATGCCGTCGCGCGACAGGGTGACCGCCAGCGTGCCGCCGTCGGGCGACCAGGCGGGCGCGCTGTTGCTGCCGCGGAAGTTGGCGATCGCTCGGCGCTCGCCGGTAGCCACTTCCTGCGCCCACACCACCGCCTTGCCGCTCTCGAACGACACGTAGGCGAGCGATTTGCCATCGGGTGCCCACGACGGCGAGATGATCGGTTGCGTGCTGTTGAGAGCCACCTGGCCGCCCTCGCCATCGGCGTCGGTGATGCGCAGCGTGTAGCGGTTAGCGACCCGCGTGACGTAGGCGATGCGGGTCGAAAACACGCCCTTGTCCCCGGTGAGCTTCTCGTACACCGCGTCGGCCACACGGTGCGCGGCCAGTCGCAGGTCGGCCGTCACCACGGCCAGCGCCTGGCCGCCGAGGTCGCTGCCCTTGACCACGTCCCACAGCTTGTAGCGCACGTCGAAGCGGCCGTCGGACAGGCGCGCCGCGGAGCCCGCCACCAGTGCGTCGGCGCCGCGGCCGCGCCACTCGGCGTAATTGGGGCGCGAACTCTCGTCGAAGTCACCGCTGGAATCGACGATGCGGAAGACCCCCGAGCGCTCGAGATCCGCACGCACGATGCCCGAGATCGACTGGCCCGACTTGTCTTCTTCGCGGAACTTGGTCACCCCCACCGGCAACTGGGTGGCGCCGACACCGGAGATCTCGACCCGGAACTGCGCGCGCGCGGTGTGCAGTGCCCCTGCGGCGAGGGCCCCAGCCAACCAACGGCGGCGCGATGGGCACTGCTGCGTCTCGGGGGATATCACCATGAAGTGTTGTGGATTCGACTCGGCCGCACTGGTTCCGCAGCCATTGGCCGCCCTTCGGTGCGCATTGTAGGCAGTACCCGCACGGATAATCGTCAGTTGTCGTGTCAACGGGTCGGACCGCGGCCTGGAAGGCCTGCCGTCAATGGCCACTGTATTGCAACGTATCTCCCGCATCGTTCCGTACTTTCGCAGCGGGCGCATCGGGATCGTGGTGGCCGGCGCCGCCTCCCTGGTGGCGGCGCTCACCGAGCCGGCGCTGCCGGCGCTGATGAAGCCGCTGCTCGACAAGGGGTTCGCGGGCGCGGGCATACCGCTGTGGCTGGTTCCGGTGGCGATCATCGGCCTGTTCACGCTGCGCGGGCTGGCTGGCTTCGTGGCGCAATACGCGCTCACCTGGGCGGCCAACCAGGCGTCGCAGACGCTGCGCACGCGGCTGTTCGATCACTTGCTGCGCGCCGAGCCGGCGCTGTTCACGCGCCACTCGGCCAGCAGCCTGACCAACATGCTGGTCTACGAGATCCAAGGCTCGGTCGGCCAGCTCGTCGGCTCGGTGCTGACGCTGGTGCGCGACTCGCTGACGCTGCTGGCCCTGTTGGTCTACTTGATCTACCTGAACTGGGCGCTGACGCTGGTCATCGGCTTGCTGTTCCCGGCCATCGGCTGGGTCATGCGCACCGCCGGCGCGCGCGTGCAGCGACTCACCCGCGAGGGCCAGCGCGCGAACGACGAGCTGGCCTACGTCGTGGAGGAGAACGTGCTGGCCTGGCGCATCGTGCGGCTGCACGGTGCCGGAGCGTCGCAGGCCAAACGCTTCGATCGATTGAGCACTGCGTTGCGCCGCCTGCTGCTGAAGAACGTCACTGCGTCGGCAACGATGACGCCGCTGACCCAGATCCTCGCCGCGTGCGCGATGTCGGCGGTGATCGTGATCGCGCTGTGGCAAAGCGGCCAGGGCGGCCAGACGGTGGGCGGCTTCGTGGCGTTCGTCACCGCGATGCTGATGACCCTGCCGCCGATCCGCCACCTCGCGGACGTGATGGCGCCGATCCTGCGCGGACTGACGTCGATCGAGCGCAGCGTCGAGCTTGTCGAGGATGGCGTCAACGAGCGCGGCGGCACGCACAGCGTCGCGCGCGCCCGCGGCCGCATCGACGGCGATGCGGTGACGCAGCGCTATGCGGCCGAACAGGCGAGCGCGCTCGACCGCTTCACGCTGACCATCGAACCCGGCGAGACGGTGGCGCTGGTCGGCCCGTCGGGCGCCGGCAAGTCGTCGCTGATCAATCTGCTGCCGCGCTTCATCGAGCCGACGGCCGGCGAGATCCGGCTCGACGGGGTGCCGCTGCGCGAGTGGAACATCGACTCGCTGCGGCGGCAGTTCGCGCTCGTCAGCCAGGACGTGGTGCTGTTCGACGACAGCGTGGTCGCCAACGTGGTGCTCGGTGCGGAGGTGGACACCGAGCGCGTGCGCGCCGCGCTGCGCGGCGCCAACCTGCTGGAGTTCGTCGAGTCGCTGCCGCAGGGCATCGACAGCGAAATCGGCCACAACGGCAGCCAGTTGTCGGGCGGCCAGCGTCAGCGGCTGGCGATCGCGCGCGCGATCTACAAGGACGCACCGATCCTGATCTTCGACGAGGCGACGTCGGCGCTGGACAGCGAGTCCGAGCGCGCCGTGCAGTCGGCGCTCGACGAGTTGATGAAGGACCGCACGACGCTGGTGATCGCGCACCGGCTGTCGACCATCGAGCACGCCGACCGCGTGGTGGCGATCGACGCCGGCCGCCTGGTCGAGGAGGGCACGCACGCCGAGCTGCTGGCGCGCGGCGGCCTGTACGCGCGACTGCACGCGCTGCAGTTTCGCAATGCACCGATGCATGATGGCGAGCGACCCGACGCTGAAAGGACTCACCGTGAACCCACCAATCAGCCGTTATCCGGTTCCTGAGCTGCAGGATCTGCCGGCCGACCTGCGCGACCGCATCCTGCAGGTCCAGGAGAAGGCAGGATTCGTGCCCAACGTGTTCGTCGCGCTGGCGCACCGGCCGGCCGAGCTGCGTGCCTTTCTCGCCTACCACGACGCGCTGTTGCTGAAGGAAGGCGGCAGCTTGAGCAAGGGTGAGCGCGAGATGATCATCGTCGCCACCTCGGGTGCCAACAACTGCCTGTACTGCGTGGTCGCGCATGGCGCGATCCTGCGCGTCTACGAGAAGAAGCCGCTGCTGGCCGATCAGGTGGCGATCAACCACCGGAAGGCCGACATCACGCCGCGCCAGAAGGCGATGCTCGACTTCGCACTCAAGGTGACGCGAGCGTCGCACGAGATCGGCGAGGCCGACTTCGACGCCCTGCGCGCGCACGGCTTCGACGACGAGGACATCTGGGACATCGCCGGCATCAGCGCGTTCTTCGGTCTCTCGAACCGCATGGCCAACGTGATCAGCCTGCGGCCGAACGACGAGTTCTATCTGATGGGCCGCGTGCCGCGCGAGAAGAAGGAGAAGGCATGAATCGCATCGATCTGCACGACCGCGTCGCCGTGATCACCGGCGGCGCGCAAGGCTTCGGCTACGCCACCGCGATGCGCATGCTCGACTCGGGTGCCTCGGTGATGCTGTGGGACATCGACAGCGCTCGGCTCGAGCACGCGAGCGCCGAGCTGAGCGCGCGCGGCAACGTCGGCTCGGCGGTGGTCGAGTTGACCAGCGAGACGTCGGTGGCCGCCGCAGTACAGGCCACGCTCGAGCGCTACGGTCAGATCGACATCCTGGTCAACAACGCCGGCATCACCGGCGGCAACGGCACCACTTGGGAGCTCGAGCCCGCGATCTGGAAGCGCGTGATCGAGGTCAACCTGATCGCGCCGTACCTGGTGAGTCGCGCCATCGTGCCGCACATGATCGCCCGCCGCTACGGCCGCATCGTCAACGTGGCGTCGATCGCCGGCAAGGAAGGCAACGCCAACGCGTCGCACTACAGCGCGTCGAAGGCCGGGCTGATCGGGCTGACCAAGTCGCTCGGCAAGGAGCTGGCGCAGCGGGGCGTGCTGGTCAACTGCGTGACGCCGGCGGCGGCCAAGACCGCGATGTTCGACAGCATGACGCAACAGCACATCGACTTCATGCTGTCGAAGATCCCGATAGGGCGCTTCCTGCTGGTCGAGGAGCTTGCGGCGCTGGTGTGCTGGTTGTCGTCGCAGGACTGCTCGTTCTCCACCGGCGGCGTGTTCGACATCTCGGGCGGCCGCGCCACGTACTGAGCGCGCCGCACCCCGGCAGCGCCCCCGCGGCGCCCAAGGCCATCGCTCGGCGGCGATAGTCGCGGCGTGCCGATCAGCACCGACATCCCCGCCCGGCTCGACCGCCTGCCCTGGACGCGCTGGCACTGGCGCGTCGTGCTGGCGCTGGGCATCGCTTGGGTGCTCGACGGCCTCGAGGTGACGATCGTCGGCTCGATCGGCAGCGTGCTCGAGCGGACCGACACGCTCGGCTTGAGCGCCGCGCAGATTGGCTGGTCCGGTTCGCTGTACGTCGGCGGTGCGGTGATCGGCGCGCTGGTGTTCGGCCGCCTGGCCGACCGGCTCGGCCGCAAGCGGCTGTTCCTGACGACCCTGGCGGTGTACATGGCCGCCACCGTGGCCACCGCCTTCGCCGACGGCTTCGCCTGGTTCGCGCTGTGCCGGGCGCTGACTGGCCTGGGCATCGGCGGCGAATACGCGGCGATCAATTCGGCGATCGACGAGCTGATCCCGGCTCGCGTGCGCGGCCGCGTCAACCTCGCGATCAACGGCAGCTTCTGGATCGGTGCGGCGCTCGGCGCGCTGCTCAGCCTCGGTCTGCTCGATGCGCTCGGGCCGCAGCGTGGCTGGCGCGCGGGCTTCCTGCTCGGCGCGGCGCTGGCACTGGCGATCCTGATCGTGCGGCGCCAGGTGCCCGAGAGCCCACGCTGGCTGCTGACCCACGGCCGCGCCGAGGAGGCACAGCGCATCGTCGCGCAGATCGAGCAGGCGACGCAGGCCGAGACGGGCGCACCGCTGCCCGCGCCTGGCTCGACCACCACGTTCGCCACACGCGCGGCACCGGGCTGGCGAGAGGTCTGGCAGGTGCTGGCGCACCGCTATCGGACGCGCAGCGCGGTGGTGCTGGCGCTGATGGTGTCGCAGGCGTTCTTCTACAACGCGATCTTCTTCACCTACGCGCTGGTGCTGACGCGCTTCCACGGAGTCGACGACGCGCGTGTCGGCCTGTACATCGTGCCGTTCGCGGCCGGCAACGTGCTCGGCCCGTTGCTGCTGGGGCCACTGTTCGACCGCCTCGGCCGCCGCGTGATGATCGCCGCCACCTACGCCCTGTCGGGCGTCGCGCTGCTGCTCACCGGCATCGGCTTCGTCGCCGGCGTGCTCGACGCGGTGACGCAGACCCTGGCCTGGTCGGCGGTGTTCTTCCTCGCATCGGCGGCGGCGAGCTCGGCGTACCTGACCGTCAGCGAGGTGTTCCCGCTCGAGATGCGGGCGCTGGCAATCTCGATCTTCTATGCCGTGGGAACCGGAGCCGGCGGTTTCGCCGCGCCGGCCCTGTTTGGCGCGCTGATCGAAACCGGCAGCCGTGGCGCCGTCTTCATCGGCTACGCGATCGGCGCGCTGCTGGTGCTGCTCGCCGCCGCGGTGGCCTGGCGCTGGGCGGTGAACGCCGAGCGCAAGCCGCTGGAGGAGGTGGCACCGCCGCTGGGCGCCACGGCAGCGCGCGGAAGCGAGCGCGCCGCCTAGTTGGGCCGCTTCAAGATCCGCTGGCGCAGGCTCTCGTATTCCTTCTCATCGATCGCGCCGGCCTGGAGCGCCGCCTGCAGGTCGGACAGTTCTTGCCCCTTGGAGATCGTCGTCGTTCCCTGAACGGTCACCGGGTCGCTGCCGCACGCGGCGCCAAGCCCGACTGTTGCGACCACTGCCATCATCATCTTGAGGTTCATCGTCGCCTCGCGGTCGTCAACGCACGCTGTCGATCAGCATCTTGCGCTGCTTGCGGTACTCGTCTTCCTTCAGTGCGCCGCTGTCGCGAGCATTCTTCAGGTCGATCAGCTGCTGGCCTACCGAGACGTTGACCGTCGGCTGCACGACCTCGTTGCCGCACCCGACCAACCCCAGCACCACCACCGCAGGCGCCAGCGCGTGCCACTGCATTCTCATCGTCGAAACTCCGCGTCTGCCGGCCGTACGATACACGATCGTCCGCCCCGCTACAGCAGCACGATGTCGTATTGCTCTGGGTTCATCGCGCTCTCAGCTGACAACGAGATCGGCTTGCCGACGAACTCGGAGAGGCCGGCCAGATGCGCGCTCTCCTCGTCGAGCAGCATCTCGACCACCGCCGGGCTGGCGATGACGCGAAACTCCTTGGGATTGAACTGCCGCGCCTCGCGCAGGATCTCGCGCAGGATGTCGTAGCAGACGCTGCGCGCGGTCTTCACCTGGCCGCGCCCTTCGCAGGTCGGGCACGGCTCGCACAGCATGTGCGCCAGCGATTCGCGCGTGCGCTTGCGTGTCATCTCCACCAGGCCGAGCTGCGTGAAGCCGCTGACGGCGGTCTTGGTGCGGTCGCGCGCCAGCTGCTTGCGGAACTCGGCCAACACCGCGCCGCGGTGCTCCTCGCGCGTCATGTCGATGAAGTCCACGATGATGATGCCGCCCAGATTGCGCAGCCGCAGCTGCCGCCCGATCGCCAGCGCGGCCTCGAGGTTGGTCTTGAAGATGGTGTCGTCGAAGTTGCGCGCACCGACGAAGCCGCCGGTGTTGACGTCGATCGTCGTCAGCGCCTCGGTCTGATCGATGATCAGGTAGCCGCCCGACTTGAGTTCGACCCGTCGCGCCAACGCGCGCGCGATGTCCTCCTCGATGTTGAAGAGGTCGAAGATCGGCCGTTCGCCGTTGTAGTGCTCCAACTTCTTCACCGCGCCGGGCGAATAGGTGGCGCCGAACGCGCTCAGCGCGTCGAACTGGAGCTTCGAATCGATGCGGATCGTCTGCGTACCCTCGTTGGTCAGGTCACGCAACACGCGTTCCGCCAGATTCAGGTCCTGGTGCAGCAGCGTGCCGGCGGCACGCGTCGACGCCGCCTCACGGATCGCAGCCCATGCCTTGCGCAGATAGGCGATGTCGTCGCCCAGTTCGGCGTCGCTCGCATCCTCGGCGTTGGTGCGCAGGATGAAGCCACCGCCGCCATCGCCCACCAGCACCTGCATGCGGGTGCGCAGTTGCTCGCGCGCCTCGGGCGAGCCGATCTTCTGCGAGATGCCGATGTGCGTGTCCTGCGGCAGGAACACCAGCATGCGGCCGGCGATTGAGATCTGCGTCGACAGCCGAGCGCCCTTGGTGCCGATCGGGTCCTTGATCACCTGCACCAGCAGCGTCTGGCCTTCGAAAACCTGGCGCTCGATCGGCACCAGCGGCGCACCGTCGACGCGTGCGCCGTTGCTGGTGTGCAAGTCCGCCACGTGCAGGAAGGCGGCGCGCTCGAGCCCGACGTCGACGAACGCGCTCTGCATGCCAGGCAGCACGCGGGCGACCTTGCCGAGGTAGACGTTGCCGACCAGCCCGCGCTCGAGCGCACGCTCGATGTGCAGCTCCTGAACGGCGCCGTTCTCGACGATCGCCACGCGCGTCTCCTGCGGCGACCAGTTGATCAGGATGTCGTGGGTGGCCATGGGTGCGCAGTCTAGGGTCTGTTTCGACAGACCCTGGCGTCAGCGTCCAACGCTCAGCGCAGTGGCCACGCCGGCGCGCTGCAGCAGCTGTGCGGTCTCGAACAACGGCAGCCCCATGATGCCCGAGTGGCTGCCGTCAATGCGCTCGACCCAGCCGGCGAGCGCGCTCTGGATCGCATAGGCGCCCGCCTTGCCGAACGGCTCGCCGCTGGCGACGTAGGCGTCGATGGTGGCGCGTGGCAGCTTCGCGAAGCGCACGTGCGAGATGTTCAGCGCTGCATGCGCGCGAGCGGTCCAGGCCAGCGCCACGCCGCTGAGCACGCGATGCGTACGACCCGACAGGCGTTGCAGCATCGCACGCGCCTCGGCAGCATCGGTCGGCTTGCCGAGAATCGTGCGGCCGACCGCCACCGTGGTGTCCGCCGCCAGGATCGGCGCGTCCGCGAGGCCACGACGGCGCAGGCGGCCGCGGGCCGCGGTCAGCTTGGCGCGCGTCACGCGGCGCACGTAGGCCTCAGGCGATTCGCTTCGGCGCACGGCTTCCAGCGCCTCGGCATCTTCGCCGTCGTCGGGCAGCAGCAGTTCGAACCGCACGCCGAGTTGCTGCAGCAGCTGCCGGCGGCGCGGGCTTTGCGAAGCCAGATAAACGAACGAGCGGGTCGTCATGGATCGGCGTGGAGCGACGGCGCAGCGCGCGATTGTCCGATGAAGCCCGGTCGTGGCCACGATCGGCCGCTGTGCACCCGCCCATCGCTGACGGCGCGGTGGCTCCGGTGCGGCGAGGCCGTGCAGTTGTTCCGGACTGGACGATCGCGGCGACCGGCCGTTTTTCACGGGCAAACCGCACGCGTCAGAAGCCGCCGTGACGGACTGTGCAGACGGGCGACGCCGGCCCCCCGAAACGAGTGGTCGCCATGCGCATGTCCCCGTGAACGCTGACCTCGCCACGCGCAACACACACGTAGACGATGGCTCCACGCGACTCATCGCCGTCCGCGTTGCGACAACCGCATCAGCGTTCAAGGAGTTCCACATGCGCAAGACCACCCTCCTCCGCGCCACGGCGATCGTCGGCGCTTTCATGTTCAGCTTTGCCGTCGTGCCGCAGGTGCGAGCGGCCGATGCCGCGCCGCAACGCGTGGCGATGGCCTGCGCGCACTCGAGCGACGCGACTTCTGGCTGCCAGTCGGCGGTTCGCCCGGCCGCCGCGGTTGACCGCGTGAGCAGCCGCACCGCAAAGGCGTCGGCGCAGCGCAAGTCTGAGAGCCGTCAGATCGTGGCGCAGACCAACGATGGCAGCCGCTTCGCATACGACAGCTGTGGCTGCTCGAACGACTGACCGCGATTCGTGATTCGGGTGCCGGCCGTCATGGTCGGGCCCGCCGAGCGACGGCCCGCGCGTGTGAGTGCTCTTCCCCAGATCTGCTGACGACGGACTGGCGTCGTTCTGCAGCAATACCGCCATCCAGCGATGGCGAGTTCGGTGGTCGGTGGTGCCTATGGCAGAGGCCGTGACAGCTGAAACAACCGGTGCGCGGCGATCAAACCGATCGCGCCGTAGCTGCAACACAGCGGTCCCGGCCTGCGAGGTCGGTTTTGCAGTCCACCAGGAGTACCTCCATGCACACCCTTTCGATGCGCTCCGTCCGCGGCGCCGTCTGCGTCGCCATCGCGCTGTCCGCTTGGGCCGGCGTGCAAGTCAAGAACCCGGTCAAGCCCGTCGTGGTGCCCGTGCATCATCTGCAGCCGGTGGCAACGAAAGCGCCGAGCACGCCGCGCACGCAACCGATGGCCGCCGCAGCGCGCAACGGCGACGCGATGCGCGAGCGCAACGAGCCGGTCGACAGCGACGGTAGCCGCTTCGTCTACGACAGCTGCGGCTGCTCCAACGAGCGCTAATCGCGGTGATACGGGTGTCCGGCCAACACGCTGGACGCCCGATATAACGCTTCTGCCAGCAGCACACGCGCGAGCGCGTGCGGCAACGTCAGGTCTGACAGACGAAGCGTTTCGTCGGCGGAGTCCTTCAGCGCCTTCGCCAGCCCATCGGGGCCGCCGATCAGCAGTGCAACGCTGCGCCCGAGCGAGCGCCAATGCTCGAGCCGCTGCGCGAGTTGCGCCGTGGTTCGACGCTGGCCGCTCTCGTCGAGCGCGACCATCCACGCCCCTTTGGGCACCGCGGTGCGCAGCCGCTGTGCCTCGCTGGCCATCATCTGCTCGGCCGTCTTGCCCGCATCACGCGGTTCGGCCTTGACCTCGACCAGGTGGAGCCGCGCATCGGCAGGCATGCGCTTGGCGAACTCGGCGAACGCCTCACGCGCCCAGGCCGGCTGGCGCTGGCCGACCGCAACGATCAGCAGCCGCATCGGCGCGCGGTCGTCAGCGGGCGCGCGGCGCTCGCTTGGCGGCGGACTTGCGCGCAGGCTTGGCCGCGTGCTTCTTGGCCGCCACCGCTCGCTTCGCCACGCCGGGCCGGGCGCCAGAGGTCGCACGCCGATCCGACTTGGCAACTGCGGGCTGCTTCGGCGCGGGCTTGCGACTCGCGGGCGCGAGACGGGGCATCGCCGCTTCGGCAACCGCGGGGCGCGCCTCGCCGTCCATCTTCATCTTCACCGCCTTGCCGCCCCAGATCTCCTCGAGGCGGTAGTAGTCGCGGATCGCCGGCTGCATGATGTGCGCGACCGCGGCACCGCAGTCGACGATGATCCACTCGCCGTTGTCGGCGCCCTCGACGCTGAGGATCGGCAGGCCGCGCGCCTTGACGGTCTCGCGCACGCTGTTGGCCAGTGCCTTGGTCTGGCGGTTGCTGGTGCCCGAGGCGACGATCACACGTTCGAAGAGCGGCGACAGGTGCTCGGTGTTGAAGACCACGATGTTGTGCGCCTTCACGTCCTCCAGGCCATCGACGATGGCACGTTGCAGCTTGCGGATGTCCATTCAGTGCGCAGCGGCTCTCCTGTAGAGGCGGTGCCGGGCAATATAGCTTGCCACCGCGTCGCTCACCAATCCTGAAATCGATTCACCACGCGCCACGCGGTCACGGATCTCGGTGGCGCTGATGTCCATCGGAGGCAGCGGCACCAGCTGGTGCGGCGCCTGCGCCACCTGCGGGTCGGGGCACATCGCGACGCCGGGTCGCGGCGCCACCGCCAACGTGACGAGTTGCAGCAACTCGGGCCAGCCGCGCCAGGTGTGCAGGTTGTTGTACTGGTCGGCGCCGATCAGCAGGAACCAGCTCGCGCCGGACTCGCGCTGCCGCAGCTCGTGCACCGTCTGCAGCGTGTAGCTGGGACCCGCGCGCTTCAGTTCGCTGCGCTCGAGCACGAAGGCATGCTCGCCGTCGATCGCCAGCTTCACCATCGCCTCGCGGTGGCGCGCGCCGCTGATCGCATGCGTCTTCTGCCACGGCGATCCGGTGGGGATCCAACGCACCTCGTCGAGCCGCAGCGCGTCGCGTGCACAGCGCGCGAGCGCCGCGTGGGCGAGCTGCGGCGGGTCGAAGGTGCCGCCGAACAGGCCGATGCGTTTTGTGTGTGCACCCTTGGTGCTACGCGCCTTCCCGCCAGGCCCGGAACGGGCCCCTTCGTGGCCCTGGGGGAGCGAGCCCTCCTGCCGGCGGCCGCGCGGAGGGCTCACTCCGTGCACCAGTCGCGCGGATGCAGGAAGTCGCTGTACAGGCGCGCCTCGGGCGTGCCGGGCTCGGGCCTGAAGTCGTAGCGCCAGCGCACGCGCGGCGGCATGGACATCAGGATGCTCTCGGTGCGACCGCCCGACTGCAGACCGAACAGCGTGCCGCGGTCGTAGACGAGGTTGAACTCGACGTAGCGCCCGCGCCGCAGCGCCTGGAACTCGCGCTCGCGCTCGCCGTATGCGGTGTCGCGGCGGCGTTCGACGATCGGCACGTACGCCGCGAGAAAGGCGTTGCCGACTGCCCGCAACATCTCGAAACCGCGGTCGAAACCGAGCTCGGCGAAGTCGTCGAAGAAGATGCCACCGACACCGCGCGGCTCTTTGCGGTGCTTCAGGAAGAAGTACTCGTCGCACCAGCGCTTGAAGCGCGGATGCAGATCGGCGCCGAACGGCGCCAGCGCGTCGCGGCACGCACGGTGGAAGTGCCGCGCGTCGTCGTCGAAGCCGTAGTACGGCGTCAGGTCCATGCCGCCGCCGAACCACTGCACCGGCTCGCGGCCGGCCGGCGACGCCGCCAGCATGCGCACGTTCATGTGCACCGTCGGCACGTACGGGTTGCGCGGATGAATGACCAGCGATACACCAAGCGCCTCGAACGGCGCACCGGCCAGTTCGGGCCGGTGCTCGGTGGCCGACGGCGGCAACTGCGGTCCGCGCACGTGGCTGAAGTTGCAGCCCCCGCGCTCGAGCAGCGCGCCGTCGTCGATGCAGCGCGTCAGGCCGTCGCCCTGCAAGCGCTCACCGGGCGCGCGCGTCCAGCCATCGTCGATGAAGCGGCCACCGTCGAGTTGCTCCATCGTCGTCACGATGCGCTGCTGCAGATCGAGCAGATAGGTGCGGACGGCGGCGGTCGACATGGTCACTCGAGCAGGCGGATCGGTGCGGCCCACTCGGGCCGGCGGCCACGATGATGCCGCAGCCGCGCGGCGATCGCGGCGACGTCGGCGTGCGGCTCGCCGCACAGGTGCAGAAAGTCCTCGAGTACGACCGCGCGGCGAGCGAAGTCGAGTCCGGCGAGGCCGAGCGGCACGCCGGCCTGCACCGCCACATGATAGAAGCCGCTGCGCAAGCCGTCGCTGAAGCGGCGCGTGCCTTCGGGCGCCAGCGCCAGCCACAGGAACTCGTCACGCTCGCGCGCCTGCCGCAGCCGCTGCGCCATCGCGCTCACCGCACCCTGCGGTGATGAGCGGTCCACTGGGATGCCGCCCAGCCCCCTGAGCCAGCGGCCAAACAGCGGCACATCGAACAGCGACGCCTTGCCCCAGAACGACACATGGATGCCGATGCTCCACTTGGCCAACACGGCGACGACGAAGTCCCAGTTCGACGTGTGCGGATAAACGATCAGCACGCCCTGCCGCGCCGGCAAACCAGCGAACGCCACGCGCCAACCGGCCAGACGCAGCAACGCACGCGCGACGCGGCTGCCGCGCAGCTGCACCGGGCGCTCGGGCAGCGCGCGCGGTGCATCAGCGGCGCACGGCGCGGTGACCGATGTCGCGTCGATGCTGCGAGCCCTCGAAGCGGATGTGATCGACGCATTCGTAGGCGCGCTGCTGCGCGCCCTTGACGGTGGCGCCGAGCGCGGTGACGCACAGCACGCGGCCGCCGCTGACGCTCAGCTGCCCCGCTTGCAGCGTGGTGCCGGCGTGGAACACCATCAGATCGTCGGCCGGCTGCGGCAGGCCGCTGATCGCCGCGCCCTTGCGCGGGTCGGCGGGGTAGCCGCCGGCGGCCAGCACGACACCGAGCGCGACGCTGCGGTCCCACTGCAGCTCGACTGCGTCGAGCGCGCCGTCGGTGGCCTGCATCAGGGCGTCGAACAGGTCGCTCTTCAGGCGCATCAGGATCGGCTGCGCCTCGGGGTCGCCGAGCCGGGTGTTGAACTCGAGCGTGCGCGGGTTGCCCTGCGCGTCGATCATCAGGCCGGCATACAGAAAGCCGGTGAAGACGATGCCGTCGCGCTTCATGCCAGCCACCGTCGGCTTGATGATCTCGTTCATCACCCGCGCGTGCAGGTTCGGCGTGATCACCGGCGCCGGCGAGTACGCGCCCATGCCGCCGGTGTTGGGGCCTTCGTCGTTGTCGAGCAGGCGCTTGTGATCCTGGCTGGTGGCCAGCGGCAACACGTGCTCGCCGTCGACCATCACGATGAAGCTGGCCTCCTCGCCTTCGAGGCATTCCTCGATCACCACGCGGGCGCCGCCGGCGTTGTGCTGCACGCCGAGCGTGCTGCCGTCGAACATGTGGTCGATCGCCTCGTGCGCCTGGCGCGGCGTCTCGGCGACGACCACGCCCTTGCCCGCCGCCAGCCCGTCGGCCTTGACGACGATCGGCGCCCCTTGCTCGTCGACGTAGGCGTGTGCTGCGGCTGCGTCGTCGAACGTCTGGTAGCGCGCGGTCGGGATATGGTGGCGCTCCATGAACGCCTTGGCGAACGCCTTGGAGCTCTCGAGCTGCGCCGCCGCGCGCGTGGGTCCGAACACGCGCAGCCCGCGCTCGCGAAAGAGATCCACCGCGCCGGCGGCCAGCGGCGCCTCGGGGCCGACCACGGTCAGCACGACTTTCTCGCGCTGCGCGAAGTCTGCCAGCGCGACGAGGTCGCTGATCGGCACGTTCTCGAGCCGAGAGTCGCTCGCCGTGCCGCCGTTGCCCGGCGCCACGTAGACGCACTGCAGTTTCGGGCTCTGCGCGAGCTTCCACGCCAGCGCGTGTTCGCGGCCACCGCCGCCGATGACGAGAACCTTCACACTCTGACCTTGAAGAACAACAACCAGCTCACATAGGCGATCAACACCAGCACCAGCGGCAGCAACAAGGCCAGCGCGCGGCGCGCACGCTGCTGCAGCTCGGCGGCGCGCTCGTTGACGCCGCGCGCGATCTCGAGGTTGGCGCGGGTGTCAGCGATCAGCTTGCGCTGCTCGGCCAGGGCGTCCTTCTGCAGCGCCAGCGACTCCTGCTGCGCCGCCAGCGCCTCGCGCTTCAGCGCATTGGCCTCCTCGAGCAACTGCTCGATCCGCGCTTCGTCCGTCGCATTACTCATGATCAAATCAAGTCAACGCGGCGGATCCGCCTCTTGCTAGGCCGCTTCGGCAGTGGGCTCATCCCAGCACCGCGTTGTGGTACACGGCCTGCGCGTCGTCGAGGTCCTCGAGCACATCGAGCAGCTTCTGCATGCGCTGCGCGTCGTCGCCCGCGAGCTCCACCGGGTTCTCGGCGCGCCAGGTGACCTCGGCGAGGTCGGGCTTCAAGCCCGCCTTCTGCAGCGCCTGCTGCACAGCCTCGAAATCTGCCGGCGCGGTGAGCACCTCGATCGCGCCGTCGTCACCGGTGACCACGTCGTCGGCGCCCGCCTCGAGCGCCGCCTCCATCACCCGGTCTTCGCTGGTGCCGGGCGCAAACACGAACTGGCCGCAGTGCTTGAACTGGAACGCCACCGAGCCGTCGGTGCCGAGGTTGCCGCCGTGCTTGGAGAACGCGTGCCGCACCTC
>DASTZF010000102.1:0-4409 GCA_035764445.1 Burkholderiaceae bacterium
GGTCACGCGATCGGCCTCGATCATCGCGTTGAGCGCGAACGCTGCACCGGACTCGCGCTGGCACCAGCGGCAGTGGCAGCAGTGAACGAACAGCGGCGGCGACTCGAGTCGGTAGCGGATGCTGCTGCAGTCGCAGCCACCCTTGATGGGAAACCATGCGGTAGACGGACTCACGTCTTGCTTTCTGCGGTCTTCGGGAGTTCGCGGTCCGGCGCCCGATGACGGCCGGGGCATGGCCTCACTGTAGGTGCGGGGCTGCCGCCGTGCCAGTGTCCGAAACGACATTGTTCGACAATAATCGGCCAATGAGATCGAAGCCCCGTGACGTTCGCTCGGTCGTCTGCGTCGCCTACGACGACCTGAGTCTGTTCGAGGCTGGCATTGCCAGCGAGGTGTTCGGGCTCGAGCGGCCCGAGTTCGCACGTCCGCTCTACCGCTTCCGGATTGCGCAGGCCGAGCCCGGCGTGCTGCGCTCGCGCGGCGGGTTGCAGCTGCGCGCCGACGGCGGCTTGCGATCGCTGAACGGGGCCGACCTCGTCATCGTCCCGGGCTGGCGTGGCGCCGGAGTCCCCGCTGCATTGCTGCGAGCGCTGCGCCGCGCCCACGAGCGCGGTGCGCAGCTGCTGTCGATCTGCACCGGCGCCTTCGTGCTGGCCGAGGCCGGGCTGCTCGATGGCCTGGCGGCCACCACGCATTGGCGGTACGTGCCGGCGTTTCGCCAGCGCTTCCCGCAAGTGGATTGGCACGCCGACGTGCTCTATGTCGACACGGGCTCGATCGTCACGTCGGCCGGCAGTGCCGCCGGCATCGACGCCTGTCTGCACGTCGTGCGGCGGCACCACGGATCGGACATTGCGAACCTGGTGGCGCGCACGATGGTGACGCCACCGCACCGCCAGGCCGGGCAGGCGCAGTTCATCCCGATGCCCGTCGGACCGGCCACGAAGAATGGTCTGGGTCCGGTACTCGATTGGGCCCACGCGCGACTCGACACGCCGTTGCGTGTGGCCGATATGGCCGCGCGGGCCGCGATGAGCGAGCGCAACTTCCTGCGCCGCTTCAGCGCGCAGGTCGGCATCGGGCCGAACGAATGGCTGCGTCGCCAGCGCGTCGCGGCCGCGCAAGCGCTGCTCGAGCGTTCAGCGCAGCGCCTCGATGCGGTGGCGCAGGCGGTCGGCTTTGGATCTGCGTCGGCGCTGCGCGCCGCATTTCGAGCGACCGTCGGCGTGCCGCCGACGCTGCACCGACGGCAGTTCGGGTCACCCGCAAGACATCGAGGGTCCGATTCGAGCGCCCGCGCGTCATCGCGTGACTGACCTGTGTGCGTGCGACTGTTTGACCCGGCAGCAGCCGTCACTCGATCATCCGATCCGCACGCAGCAGCAGCGAGCGCGGAACCTTCAGTCCGAGGGCGCGGGCCGTCACTTGATTGATCACGAGTTCGAGGATCGTCGGCTGCTCCACGGGCAAATCGGCGGGCATTGCGCCTCTGAGGATCTTGTCGACGTAGCCAACCGCCCGCCTCCGAATATCGACAGTGCTTGCCCCATACGACATGAGTCCACCCGACTCAGCGAATTCACGCAGCAAGGAAATCGACGGCAGACGATGCTGCAGGGCCGACACCGCAATCTGGCGTGCTGGTACGGGGAGGTTCCCCGGCACGACGACCGCGCCGACTCCCTCCTTTGTGATGGCATTCAACGCGGGCCCGAGGTCGTCGGTGCGCGCCACGGTCGCGATGTGAAGGCGAATGCCAGCGCTTGACGCTGCGCTCTGCGTTTCCGCGACGAATGCCTTGTCCAGGGGATCGGATCCGTGGATCAACAGCCCCACCCGGGTGATATCGGGGAGGAGTTCCTTAAGCAGCTCGAAGCGCTTCCCCGCGAGCTCCTTCGCGATGTTGGAAAGGCCCGTGACGTTGCCCCCGGGCCGAGCAAGGCTCGCAACAAGCCCCGACGCCACGGGATCTCCCGCTGGCGCCATGACGATCGGGATCGTGCGAGTTGCGTTCTTGGCGGCCACGACAGCCGGTGTGAACTCAGCGACGATCACACGGACCCTGAGTCGAACAAACTCCGCGGCAATCGCGCCAGCGCGGTCCACTTGTCCCTCTGCGGATCGCCAATCCACCAGGATGTTCTGACCTTCGATGTAGCCGTGGTCACGCAATCCTTGGCGAAACGCCTGTTGTGCCTCGTTGGTGATCGGGGTGAACAACAGCACGCCGATTCGCGGAACCGCTCGGGCCGGCTGCTGCGCGTGGCTCGCCGGATCGTTGAGGAAGAGAAGGCCTGCGACGCCCCGAATCAAGTACTTTCGCCGAGTTGTCATCGTGAGGCCCGCAGTCAACCAATCGAAACAATGGCGACAGGCAGCATGGGCCACCCAGCCATTGGCGGTAACACAGACACGAGCGGGGAGACACCTCCCGCCGTTCCCTCCTGTCTCTGCGCAGCAGTGTAGCCAACCGCCGTAGCGCTCGTTGGCTAGTGGCTCGCGTACACCAGCGCCGGATGGCTGAAGAACCCGTGCAGCACGTGGTACGCCAGCAGATGGTTCTTCTGTTGGAAGCTGGCGTGCGAGATGCCCGACATCACCGTGAACTGCTTGTCGGGATTGGGCAGCTTCTCGAAGAACGACACCAGGTCACCCATGCCCGCGATGCCGTCGAACTGGCCGCGCATCACGATCGTCGGCACCGTGATCTTCAGGGGATCGACCACCGGCAGCTTGGAGCACATGTCGATGTAGGTGCCGTTGGGCATCGACGAGTCGAGTGCCAGGATGGCGTCGGCGAACGCTTCGACCGTCGGCGCATCGGCGCAATCGGGATGATCGCGCTCGAAGATCGAGCGCACGAACGCGCGGTCGATCGGCCGGCGCTTGGTCTTCAGGAACTCCGGCAGCTTCTTGCGCCGCTGCTCCAGCGTCGGGCTGCCCTCGCCCGTCCAAACGAAGGCGTCGAGCGCCAGCCGTGACACGCGCTGCGGTTGGCGCTGCGCGAACAGCGCAGCGCGCAGCGCGCCCGAGCTGATGCCATAGGTCAGGAAGCTCGCGATCCCGCGTGTGCGGGCAATGTAGTCGGTGGCCGCGGCGAGGTCGTCGGCGCCATTGGCGATGTCGCAGGTGATGTCGCGCTGCTTGTCGGAGCGGCCATAGCCCTCCATGTCGACGCACCAGCACGTGAAGCCGCGCTGTGCAAACCAGTCCATCACCGATGAATCGGGCCGGCCGGGCACGGTGAGGTCGAAGGTCGGCTGCGAGGCCATCGACGATCCGTGCACGAACAGCGCCGCGGGCTTGCCCTGCGGCGAGCCGACGAACTTCTCCCACAGGAACAGGCGCACGTCGCCATCGGCAGTCTTCTTGTGGGTCCAGTGCTCGTGGGCAGTGACAGGGGTGCTCATGGATCGGCAGTGTCCGTTGTCGTTTGGGCGGCGCGAATTGTCATTCGAGCTTGGCGCCGGTGGCCTGGATCACGCGGGCCCAGGTGTCTCGTTCGGCGCGGAAGAACGTGCCGAATTCAGCCGGTGTGGAACCGAGTGCCTCGATCGACGCGTTGGCCATGTAGCCCTTGACCTCGGGCATGCCCAACGCGGAAAGGACCTCGCGGTTCAGCAGGTCGACGATCGCCGAGGGCGTGCCCTTCGGCGCGAGCAGCCCGAGCCAGACGTAGGCCGAGTAGCCGGGATACCCCGATTCGGCGAGCGTCGGCACGTCAGGCAATTGCGGCGAACGGTGAGACCCGGTGATCGCCAGCGCCCTCAGCTTGCCGCTGCGGATGTGCGGCAGCATGCCGGCCAGCCCCGGCACGCTGACCTTCACCACCCCACCGATCAGATCGGTCGTCGCCTGGCCGCTGCCGCGATACGGCACGTGATTGAGCTTGACGCCCGCCATCGAAAACAGCTGAGCCGCAAACAGGTGCTGGCCGCTGCCGTTGCCCGACGACGCGTAGTCGATCTGGCCGGGCTGGCTGCGGGCGAGCTCGACCAGCTCCTGCACCGTCTTGACCGGCAGCGACGGATGCACCACCACGACACCGGGTTCGCGCCCGATCAACGAGATCGGCGCGAAGTCGTCGATCGGATTGAACGACAGCTTGGTGTACAGCGTCGCGCTGATCGCGTTGGTCTGCGACGCCAGCAGCAGCGTGTAGCCATCCGGTGCAGATTTGGCTACCGCCTCGGTGCCGATCGTGGCACCCGCACCGGGCCGATTGTCGATCACCACCTGTTGCCCCAGGCGCTTGCTCATCTCCTGCGCCAGCACGCGGGTCGGCCCGTCGACGGCGCCACCCGGCGAGAACGGCACGATGATGCGGATCGGACGGGTGGGAAAGTCCTGCGCCAGGCTCGACGCGGCGGCCAGCGCGGCGCACAGCGACGCAACCGCCGCAAGCAAAC
>DASTZF010000103.1:0-2520 GCA_035764445.1 Burkholderiaceae bacterium
ATGCGCGCGTCGGAGCACATGACGTCGATGCGTGCGCTTGCGCGCGAGCGCTGCGGCGCGTCGTCACGGCAGCTCCCGCAGCTTGGCGGCCAGCGTGCGCAGCACCGGGCTCTCGACGCCGGTGGCGTCCATCCACTGCAACACCGGCTGCGCTGCCGCGCGTCGACGCGCCGCGAGCGCGGCCTCGAGCAGGATGCGGGCGTCGGCCACCTCGCGCTGCTGCTCGTAGTTGGCGCTGGCCAGCGCGAGCGCGCGCTCGGCCTCGTCCACCACCGCCAGCGCAAAGCGCGACTCCTCCTTGCGGTGGCTGACGTCGCCGCGTGCGCGCGCAGCGTCGAAGCGCGCAGCGAGCTCGCGGGCCAGCGCGTCGCGCTTGGGATCGCGCACCGCCTTGGCGGCGATCGCCAGTCGCAGCAGCAGCACGTCGGCCCGGGCATGGTCCTTCAACAGCGGCATCACGTCGGCCGCGCGGCCGTTGTCGAGCAGGAAGTCGGCATACGCCGACAACAGGTAGACGTCGGGCACGCGCAGAGCCAGCGCATCGCGGTAGGCGCGCTCGGCGGAGGTCACGTCGCCGCGGCGCTCCTCGGTCTCCGCCAGGCGCGTCAATGCCCACAAGCGCAGTGCAGGGTCGGCGCCGGGGTCGGCCTGCAACGCCGAGCGCAACGACGTGGCGGCCTGCGTCGCCCGACCGCTCAGCGCGTCGATCTGCGCGTGGCACGCCGCGCCCACCAGGTCGGGCGTCAGCTCGTCCAGGCGATCACAGGCCTGGCGCGCACGATCGAGATCGGCTCGCACCAGATGGATGGCGGTGATCCACGCCCACGCCAGCGCGTCGTCGGGCTGCGTGCGCACCGCCGCGTAGAGGTCGGCCAGCGCATCGTCGAAGCGATGGTCGTACTGCAGCACGATCGCGCGCATCACGCGCACCGACGGCGGCGGATCGCTCGCGCGCCACCAGGGCTGCAACGTCGCCTGTGCGTAGCCAACGTAGCGCGGGTCGCCGTCGGCGCCGGCGCGCTCGACGTAAGCCTCGGCCAGCCGCACCGCGGCCGCGGCATCGGCCGGATCGCGCCGCCATGCCGCTCGCAGCGTGGCCAGTTCGCGCGCAGCCGGGTCGTTGGCGCGCAATGCGAGCCGCTCGACCACCTGGTCGTCGCTGCGAGGTACGTACGGCGCCGCGGTCGCGGTCGCGATGGCGAACCAGACGGGCACGGAACAGAGTCGACACAACCACCGGGAAACCACGGACACCGCCATTCGCGAAAGTGACAAAGGGTCAGAGAGGTGTGAAGTTCGTACGCCGGGCGCCAACACCTGGATTCAAGCGGACGCCCACTGCGGTGGGCAGCACGTCACGCCTCGTTTCCGGGCGTTGTGCGACCCGTCCGCCGTGTCAACCAAACCCGCGGCGGTGCGTCAAGGGCCTAGGTCCAACGATTTTCTGGGCCGCGCCGGGTGGCCACTGGATTTGACAGGTCACCCGAAAAGCACCTCCTCAACGAAAGAGACGTCATGACGAAACTGTTCACTTCCCTCGTGTTCGCGGTTGCCGCCGCGCTGGCTGCTCCCGCCATGGCGGCGTCGCACGCCGGCGGCGCGCCGATGAAGGCCAACGAGCCGTCGGCCAAGGCCAGCGCCCCGGCGACGCACAAGAAGGAGAAGAAGGCGAAGAAGGAAAAGACCGCCCACAAGTCCGAGGCAAAGAAGGAAGAGGCGCCGAAGCAGTAATCCACGCGGTCGCCGACCGCTGGTTCAAGGGCAGGGTCACTCCCTGCCCTTGTCGTTTTCGGACGCCTCGGCCGCTGCCAGACGGCCGCGCACCATGTCGATGTTGCTGCGCAGCGCATAGAGCTCGTCGGTGTACGACAGCGGCACATGCACACGCTCGACCCTGTCCTCGATGGCGTCGAGCTGGCGGCGCAGCTCCTCGGTCGGGCGGCTGCCGATGGCGTCTTCGAGCGACCGCAGCTGACCGTACCACCGGAACACGCGCGAGCGGATGCGAAAGGTGTACAGCGGCGGCACCACGCGCGACAAAGGCAGCAGCACCGCGATGATCGAGATCAGCACCACCGCCATGCGCTCGATCAGATTGGCCAGCCAGAACGGCAGGTAGCGCTGCAGCCATGGCAGCCCGTCCCTGTAGAAGCGCGCGGCCTCCGAAGAGATCGGGATCTCGACGTTGCGCGTGTTCGGGAAGTCGCCCTTGCGTTGAAACCAGCCGGCATCGCCGTGCACCTTGGCCGCGGCCTGCACCAGCAGCTGCACCAGCGCCGGATGCGTGCCGTGGCGCGCCACCAGCATCGCGGTGGGCGCGACCAGGCGCACGTCGTGCGGCGGCTGGTCGCGTGCCAGGTCGACCACGCCGCGCGGCAGCACCACCGGGCTCAGGTAGGCGAGCCGCCGCGCATAGGCCTCGGCCTGCGCGAAATCGAACAGCCGCACGCCGGGCGTGCGCAACAGCATCTGCACCATCAGCGACTCGGGCGCCGAGACGAACACGATGGCGTCGCTGCG
>DASTZF010000104.1:0-10790 GCA_035764445.1 Burkholderiaceae bacterium
CTGGACCGGCCTGATCGGCATTGACTGCACACACGATCGGCGCGGCGGGCTCCGGGGGCGCATGCGCAAATTCATCGCGACGTGGCGGCTGGGTTTCCTCAACACCTGCCTGGTGCTGGGGACGCTCAGCACGGCGCCGACAGCCGGCGCCCAGGGCATCGAGCGGGTTCACCGCGTGGGCTACATCCAGACGGCCTCGGCCGAGGAGCAGGCTCACCTCACGCGCGCGTTCGAAGACGCGATGCGCGAGCTGGGCTACGTCGAGGGACGCAATGTCGTGTTCGAACGCCGATTCGCCAACGGCAAGCAGGAGCGCCTGCCCGAACTGGCGGCCGACCTGGCGCGGCAGAAGGTCGACGTGATCGTCACCGGCGCCAACCCGGTGATCGCCGCTGTGCAGCAAGCCACCCGAACGATTCCCGTGGTGATGGCTGCCGGCCGCGACCCGGTGGGGTCGGGCTTCATCGCCAGCTTGGCACGCCCCGGCGGCAACATCACCGGCTTGACCAACGATCCGACTCCCGAGGTGCATGGCAAACGCCTCGAGCTGCTGCGCGAGGCCGTGCGCGGTGCCGCGCGCGTGGGCTTCCTGTGGAACCCGCTGCCGCCCGGTGCCCGCATCTACCGCCAGGCGCTGGAGACGGCGGCGCGGCAGATCGGCGTGACGCTCGAGATCGCCGAGGTGCGCGGCCGCGACGACCTCGATGCCGCCTTCGCCGCATTGGCGCGTGCGCGGGTCGATGCCGTCATCGTCGACTCCGACCCGGTTTTCTTCACCGCTCGCGCGCCGATCGTCGAGCTGGCCGCCCAGCACCGCATGCCGGCGATGTACCAGGCTCGCGAGATCGTGCAGATCGGCGGCCTGATGTCCTACGGCGACAACGTCGCGAACCGCTTTCGCCGCGCCGCCGTGTACGTGGACAAGATCGTCAAGGGCGCGAAGCCGGGTGAACTGCCGGTCGAACAGGCCTCGCGGCTCGAACTCGTCATCAACCTGCGTACCGCCCGCACGCTGGGCCTCGGTCTGCCGGGCGCGCTGCTGCAGCGCGCCGACGACGTGATCGATTGACTGCACGTCCAGCAAGCGAGGACCCCATGAACCGTGTCGTTCGAAGCCAGGTGTTTCGCTTCGCAGAGACCGACGCGCTGATCCCGAGCCCAGCGGGCGAGCGGTCGACCCTGGTCCTGAAGCGCGGCACCTGCGACGTGAAGCTCGCGCGCCCGCTGCCGCCCAACGAGCAGACGCCGCACGCGCAGGACGAGCTCTACGTCGTCGTGCGCGGCAGCGGCGTGCTCGTGCACGACGGCCGGCGCGACGCGTTCGCAGCCGGCGACCTGCTGTTCGTCGCCGCGGGCGTGGAGCACCGATTCGAAGCGTTCAGCGCCGACTTCACCATCTGGCGCATCTTCTATGGTGCGGCCGGCGGCGAGATACCGGCCACTGCAATCGCGCGTTAGCTTCACGCACCACCGAGGCTCACGTCGACCGCGGGCGTGGTTCCAGGTAGAGGCGGTCGGCGTACGTGGCCAGCAGCTCGGGGCGCTGCACCAGCAGCACCGCGGCGATGCCCGCGGTCAGGCTCGCTTCGGCCATCGCCATCAGCAGACGCGCCACCCAGCCATCGGCCGCCGAACCGGCGACCGGCACGCCCAGCGCGAGCGCGAGCAGCACGCCGATGCCTGTGCCGATGAATCCGCGGCCCATCAGGTAGACGGCCACATGGTGCGGCAGAAAGCGCCGCGTCGCCGCGCCGATGCCCAGCGCGGCGGTCGCCGGCATGATGCCGAGCCACACCGCG
Source organism: Burkholderiaceae bacterium (assembly GCA_035764445.1). Taxonomy (GTDB): domain Bacteria; phylum Pseudomonadota; class Gammaproteobacteria; order Burkholderiales; family Burkholderiaceae_C; genus JAEUPI01. The sequence goes on from DASTZF010000104.1 coordinate 1,800, forward strand.
CGGTGCAATGCCTCGGCCGCATCGAGCGGGCCGCAGACCGCGGCGACGATGGCCATCGGCACGCTCGCCAGCACCGCCAGCGGCCAACCCGTCATCAGCACCAGCAGCGCTGCGCCCGACAACGTCGGCAGCACCGCAACGCCCAGTTGACGATCCAGGCTCCACAGCAGCGGCAGCATCGCCCAAGCGACGACCCAGGCCCACGGTGGCCCGGTCGCGCCGATCGCACGCCACGGCCGCAGCGCGAGGGCGATCGCGATGGCGAACACGGCCATGGCCAGGTCGACGGTGAAGACAGCCATGCCTTCAGCCCGGCAAGCGGCGTTCCGTGGGGCCGGCGACCGGCGGTGCGCTCGAGCGCACGACCGGCATCGCGCAGCGGCGGCGTTTCGCGTACGCTTGCACCCGCCCGATCGGCAATCTTTGGAGGCCGAATGCATCCCGAAGCACCGCTGCCCTCGTTCCGGCTCACCACCGGTGTGTCGATGACCCAGGCCTCGCCTTGGGTGACCGCCACGGTGACGATGCGCTCGCCGGCGCTCGACGTGATGACCGACCTCAGCAAGGTGAAGGCGGCCACCATCCGGCCCGAGCAGACGTTGCAGCAGGCCGAGCAGACGATGATCTACCAGGGCGTGCGCATGCTGTTCGTGGTCAGCGAGATGCCTACGCTCGAGGGCCTGATCACCAGCACCGACCTGAGCGGCGAGCGCCCGATGAGCCTGGTGCACGCGCGCAACCTGCGCTTCGACGAGATCCGCGTCGCCGATGTGATGACCGAGGTGTCGATGCTCGACGCGATCGACTACGAGGCGATGGTCGGCGCCACGGTGGGCAATGTGGTGGCCACCCTCAAGCGCGTCGGCCGCAACCACCTGCTGGTGGTGCAGGCCGCGGCGCACGGTTCACCGCGGCGAGTGCGCGGCATCTTCTCGCGCACGCAGGTCGAGCGCCAGCTCGGGCAGCTGATCGACGTGACGCCAGTGGCCGGCAATTTCTCCGAGGTCGAGCGCGCGCTGCTGTGACCGCGCGCGACGACCTGCACATCTAACGTTTCGGCGCTTCCAGAGCGGTGCGCGCCGGTTCGCGCGCGCCGACGTCGGACCACGAGCGGCTGTCGTAGTCGAACTCGGCTACCGAGCAGGTAGGCATGTCGAGCAGGTGCCCCGCCAGTCGACTCGCGAGGTCGCTGAATTCGGGGTTGTGCCCGAACAGCATCAGGCGGTCGATCTTGTCGTCGGTGCCCTGGATCACGGCGAGCAAGTCGTCGACCCCCGCCGCGTAGAGCTGGTCGTCGACGACGATGTGCTTGCGCGGGTAGCCGACCTCGGCAGCGATCAGCTGCGCGGTCGTCAACGCGCGCAGCGCCGGACTCGAGACGATCAGGTCGGGCAACACGCGCCGCCGGGCCAGGCGCTTGCCGATCACCGGGGCGTCGTCGCGACCGCGATCGGTCAGCGGCCGATCGCGGTCGGCCAGGGTTGGGTCATCGCGGCTGGACTTGGCGTGCCGCACGAGGTACAGGGTCTTCATGGCTCATCGATTGCGCGCGGCATCGCACTGCAGGGCCATGATAGGAGTTCAGTCCCGACCGCGCAGTGCCCACACTGCGATCTCGTCGGACGAGCGCTCAGGCTTTGCTCGGCAGCAGGAAACGCGACAGCGCCGGGATCAGCACGACCGCGCCGACCATGTTCCACACGAACATGAACGCCAGCAGGATGCCCATGTCGGCCTGGAACTTGATCGGCGACAGTGCCCACGTCGCCACGCCAGCGGCCAGCGTGACGCCAACCAGCACCACCACCTTGCCGGTGAACTGCAGCGCGCGCCGATAGGCCTCGGCCAGCGGCACGCCGACGCGCTGTTGCGCCAGTTGCACCGACAGCAGGTACAACGCGTAGTCGACGCCGATGCCCACACCGAGCGCGATCACCGGCAGCGTGGCGACCTTGACGCCGATGCCCAGCGCAACCATCAGCGCCTCGCACAGCACCGAGGTGATCACCAGCGGCACCACCGCGACCACCACGGCGCGCCAGTTGCGGAAGGTGATGAAGCACAGCACGATCACCGCTGCATAGACGAGCAGCAGCATCTGCGTCCAGGCTTGCTTGACGACGATGTTGGTCGCCGCCTCGATGCCGGCGCTGCCGGCGGCGAGCAGGAACTTGCGCTCGCCGTTGCTGTGCTCGGCGGCGAACGCGCCGCTGGCCTTGACCACGCGGTCGAGCGTGTCGGCGCGGTGGTCGCCGAGGTAAGCGATCACCGGCATCACCGAGCAGTCGGTGTTGAAGAGATCCGGGTTGTTGACGCTCGCCTGCTGCGCACCGTAGTTCAGCACGTCCTGGTTGCGCGCGATCGTCAGCCACTTCGGGCTGCCCTCGTTGCTGCCGGCGGTGATCTGGCGCACCGCGTTGGCCAGCGACACCGTGGTCTGCACGCCGTCAACCTGCTGCAGCTGCCACGCCAGCCGATCGGCCTCGACCAGGGTCGGGTACTTCAGGCAGCCTTCCTTGTCAGTCTTCACGATCACCGCGAAGGTGTCGCTCGACAGGCTGTAGTTCTTGGTGACGTAGGCGTTGTCGCGGTTGTAACGCGAGTCGGCGCGCAGCTCCGGGGCGCCGGGATCGAGGTCGCCGATCTTCAGCAGCAGGCTGGTCGCGTAGCCCGCTGCCAGCAGCACGACCGACGCCGCGATCGCAGCCAGCGCCCAGCGGCGCTCGGTGAAGCGCGCGAGCACGGCGAACACGCGGTTGAAGCCGTGGTTGCGCGCCTCGTCGCTCTCGGCCTTCAGCGCGCGCTTGGCGGCGGCGTCGCTGACGCCGACGTAGCTCAGCAGCACCGGCAGCAGGATCAGGTTGGTGAAGATCAGCACTGCGACGCCGAGGCTGGCGGTCAGCGCCAGGTCCTTGATGACCGGGATGTCGATCGCCATCAGCACCGCGAAGCCCACCGCGTCGGCGAGCAGCGCGGTCAGGCCGGCCAGGAACAGGCGGCGGAACGTGAAGCGCGCGGCCACCAGCTTGTGCGCGCCGCGCGCGATGTCCTGCATGATGCCGTTCATCTTCTGCGCGCCGTGGCTGACGCCGATCGCGAACACCAGGAACGGCACCAGGATCGAATACGGGTCGAGCTCAAAGCCGAACGCGGCCACCAGCCCGAGCTGCCACACCACCGCGACCAGCGAGCACGCCAGCACCAGCGAGGTCGAGCGCGCGCAGCGCGTGTACAGCCCGATGATCGCGGCGGCGATCAGCGCGGCCAGCCCGAAGTACATCGCCACCTGCACCAGGCCGTCGATCAGGTCGCCCACCAGCTTGGCGAAGCCGATCACGTGCACCTTGGTGTGGCCGTCGGCCTCGACGCGCGCGCGCAACTGTTCCAGCGAATGCGACATTGCGCGCACGTCGATGCGCTTGCCGGTCGTCGGGTCGGTGTCGAGCAGCGGCACCACCAGCATGCTCGACTTGAAATCGTTGCCGACCAGGCTGCCGACGATGCCCGAGCGCGCGATGTTGCCTCGCAGCTGTTCGGTCGCCTCCGCCGAGCCGTTGTAGTTGTCGGGCATCACCGGTCCGCCGCGGAAGCCCTCTTCGGTGACCTCGGTCCAGCGCACGCCCGGTGCCCACAGCGACTTGACCCACGCGCGGTCGACACCCGGCGTCAGGAACACCTCGTCGTGGATCTTGCGCAAGGTGGCCTGGTACTTGGGGTCGAAGATGTCGCCGCCCTGGTTCTCGACCACGATGCGCAGCGCATTGCCGAGGCCGCGCAGCTCGTTGCGGTTCTCCAGGTAGTTCTGGATGTAAGGGTGGCTGCGCGGGATCATCTTCTCGAAGCTCGCGCTCAGCGAGAGCTTCGTGACGGCCAGCGCTGCCAGCAGCAGCGTGACCAGCGCGCAGACGATCATCACGGCGCGGCGGTGGTTGAACACCGCGCGCTCGAGCAGTGATCCGCTGGCGGGGTCGAAGCCCTCGAGCGATCCGTCGGTGGCGCGCGGGTTGGCGTCGGGAGCGGTGGCGGTTTGCATCGCGAGTTCCATCTCAGACCCCTGCAACGGTTTGAATGCCGCGCGGACCGCCGAGCACCAGCGTGCCGGCACCGGCGCGCGACACCGCGGCGGTGGGCAACGCGCGCTCGGTCTTCAGCGGCGTGAAGGTGGCGCCGTCGTCGGCGCTGATGAGCACGTGCCCGGCCTGGCTGACCAGCACGATGCGGCCCTTGTCGTCGATCGTGCCGGCGGTCAGGCCCACCGGCACGCCGGTGGACACCGCGCTCCACGTGCGGCCGCGATCGGTGCTGCGCACGACGTTGCCGCGCAGGCCGAAGGCGAGCACGACGCGCTCGTTGCCGACCACGCCGAACAGCGTGCCCTGGTAGGGCGTGGTGATCGCGACGAAGCGACTGCGCTCGCGGTCGAGCTTCAGCAGCAGGCCCTGCTCGCCGGCGATGTAGAGCTCGCCACCGACGCGACGCACCGCGTACAGGTGCAGCGCCTTCGGGTTGTCGGTGGCGTGCAGCAGTGGCTCCCACGTCTTGCCGCCGTCGGCGGTGCGCAGCACGAGGCCGAACGCGCCGACGACATAACCGTTGCGCGCATCGTCGAACCACACGTCGAGCAGCGGGTTCTCGGTGCCCTGCGACGCGAAGCGCTGCGCCTCGGCAAGCCACTTGGCATCGCCGCCGGCGCTGTAGTGCTTGACCAGGACTTCACCCATCGTGCGGCCGTCGAGCTGGCGCACCCACGTGCGGCCACCGTCGCTGCTGGCGAGCACGACGCCGTCGTGGCCGACCGCCCAGCCGTTCTCCGCGGTGGGAAAGCTCACCGCCACCAGGTCGGCGCTGACCGGCACCTCGGCCTGTTGCCAGCTCTTGCCCTGATCGTCCGACAGCAGCACGTGGCCGCGCTGGCCGACCGCGACCACGCGCTGGCCCGCCAGCGTGAGACCGTTGACGAGCGAGCGCGCGGCGAGCGCGCTCTTCAGCGTCGGCGTGTCGAGCACGTCGCGCGGGTTCTTGTCGGGCACCGCCCAGGCCCCTGCGACGAGCGCGACGAGCAAGGCGAGCGTCAATGCGTAAGCGCGATGCGCCATTGGAGTCTCCTGTTGTGCGGCGTCACGCCCTTGCGTGCGCCTTTCAGCGGCGTGGCGGATTCTTGACTCCGGGCGCAGCGTGAAGCCCCCTCTTACCGGGGGGACTCCGTGGGGGTGGGCGGGGGCGGCGGCGGCGCCGGCGCCCGCGTCAGGCGGGGTGGGTGTCGAGAAAGCGCTCGACGCGCCGCGCGGTCTCGCCGGCGCGCGTGAACACGAACAGGTGCCCGCAGTCGACCGATTCGAGCGTGACGTTGCGCAGGCGCGAAGCGACGATGCGGCCGTTGATCGGCGGCACGATCGGATCGTCGTTGCCCATCAACAGCAAGGTCGGTGCCTGCACGCGATGCAGGCGGTGCCAGCTGGTCCAGCCCCAGATCGCGAGCAGTTGGTAGAGGTAGCCACGCTGGCTCGGGCCGCGCATCGCGCGTGCGTGCACCCGCAGCAGGTCGCGTTCGACGCGCAGCACGCCGCCATAGAGCTGGCCGCCCACGCGCAGCAGGAAGGCCGGGTCGACGTAGCGGCGCGGACTCAGCATCTTCAGCAGCACCTGCGGCTGACCGGGCACCATCACGAAGCCGGCGCTGGTGGCCGCCAACGTCAGCGAGCGGCAGCGCCGCGGGTGGCGCAGCGCGAACTCCTGCGCCGCGGCACCGCCCCACGAGACACCGAACACGTCGGCGCGCTCGATCTTCAGATGATCGAGCAACGCTTCAGCCAACCGTGCGAGATGGCGCAGCCGGTACGGCAGACACGGCGTCGGCGATCCACCGACGCCGGGTGCATCGAACGCCAGCACGCGCGTGCGCTCGAAGTGCGACATGAACGTCGCCATCGTCTCGACGTTGGCGCCGATGCCGTTGAACAGCAGCAGCGTGCGCCGCGCGTCGTCGCTGCCGCCAAGCGCGTAGCGAACGCGCTGGGCGCCCAGCGTCGCGGTGCCGACGCGCAATGCGCGGCCGGCCCCGCCCGCCCCGTGCTCAGGCACGCGCGACCACGTAGCGGCCCGGCGCCGCGCCGAGCGACGGGTGGTGGCTCGAGCCGGCGTGCCGCGGCGCGCGCTTGAGCGCATCGGAGCGCGCGGCCAACCAGGCGCTCAGGTGCGGCCACCAGCTGCCCTCGTGCTGCGTGGCGCCCTGCTCGAACGCCTGCGGCGTCGCATGGTCCGCCGTGTTCGTCACGTACGACGCCTTGCGTCCACCGGGCGGGTTGACGATCGACTGCACGTGGCCGCTGGCGTTGAGCACGAACTCGCTCCTGCCGCCCAACAGGCGGCGCGTCTGATAGCAGCCCTCCCACGGCGTGATGTGGTCGGTGCGGCCGGCCAGGATGTAGCTGTCGCAGCGCACGTCGGCGAGATCGAGCACGTGACCGCCGAGCGCGATGGCGCCGGGCCGCGCGAACGCGTTGGACTCCAGCAGCGCGAGGAAGTCGCTGTGCAAGCGCGCCGGCAGCCGCGTGGTGTCGGAGTTCCAGTACAGCACGTCGAACGTCGGCGGTGCCTGGCCCAGCAGGTAGTTGTTGACCCAGTAGTTCCAGATCAGATCGTTCGGGCGCAACCAGGCGAACACCTTCGCCAGATCCTTGCCTTCGAGCACGCCGCGTGCACCGCTGAGCGAGCGCGCGAGCTCCAGCGTCTCGAGGTTCGCGAACAGCCCCATCGAGCTGTCGGCGATGCCGTCGATGTCGAGCACCGACACCAGCAAGGTCAGGCTGCGTGCCCAGTCCTTGCCTTCGGCGGCCAGATACGCCAGCAACGCCGCCGACGTGATGCCGCCCGAGCAGGCACCGAGCACGTGCAGCTGCGGCGAGCGCGCGATCTCGCGCGCCACGCGCATCGCCTGCTCGAGTGCGAGCACGTAGGTCTGCAAGCCCCAGTCCGATTCGCTGTCGCGCGGGTTGAACCAGCTGACGACGAACACCGTGAAGCCCTGCTGCACCAGGTATTCGACCAGGCTGCGGCCGGGTGCGAGGTCCCACACGTAGTACTTGTTGATCTGCGGCGGCACGATGAACAGCGGCGTGCCGTGCACCTGCGGCGTCTGGGGCTTGTACTGCAGCAGTTCGAGCTCGGCGCTGCGCAGCACCACGTCGCCCGGCGTCATCGCCAGGTTGTGGCCGACCTTGAACTTCGTGGTGTCGACCATCGCCGGCAGACCGCCGTTGCGGCGCCAGTCGTCGACCAGATGCAGCACACCGTCGACCAGATTGCGCCCGCCCGATTCGATCGTGCGTTTCAGCGCCGCCGGGTTGCCGAGCAGCGTGTTGGTCGGTGCCAGCGTGTCGGCTGCAATGCCCAGCACCATGCGCGCACGCGCCTCGTCGCGTGGCGACAGGCCGATCTCGCCCGCCAGACGATGCGTCTCGCGAGCCAGCGTGAGATGGCCCTGCATCAGGCGGCGGTAGAGCGCGTTGTCGCGCCAGGTCGAGTCGTCGAAGCGACGGTCGTTGGCAGCCGGCGCCACGTTCGAACGGCCGCGCGCCACCTTCACCAACTCGGCGCCGGCGCGGCGCAGGCCCCCCGCGAGCTTGCCGGGATGCTTGGCGGTCGCCGCAGCCAGCGCCTTCAGCGATGCGCTGAGGCGCGGACCTTTCTGCTCGGCCCCGAGGATGACGAGGCCCGGCTTGGCGGCAGGCGCCGCCTTGGCGGCAGGCGCCGCCTTGGCGGCTGCCTTGCGTGCGGGTGTCGCGGCGGCCTTGCGCCGCGGTGCCTTGCGCGCCAGCGCGCCGGCGCCGCGCGGATTGCGGGCGGTCTTCATGCCATCACCATCGCGAGCGTGTCGGCCACCATCACCGGCTTGTCGAAGTCGCCGGCCTTGTACGCGGTGTTGCGGCTGCGCACGAGGTAGCGGCCGCTGCCCTTGCCTTCGACCTCGGCCAGCTCGACGCGGATCGCGATCGCGCTGCCCTCGGGCACCGGCGCGAGAAAGCGCACGCGCTCGAAGCCGTAGTTCAGCACGTTGCTCGCATCGGACGGGTAGACGCCGAGCTCGAACTGCGCCGCCGGGATCAGTGCCAGCGTCAACAGGCCGTGTGCGATCGTGCCGCCGAGCGGGCTGTCGCGCCGCGCGCGCGCCACGTCGACGTGGATCCATTGGTTGTCACCGGTGCAACCGGCGAACTGATCGATGCGAGCCTGGTCGAGCACGACCGGCTTGGAGAGACCAAAGTCGTGGCCGACGCGCTGGTGCATCGTCGCGACGCGGTGCTCGGGTAGCGTGGACATCCCACACCTCCTCAAAGAGGGATGCCGGAACACTGAATCGACGGCACGCTGCGCGGCGGCGATGGCCTCCGGTCAGCGAGCGACGCGGCTGCGACCGGCAGGCGCTGCCGCGTTGACTGCGCCGCGCTTCAGCGCACGCCGGAGCCGGCGAGCGAATCAGCGGTCCACTCGCGGTCGCCCAGCGGCTTGGTGTGCTTCAGGCCGCCGGTCTCGGCGATGAAGCCGGTCAGCGAATAGACGCGCGACACCAGGTCGTAGTGACCGAACATGTCGGTGTACGGCGCGGGCAGGTCGTAGCTCGGCGCCATGTAGGCGAAGCCGGTGCGGTACAGCTCGCCGCGCGCGTCGTACTCGTCGCTGGCCAGTGCGGCCCACGAATCCTCGTCGAGGTAGAAGGTGCGCTTGCTGTAGACGTGGCGCTTGCCTTCCTTCAGCGTCGCCTCGACGATCCATACGCGGTGCAGCTCCCAGCGCACCAGGTCGGGGTTGAGGTGGTTCGGCTTCAGCAGGTCGTCCTGCTTGGAGCCGTAGACCGCGACGTAGTCGTTGTAGGGAACCAGCATCTCCTTCTTGCCGACGAGCTTGAAGTCGAAGCGGTCCATCGAGCCGTTGAAGATGAACGTGTCGTCGAACGTCGTCGCGCCGGCGGTGCCGGGGTTCGGCGTGTCGTGC
>DASTZF010000105.1:0-3823 GCA_035764445.1 Burkholderiaceae bacterium
GGCTGCAGCCTTCAACTACCCGGGTTTCGAACTCGACCCGACCCTGGTGCTTGCCGCGCCCTGATCGTTGCTGGGTTCGCGGCTCGCAGTGTTGGAGACCGACGCGCAGGTAGGTAGCCAGATGTTGCATTTTCTCGGAGATAGTTTGATATCTCCGCGCTTTTGCAACACACTTCAGCATGGCGCCGACCCACGAACCCCAACAAGCGCGACTGCTCCGTCTCGCCAAGCGGCGCGGACTTCTGCGCGCTCGCGACCTCGCCGCTTATGGCCTGCCGACTATCGCGCTGACGCGCCTAGTGCAAGCCGGAAAGCTCGAACGAATCGACCGCGGCATGTACGGCATTCCAGGCGCGCCCGTCACCGAGAATCACTCGCTGGCCGAGGTCGCGCTGCGTGTACCCAAGGGAGTGATCTGCCTCATCTCGGCGCTTCGGGTGCACGACATCGGCACCCAAGCGCCCTTCGCGGTTTGGCTCGCGATTCCCCACCGTGCGGCAGTGCCGAAGCTAACCTTTCCTCGGCTGCGCATAGTCCGTATGTCGGACCGTGCGCTCGCCGACGGCGTGCACCGCATCAAGGTGGACGGCGTGTCGGTGCCGGTGTTCGGCGCGGCCAGAACGGTTGTGGATGCCTTTAGGTTCCGCAACAAGATCGGCCTCGATGTCGCGATCGAAGCACTGCGCGACGGCTGGTCGAGGCGCAGGTTCACGATGGGCGATCTCTGGCGCCACGCAGAGGCCAACCGCATCCTCAGCGTCATGCGTCCCTACATGGAGACCATCGCGGCGTGATCACCGGCCGCGCTAGCCTGAGCGGACGGGGATGAGGTGACGCAACGGGGTTAAATCGACACGTTGCCAGGACGTGTCGATAAATCGGCTTTCAATCGACATGTTCGTCCGCGGCGATACGAAACCTCGGATGGTTTGGCGATTCGTCCAAGGTTTCAGAACATCCCCTCGCGGGGACAGCCCGAACTGCACGGCGCTCGGGTCGGACGAGCGACCCCATGCGATCAGCGCTCCCACCCAGGGTCCGGCCGCGTCCTCTGGGTCAACGTCCGATCGATCCCTGGCAGTTCCCGCTGCAGCTCCTTCTCCAGCGGCTTGACTCGCACGCCCGGCAGCCACCGCGCGTAGTTGACGACGGACCGGCCCAACTCGCGATCGGCCACATCTTCCGACGACGCCAGCGCTTTGGCGATCTCGCACCACGCCTGCGCTGCGTGGCGCCGCGCCGGAGTCATCTTTGCGTTTGCGAATCCGCCGCGCTCGATCCCGCGCCCGTCGTCGTAAGCCTTGCGTTGCCAAAGCCGCTCGTTGCGGTGACGGCTCCCTCGCGCAACCTGCGACGATGCCTCCGCCTCGATCCCCCAGCCTCGCAGCTTCTCGGCAAACACCTCGCGCCAGCGCCGCAGGTCCTGCTTGCGCGGGTTGAGCCGCTGGCCGTCGCGCCCTTCGGCGCGCACGGACAGATGGACGTGCGGGTTCGCCTGGTGCGTGTGCAGCACCATCACGTAGCGGTGGTTCGCCAGCTCGGCTTTCGCAAACTCGCGCGCGGCGTTGCGTACGATCTCGGGGTTCGTGCCGGCCGGCATCGACAGCATGATGTTGAACGCCTCGCGCCGCTCGCTCTTCTCCGGGATGCGGGCGCCGCCGTGGCGCCATTGATCCGCCAGGTCGCGCAGCGCCTCGCTGCCTTGTCGCACCTCGCCGCGGTCGTCCTCGAAGGGCAGCCGGCCGGACTTACTGATGTAGCGCAGGTGCGCGGCGACGGCAGCCATCCCCCGGCCGCCACCGGTCACCTTGACCATCACCTGCGGCGCGTTGCGCACCACGATGGCCTTGATGCGCTGACGCACTGCGCCGGCCTGCGCGTGCAGCGACAGGCGCGGGGTGTTGCTGCGCACGATGCGGTTCGGTCCATAGAACAGCCGGTCGCCCCAGGCAACCAGCACCCCATCGACTGTGCTCATGGCGTGCCTCCACGATCGGAGAGAAACGACGACGCCAGATCCAGGTGGCGGCGCACGTCGACGACCAGGCTGCGGATGTGCTCGGCGCGCTTCCCCGCTTCTTCCACCGACCGGCCCGCTCGGGCCAGACGCAGCACCTCGCTGACCTCGCGCGCCAATACCGCCACTTGGTCGGTCGATGCCTGCAGCGCCGCCCGGTCGGCGGCGCGCTGGTCCAGCGGGGCTGGCAACGGCGCGGCGCTGACCAGGTAGCCAACATACTGGCCGTAGCTCAGCCCCAAGGCACGCGCGTTGGCCGCGAGCAGTTCCGCGGCGCGTACGTCCATGCGCCAGGTGAGTTTGACGGTGCCGTGAAGGCGCGCCGACGGAGCATCGGGCAGCTGTCGCGCTGCTGGCGCCACGCTCAGGGCGTTGACCAGGGCTTCTCGCGCGAACGCAGCGATCGTCAGCCCACGCCCGGAAGCCGCGGCGCGGATGGAATCGCCGATGCCGCGCAGGTCGATGGTGACGCGGTCACCCGCGGGACCCGACATCGCAGATCTCCGAGGCACAACGCCTCGCGCGCATCGGTTCGCTGGCGGCCAGCCTATCCTGCCTTACCTCCAAGGAAACCGGATTGGCCCTCGATGAACAGCGAATGCAGACGGAGTGAGTCGGGGCCGAACCGAAACCGAACACGAGGTGACTCGTAGGCGCACAGGAGACGACGCAGCGGCGCCGCGAAGGCGACGCAAAGGCGACAGTCGAATGGATAGGCTTCATGGGGTCTGACGGTCAGACCCTGGCGGCGACCAGCTCGACAGCGCTGCGACCTTCGCGCGAAGAACGGCGAGATTGGCACCGCTGGCGTCAAGCGCCAGTTGATCAATGCGGCCGAGCAACTTCTCCAATCGATCGCATGCGGTGACGGCTTGCGAGACCAGCCTGGTCGATGACGAGGCAGCACGCCAGTCCACTCGCTCACGCAGGGTCGCCACCGCCTCGCGCGTGATGTCACCCGGCCCATCGACCAACGCCTTCACCTGCTCAGGCCGTTGCTCATGCAGCTTACTCAGCTCGTGCAGCGTTCTTGGCGAAGTGCACCGACCGGCCCTCATCGCCACGTCGAGCGCCGGCGGCAGCTCCAACAGCGAAAGGTGGTGCGCGACGGTTGTGAGGTTCATGCCGAGCTGCTTGGCAATCGTGGTTTGCGATTCGCCCGAGTTCACCTGGTCGCGGACGAAGCGCGCCAAATCGAGTGAGGAGAGGCTGTGACGCTTCAGGTTCTCAGCGACCTGGGCATAGCGATCGGCGGGAGCATCGCGGATCACCGCCGGCACTTCATGCAGGCCCGCACGTATGGCGGCACGTAGCCTCATCGCGCCGAAGTGGAGCAAGTAGCGCCCCTGCGCATTCGCCGGGTGGACGACAAGCGCTTCGAGGATGCCTCGCTGGCGCAAGTCGTCGGCGAGTTCGTCCACCTTGGCATCGGGAAACTCGGTACGAGGGTTCGCTGGGTCCTCGTCGATCTGCGAGATCAGCACCATTCGCGGGATACCGCTCGTGGGCGGCAGCAAGGGTTTCGTCTTCGCTCGCGACGCGACAACGGAGACCTCCGGCGCAGGGGTATCGCCGAGCAGATCGAGCTGTTGCTCGGACTCGGTTTTCTGCCACGGGAAGCGCATTCGCGCATCGTGCCTCTGCATCAGCACGCGCGACAGTCCCTCGCGCGGACCCTCTGATTGGTCTCAGCAGTGCCGAGACATTCCTAGCCGTTCCCGGAGCGCCCAAGAGATTTGCGCCACGCTCACCAAGTGTTTCAACCCCGTTGTTCGGCAGAGCGCAGTTAGGCCATGGGTCACCCCC
>DASTZF010000106.1:0-5849 GCA_035764445.1 Burkholderiaceae bacterium
CAAGGCCCAGTAGCAGCACCGGCGTGAAAGGCCTCGGGCACTCGAGACGCCGCCGAAGCGACATGTGACATGCGCAAACGTCCAGCGCACCTACCTCTCAACTCGCTCGCAAAACGAGTTCTTCAACAGAATTGGCCAGAAGGAGACCTTGGATCTGAACACCGGAAGCCGCCCTTCGGTGTTGCGTCGTCCGCCCGCCCACCGCCCTTCAATGGTGTGCAGCTTGGTGTCGAAGGCTGAGCCGCGCGACTGCTGGTGCGCGGCAATGCTTAGTGCTCCAATGCGCCGGTTAGAGAGGTGGTGCGACAAGGATTGGAGGGCTGCACATGCGTCAGATTGTTGCGTCGTTCCTTGCGCTCACGCTGCTCGGACCCGCAAGCACGCTGCCCCAGCCGTTGTCGGGCGCTCGCTACCAAGTGCCGTTAGCGCGCACCGACGGCTGGAGCACTGCTCACGCCGACACGGTGGGCGTCGACGCCAGTCGTCTGGCCACGATGACAGCTGCGATCCGCAACGACCTCGAACTCAACGTGCATGCGATCCTGATCGAACGCGACGGCAAGCTGATCTACGAGGAGTATTTCGATGGCGTCGACGAGCGTTGGGGGCGGCCGCTTGGGAAAGTTTCCATGACGATGGAAACGCCGCACGACATTCGGTCGATCACCAAGAGTGTCGTGAGCGCACTGGTTGGAATCGCGCGCGGCGAGGGTGCTATCCAATCGCTCGATCAGCCCCTCGTTGCTTGGTTCCCGGAGTATCCGGATCTTGACACAGCGCAGCGCAGACGCGTCACGCTCGCGCACGCGCTGTCGATGACGGCCGGTTTTGAATGGGATGAAGACGTACCCTACACCGACTCGCGCAACGACGAGATTCGCATGACGCGCGATCCGCAGCCGCTGCGGTATGTGTTGTCGCGCCCGCAAGTCTCCGATCCAGGGCGCGACTTCAAATACAACGGCGGGCTGCCTCAAGCGATGGCCGCAGTGGTTCAACGCGCGACGAAGACGCCGTTCCTAGGGTACGCGCGCGCCAAGCTTTTTGAGCCACTGGGGATCACCGATGTTGAGTGGGTAGGAACTCTCGGCGACCTGCCGTCTGCTGCGTCCGGGCTGAGACTGCGCCCGCGCGATCTGGCCAAGTTCGGCTCTCTGTACCTGCACGGTGGTCGGTGGAACGGAAGACAGGTAATTCCAGCCGAATGGATCGATCTCTCAACTCGCCGTCACACTCGCTTCCCGCCGCCTCCCGATGCCGAGGGCGAGTTCGGCTATGGATACTTTTGGTGGTATGTCTGCAATCCCACGCCTGTGGGTCTTACCGAGGTACGCGCAGCCGTGGGCAACGGAGGGCAGCGCATCCTCGTGTACCAGGGCCTGAAGATGGCGGTGACGATTCTGGCGGGCCGCTATAACGATCCCGCCATCGGGGCGCTGACCAGGAAGCTCGTCCGCGACCATGTCCTCCCGGCGGTGAAAACAGACATTCAAACCGGTTGCCCTGGCGCTGCACCGTAGCGTACGGAGGGGGCACCCCTCGGCTAGTCCAGACCCAACGCTGGCGTCCGCTTTGTTTAGCACTGGGTGGCCGCTCTGGGTCGTGAGTACCAGTTGGAGCTATCGGCAAGCGGTCGCTTGGTTGTGGCTGATCACGTCGGACATGCACTGTGTCCACAGTGCCTTAGATAGCGGTTGAGATCACTCGCAAAAGTGCGCCTCAATGACCGCGATGTGACCTAGACCCGGTATTCATGGCGTGGCGGTTCACCGACAGTAGCCGCTGCACAGCGGCCGGTGGGCTCGAAGTCGCGAGCGATTCTTGAGTCTAAGCCGAGGTCGAGCATGGTTTGCTGGCTGCGCTCTCGGCCGCAAAACCAGGGTGCGCGGCTGTCTCCTCAACGAGAGGGACCATCTGTCTCGTGTGCCATGCCGGCTTGTCGTACGATCAACGCGGGATTGCCTCGTTGATGCTTGTCTTTCTTTCTGGCACTCGGTGCCTGGGAGGAAAACGCATGAGAGCGCTCTTGGTGACCGGTGTAACGCTCGGCCTGGCGGCGATCGCCGCTGGGCAGCCCGCAAACCCACCGCCCACGGATCCGAACCTCGATAGCGAGGGGAAGCCGCTCCCTGGGACGACGATCCCGTGCGCGCCGATCGCCGAGAAGCGGCAGGAATTGGGCTGCTACGTCGTCGCCCGCCAGCCGCTCGGAGCGCTGCCGCAGGGCATACCGCTTTTCTGGCAACTCGATGCTTTCCCGACTCGTGCGGCGGCGGAGGCGGCCAAAGGGCCGCTTGGCACCGTCACGGATGCATTCGGCCGGACATGGCTATTCACGATCGCGCCAGCAGATTGGCATGCAGCTCCTGGGGCCGAACATGTGGCCGCGGTGGGCCCGTTGCCCTTCGAGAAGATGGCGCCCGCGTACACAGCGTTTTATGTGGCGACCACCTTTCGCGTCGGGCAGTCCAGCTTCGTCCACGAGCACCCCGGGCCCGAGGCGTGGTTCATCGTGAGCGGGGAACAATGCCTCGAGACTCTCGACGGCGCCCTTCGGGGACGAGCGGGCGAAGGGATGGTAGTGCGCGGGGAGCTGCCGATGGTTGTCCGCGCGACCGGCCGGGAGATTCGACGCAACTTCGCTCTCGTTCTGCATGACTCGGCGAAACCGGTTACGACCCGGATTGAGCAGTGGGTGCCGCGCGGCCTTTGCCTGAAGTAACCCGTCGCCGGCCTCACCGTCGACCCGAGCATGCCATTGCACCAACGTCGAGCGTCCTTCTTCTGCGCCTAGCTTTCGTTGCACCCGATTCGCCACAACGGTCTGCGCAGCGGCTTTCGCGAGCGCGTGCACTCAACATTGGGCCTCATGCCTCTCCCTAACTTCCTCACGAACGAGCGGCCTTGTGGCTATCTGCCCCTTGGCGATGGCGGCACCGACGATCCCGAAGGGGCATCTGCTGCGCGCCAACCAGGTGATCGAGTGACCAGTATGGGTCGATAGCGAACTGCCCCTTGCTCAACGGTAGCGCCCAAGCCTGTGGATACGTTTCCAGGGCCGGAGTTGGCGGCCTGCTACAGCAGGCGCAGAATCTCGCTCATTTGCCGCCTCGGTACGTGGCGAGAGGTCAACGATCGATCGAGCCTCCTCGAAGTCAGGCTCAATGTGGCGCGGCATGTCGGCGTGAGGCGGTACGCCGCGCTTGATCGGCGGGAGAACCAGCTTCTCCCCAACCCACAGAGACAGCCTGCTGCAGACGTAGCACTCGCTGATGAACAGGTTGTATTCAAGTCCATCGGGGTACTTGGCACCCGATAGCCCTTCAAAGAACGGTTCGCCTGACCGCATCTTGTCGCGCCATTCAATCATCATTGACTGTTGCGCCTTGGCATTCTTGGGTTCGAGTTTGCGAAAGATCTCGGGGTCCTCGAACGCGTCCGCCCCGGGCAACGAAGGCAGAGAGTCTTTCTTTGACGCCTCGGTCCAAATGGTGCCGTACCACTTCTGTGACGTGAAGGCGTCACAGTGCGGGCAACGAAAAGACGGTCTGCCTAAGGCTGGCGCGCGGTCTGCTTCAGTCACTTGTCTCCCTCGCCTGGTTGGTGCGCGGGACCGGGGTCGAACCGGTACGACCCCTTCCGGGGCCTGCGGGTTTTAAGCCCGCTGCGTCTGCCAATTCCGCCACCCGCGCATGGTGTTCGAGGCATGCTACCTGATCGCCCGATGCGTAAATTGTGCGTAGTACAGGGCCGCAAACGCCCTCCAAACGGCCACTTCGGCGCACCAGTCAGCTCAACCGATGCGTTTGAAATCAATGAGTTAGCAGGTGGTAATGGTGGTGCTTTGCGTAGCGCCTTGACTTAAAATCCGCCGCCCTCGAAAGGGGGCATGTGGGTTCGATCCCCGCTCCGGGCACCATGCAGCACGCGGCCCTGCGGGTGCGAGCGCAATTCGTCAGCGCGCGCTGGACCTGTGGCGCGCCGACACCGCCGAGGGAGCACCATGGCCTGGTTTCCGCAGCAGGCGCTGAACGACGGCGTGCGCAAGCGCGAGGTCTTCGGCTGGGCGATGTACGACTTCGCCAACTCGGGCTACACGACCGTGGTGCTGACCGCCGTGTTCAACGCCTACTTCGTGGCAGCTGTGGCCGGTGGCGCCGACTGGGCGACGTTGGCCTGGACCGCGGCGCTTGCCGTGTCGCGCGCAGTCTGCATGGTAACGATGCCGACGCTCGGTGCCTACGCCGACGTGCGCGCGGCCAAGAAGCGGCTGCTGATGGTCACCACCGCGCTGTGTGTGCTGGCCACCGCCGCGCTGGCCTTCGTCGGCCCGGGCGATGTCACGCTGGCGGTCGCGCTGATCGTGCTGTCGAACCTGTTCTACGCCTACGGCGAATCGTTGACCGCTGCATTCCTGCCTGAGTTGAGCCGGCCCGACGCGCTGGGCCGTGTGTCGGGTTGGGGCTGGAGCTTCGGCTACTTCGGCGGCATGCTGACGTTGGGCCTGTCGCTCGCCTACGTACTGACCGCGCAGCAACACGGTTCCAAGGCGAGCGAGTTCGTACCGGTGACGATGTGGATCACCGCGTTGATCTACGGCATCGCGTCGCTCGCCACCTTCGCGCTGCTGAAGGAGCGCGCCGTGCCGCAGCCCGCCGCGACGGGCGAGGGCTTTGCGGCGTCGCTGGCGCGCTTGCGCGAAACGTGGAGGCAGGCGCGGCGCTATGCCGACTTCGTCTGGTTGATGGTGTGCGGCTTTTTCTACCAGGCCGGCATCGCGGTGGTCATCGCGCTGGCCGCGGTGTACGCCGAGCAGGTGCTCGGCTTCAAGCAGACCGAAACCATGCTGCTGGTGTTCCTGGTCAACATCGCGGCCGCGCTCGGCGCGTTCGCGTTCGGCTACTACCAGGATCGCATCGGCCACAAGCAGGCGCTCGGCGCCACGCTGCTCGGCTGGATCGTGATGACGGTGCTGGCGTACGCCGCCACGACAGCCGCGTTGTTCTGGGTAGCGGCGGTTGTCGCCGGCCTGTGCATGGGGTCGAGCCAGTCGGCCGGGCGCGCAATGGTCGGCGTGTTCGCGCCGCGCGAGCGGCTGGCCGAGTATTTCGGCCTCTGGACCTTCGCCACCAGCCTGGCCTCGATCATCGGCCCGCTCACCTATGGCGTCGTCACCTGGCTGACGGCCGGCAACCATCGGCTGGCGATCGTCTCGACGGGGCTCTTCTTCCTGATCGGCTGGCTCGCGATGCGGCCGATCGACGTGCGCCGCGGCGCCGCGGCGGCCGCCACCGCCAATGCCTAAGGGCGTACCGTTGTCTTCGGCAGTGCGCTCATAATCGTCCTGGCGCATGGGCCCGCAAGGGGGTGCGGTGTGCGCCCCGGCCCGCGACCGTGGTCGCGGTCAGTCACCACAGGGCCTGCAGCACCACATTCAGGAGGTCGACATGTCACTGCGCATCAACGATGTGGCGCCGGACTTCACGGCGGAAACCACCCAGGGCCCGATCCGATTCCATGAGTGGATCGGCGATCAGTGGGTGATCCTGTTCTCGCACCCGAAGGACTTCACCCCGGTGTGCACCACCGAGCTCGGCTACATGGCGCGCATCGAGCCGGAATTCACCAAGCGCAACACCAAGCTGATCGGGCTGTCGGTCGACCCGGTCGACGCCCATCACAAGTGGGCACAGGACATCGAGGAGACGCAGGGCCACCTGCCCAAGTACCCGATGATCGGCGACAAGGACCTGAAGGTCGCCAAGCTCTACAACATGCTGCCGGCCGAAGAGCCCGGCACGTCGGAAGGCCGCACGCCAGCCGCCAACGCCACGGTGCGCACCGTGTTC
>DASTZF010000107.1:0-5763 GCA_035764445.1 Burkholderiaceae bacterium
TGACGACCGTGACGCGCAAGCCGGTGAGCTCGCTCGGCAGCGACGCCGCGTCGTTCCTGCTGCACATCAGCCGCATGGCGCCCAGCAAGAACATCGACGCGTTGCTGGCGCTGGCCGCGGCATGGCCCGACCAGCGCTTCGTTCTCGCCGGATCGTCGAGCCCCTATACAAGCCACGTCAGCGAGCAGGTCAGGCAACGCGCACTGGCCAATGTGACGCTGTTGCTGGACATCGACGACGAGCAAAAAGCGTGGCTCTACGCCCGCTGCAGCGGCTTCCTGTTCCCGTCGCTCACCGAGGGCTTCGGCCTCCCGCCGCTGGAAGCGATGCATTTCGGCAAGCCGGTCTTCCTGTCGCGCCTGACCTCGCTGCCCGAGGTGGGCGGCGACGCCGCGCACTACTTCGATTCGTTCGAAGCACCGGCCATGCGACGCACGATCGACGAGGGCATGCAAAGCCACCAGCGGCTCGCGCTGGCCACCGCCGTCACTTCGCATGCTCGGCAGTTCAGCTGGACGCATTGCGCGCAGCAGCATGTGGCGCTGTACCTGGAGCTGCTGCGAGAGCCGCGGTCTCCATGAATCCGTCGCCACGCAGGCCGGGCAGCCCCAAGGAATCGCGCTAGTCGGTCGCGCTCGTGAGCGCGCGGCGCAACTGCGGCCCTACCACCGCTTCGGCGAAGCGAGCGCGGCAGGCATGGTTGGTCTCGACACGCCGCCGATCGGCCTCGGTGTCCGACAGGCGGGCGACTTCAGACAGCGCCTGCGCCAGCGCCTCATGCGAAAACGCGTCGACGCACCACCCGAGCCGGCCGCCATCGAGAATCTCCAACGGGCCGCCGTGGTCGGGGCCGATCAACAGCAGGCCTTTAGCGGCCGCTTCCGGAAACACCATACCGAACGGCTCATCCAGCGGCAACAACGCGAAAACGTCGCACGCCTCGTAGACGCGCCGCAGATCGGCATCCGGCAGGTAGCCGTGAAAGGTGAACGGCGCCTTCGGCATCAGCTGCGTCGCCAGCTCCTGCAATGACGCACGCGCGGGCCCCTCGCCGACGACGTGCAGGTGCGACCCCGAGTGCGTCGCCTGGAAGCGCGCGAAGCCACGGATCACGGTGTCGATGTTCTTCACCAGTTCCAGCCGGCTGTGCACGAGCACACCGAATTGCTGCCGCTGCAGCCCCGCGCGCGACCAGCCGCCCTCCGGAAAGCGCACGATCGGATAGACGACCTCCTGCCCGCAGCGGCCATAGATGCGACGTGCGTTGTCGCGCGAGAACTCGCTGATCGCGTAGATGTGATCGAGGCGCGCGACCTGATCGATGTCGAACGCGCGCAACGCCGCCAGGCGGCCCTTGCGGTCGGCGCGCGCCAACGCGCCGCGCCAGTGGATGGTGCTGGCATCCACCGCGTCCTCGCCCGCGTTGTCGGCGTGCGCGCTGAGCACCGGACTCGCCTCGCGCAGGTGCAGGCCCCGCGGCGGCTCGTTGCACTGCCAGATCTTGCGCAGCGGCAGCCCCGAGTCACCCAGCATGGCGCTGCATGGGAAATTGAACGCCAGCACCACGTCGACACCGTCGAGCAGGCGAACTGCGCGCGCCCCGCGGCGGCGCAGCTTGGCAACCCTCGGGTTCCACGCCAGGCCGTCGGTCCAACGCCTGTGCTGCGCCACGCGCACCTCCAGCCCGTCCATGCGGTGGCCCCACACCGCGGCGTCGTATTCGAAGGTCACGAAGCACACCGCATCGCCCGCCGTGCGCAGATGCTGTGCCTGCGCGACGCACAACAACTCCGCGCCACCCGGCTTGGCCAACGCCGGATGAAAAAAACCGATGCGCATCCGATCCCTCCACCGAACGGCTTATCCTATCAACGCCGTCCAGTGGCGGCTTCCATCAACACTCAGAGCAAACGGCGAGCACGTGCAGGTCCTGGTCATCGGTGCGTCGGGATTCATCGGTCGCGCGTTGGTGGAGCGCCTGCTGGCCGATGGCTGCACGGTCGACGCCTGGGACCGCCGTGGTGGCCCGGCGGCACCACGCCTGCGGCGCTGTGCAGTCGACCTGCTCGCCGACGCGCCGCTGCCCGCGTCGGAAGGAGCGCCGTGGGACGTCGCGTTCCACCTGGCGGCACACTCGTTGCCGGGCGTGCCGTGGACGCGCGAGCTCGTGCTCGAGAACCTCGCGATGACGGCGCGCGTGATCGAACATCTGAGCACCACCGCAGCCGGCTGCCGCACCATCGTCGCCTCGAGCGGACAGGTGTACGCGCCCAGCGATGAACCGCTGCGCGAGCACAGTGCGGTGGGGCCGCTCCATCTCTACGGTTTGTCGAAGCTGCTGTGCGAAGACTGGGCGCTGTCGGCACGGCAGCGCCTGCGTCTGCAGATCGTGCGCGCGTTCAATCAGATCGGTCCCGGCATGCCACAGGGCCTGCTGATTCCCGACGTGCTGCAGCGCATCGCCAAAGACCGCGACGGGCCACTCTTGATGAAGGGCCGCGACGATTGGAAGGACTTCCTCGACTGGCGCGACGCGATGGACGCCTACGTGCTGCTGATGCGCAGCGATGCCGCCAGCGGCAGCGTGTGGAACCTGTGTTCGGGCCAGCGCGCTCGGGTATCCTCGCTGATCCGCAGCATCCTCGTCGAGCATGGCGTCGAGCGCGAGATCCGCTTTGCAGACCCGCGGGTCGAGACGCTCGTCGGCGATCCGTCGAAGCTGATGCAAGCCACCGGCTGGGCACCGCGGCGTGCGCTGCACGAGACCGTTCGCGCGATATGCGGGCCACCGACACCCACGCACCAACCATGAGCAACACCGCACTGATCACCGGCGTCACAGGGCAGGACGGCAGCTACCTCGCCGAGTTGCTGCTCGGCAAGAGCTACCAGGTGCACGGCATCGTGCGCCGCGCCAGCCTGTTCAACACCGACCGCATCGACCACCTGCACGTCGGCGGCAACCCGAACCCCAACTTCCACCTGCACTACGGCGACCTGTCGGACGCCGGCGCGCTGCGCAACGTGCTCGACATCGTGCAGCCCGACGAGGTGTACAACCTGGGCGCCCAGAGCCACGTGCGGGTCAGCTTCGATCAACCCGAGTACACGGTCGACGTCACTGCGGTGGGCGTGATCCGCTTGCTCGAGGCGATCCGCAGCTACAGCAAGCACAACAACAAGAAGATCCGCTTCTACCAGGCCAGCAGCTCCGAGATGTTCGGCAGCGCGAAGCCGCGCCAGCATGAAGGCACGCGCTTCGAGCCGCGCAGCCCGTACGCCTGCGCGAAGGTCTACGCCCACTATCAGGTGGTGAACCACCGCGAGAGTTACGGTCTGTACGCGTGCAGCGGCATCCTGTTCAACCACGAAAGCCCGCGCCGTGGCGAGACGTTCGTCACCCGCAAGATCACGCGCGCGGCCACGCGCATCAAGCTCGGGCTGCAGGACAAGCTGTTCCTCGGCAACCTCGAGGCACGCCGCGACTGGGGCTTCGCCGGCGACTACGTCGAGGCGATGTGGCTGATGCTGCAGCAGGACAAGCCCGACGACTACGTGGTGGCCACCGGCGAGTCGATCACGATCCGCGATTTCCTCGATCTCACTTTCGGGGCGCTCAACCTCGACTGGAAGCGCCACGTCGAGACCGATCCGCGCTACTTCCGGCCCGCCGAGGTCGATCACCTCGAAGGCGACAGCACCAAGTGCCGCCGCGCGCTGGGCTGGCAACCGAAGACCGACATTCGTGCGCTGGCACGCATGATGGTCGATGCCGATCTGCGGCTGGCCGAGCGCGAACGCGTGTTGCGCGACGCCGGGCATGAAGAGGCCCCACGCACGGGCTACCGCTAGCGCGACGCGCCAAAACATGCCGCCACCCGGCGCGCCCGCGGTCTGCTACTTCGATGTCACCGACATCGTCCACTACGCGTCGGCCAACGCGCGGGTCTCGGGAATCCAGCGCGTCCAGTTCAACCTGCTCGGGCACATGGTGCGCCGTCACGGCGGCCAGGCCGTGCGCTGCATGTTCGAGCATCCGCACCGCAAGGAGTTGTTCGAGTTCAACCCGACGCCGCTGTTCGAAAGCGACGAGTTCCAGGCCGAGATCATCCTGCGGCGACTCGGCCTGGTCGGGAAATCACGCATCTTCCCGAGCAAGCCGAGCATGCGCAACTACCTGCGCCCCTACAACAAGAACAAACTCAGGCGCACGACGGTGAAGGCCGACATCATGCTGTCGGCGCTGTTGTTCCCGAGGCGCCTGGCCGCGATGGGTTTGCGTCGGCCCAATGCGGCGGAGCTGGCGGCGGTGCCGCTGCCGCTGCATCCGATCACGCGACTGCCCGCGGATGCGTGCTTCGTCAACCTCGGGGCGACCTGGTCGTTGCCGCGCATCACCGAGTTCGTGCGCGACCATGCCGCGCGCGGCGGCAACCTGGTCCAGGTGATCTACGACCTCATTCCGCACGTTCACCCCGAGTACTTCACACGCAGCCTGGCCGACGACTTCAACCGCTGGCTGGCCGAGATCGTCGGCTACACACGGCGCTTCATCTGCATCTCGCGGTGGACGGCCGCGGACCTGCGCCGCTTCGTCGGTGCGCGCGAGGACGTCCGCATCCATGCCGTGTCGATGGCTCACGAGTTCGACGGCTTCGATCGCTTCAGTCCCATCGCGCTGAGCGACGGCGTGGCCGTCGAGGCCGCCGACGCGCCGTTCGTGCTGTGCGTCGGCACGCTGGAGGTCCGCAAGAACGGCGCGGCGCTGCTTCAAGTCTGGCGGGTGCTCGCCAGGCGGTTGGGCGAGCGCTTGCCGCGCCTGGTGTTCGCGGGCAAGCAGGGTTGGTTGATCAACGAGTTCAAGGCCACGCTGGCCAACGATCCCGACCTCGCACACCACGTGCGCATCGTCGATTCACCGTCGGACCGCGAGCTCGCCTACCTGTACCAGCGATGCCTGTTCGCCGCCTACCCCAGCCTTTACGAAGGGTGGGGGCTGCCGGTCGGTGAGGCCGCGTGGTTCGGCAAGTACGTCATCAGCTCCAATGCCACGTCGCTGCCCGAGGTCTGCGGGGACTTGATCGACTACTTCGATCCGGCCGACCCCGAAGCGCTGTGCGCGAGCCTCGTGCGGGCGATCACCGACCCGGCCTATGTGCGCCGCAAGGAAGCGGCGATCGCGGCGAGCGCAATGCGCACCTGGTCGCAGGTGGCCGACGACATGTATGCCTTGATCGTGTCGCGCTCGCCCGTCACTGCGCTGACCGGCACGACCACGCCATGACGCTGATCGACACGATCCGCAAGCGATTGCGGCGGCGCCGGGAGCGCGGTGCCGACACCGCGCGGCTGGCAGAGCGCTTCGCGCAGATCGAACGCCTGCTCAACGAGCGGCAGCTGCGGGCGGCGGTAGACGATGCCGTCGCGCGCAGCCCGTTGCTGGCGTACGGGCTGAAGGTGTACTCACAAAACGACGAAGACGGCTTGATCGAGGAGATTCTGCGTCGCTGCCAGCTCACCGCGCCAGGCACGTTCGTCGAACTGGGCGTCGGCGACGGCACCGAGAACAACACGCTGAACCTGTTGCTCAAGGGCTGGCGCGGCGTGTGGCTGGGCGGCGAGCCGTTGGCCCTGCGGCCCGACGGGCAACGCCTGCGCTTCCGCCAATGCTGGATCGACCGCGACAACGCGCCGTCGCTGGTTCGTGACGAGCTGGCCGCCTGGGGCGCCGAGCAGCCGCAGGTCGTGTCGCTCGACCTCGAT
>DASTZF010000108.1:0-4030 GCA_035764445.1 Burkholderiaceae bacterium
AATGAGACGAGGGCAGATAAGGTTCTTGCGGATTCATGGCGTGCTTTCCGGGGCCGCGCCATCGCGGGGCGGCACCACGTCGTCGAATGCGACGGGTTGGATGTCGCGGGAAGGATACCAATACACGGTGCCACCGCGCTCTTCGGTCGCGATGGGCATCAGGCGACCACGGCCGCACGGGCCGCCGACGCAATGGCCATCGGCAGGCTCGTAGGCCGCGCCATGCACCGAGCAGATGATCCAGCGCTTGTCGAGGTCGAGGAAACGCCCGACCTGCCAATCCATCTCGGACGGCACGTGCGCGCAGCGGTTCATGTAGGCCACCACCTGGCCGTCGAAACGCAGCGCAAACGCGCGCGCGAGTGCGCGCCACAACATGACGTCGAACACCACCGCCTGGCCACGCTCGAGCAGGTCGGCGCTGGCGCACAGCGGCTGCGCGTCGGAGATCGGTTCAACCATATCGCAGCAGCCAGTCGTGGAGCTCGCGCGTCGAGTGCGCCACAAAGAGCGGCTTGAACTCGGCAAACGCCTCGTGATCGTGCGCGCCGTAGCTGACGCCGATGCAAGGCGTGCCCGCGTTGACCGCCAGCTGCAGGTCGTGCGTGGTGTCACCGATCATCAGCGTGCGCTCGGGCGTGGTGCCGCACTCGCGCATCAGCTCCAGCAGCATGCGCGGGTCGGGCTTGCTCGCCGTCTCATCCGCCGTGCGGGTGGCGTCGAACAGCGACTTCAACTGCACCGTCTCGAGCGCCGCGTCGAGGCCACGCCGTGCCTTGCCGGTGGCCACCGCGATGCGCTGCTGCCGCGCCTTCAAGGCTTGCAGCATCTCCAGCGCGCCGGGAAACAGCGTCAGCTCATGCTGGCGCTCGAAGTAGTGGTGGCGATAGCGAGCGCCGAGTTCGGGGTAGCGCTCGGGCGGCAGCCCCGGGGCGGCGTGCGCCAGCGCGTCCACCAGGCCGAGCCCGATCACGAACGCGGCCTGCTCGTCGCTCGGCACCGCCACGCCGAGGTCGGCGCACGATTGCTGGATGCAGCGCACGATCAGCGCCGTCGAGTCGAACAGCGTGCCGTCCCAGTCGAACGCGATCAGGTCGAAGCGGTGTGGTGTCGAAGTCATCGACGGGTCAGTGGGGCTCGCACAGCACGCCCAGCAGTCTGACGCATTCGGGCGGCAAAGGCGCTTCGAGGACGGTGCGCTCGCCGGTCGCCGGATGGTCGAAGCTGAGCCGCCGCGCGTGCAGGAACATGCGCGCAAAGCGCACGCCGGCCAGGCCCTCGCCGCGCATGAACTGGCGGTTCAGATCGAAGTCGCCATACCGATCGTCGCCGACGATCGCATGCCCCGCATGCGCGAGGTGCACGCGGATCTGGTGCGTGCGGCCGGTCTTGATGGTCACGTCGAGCAACGTGTAGCCCTCGCAGCGGCGTGCCACCTTGACCAAGGTGATCGAGCGGCGCCCCGCCTCGTCGTCGGCGTCCACCGCGCGCACGCGACGCAAGCCGTCGGCCGCCGTGGTCTTGTGCAACGCCACGTCGATCACCTTCGTGGCCGCCGGCCAGGCTCCGATCACCAGCGCCGCGTAGGTCTTGTTGGTGGCGCGCGAGCGGAACTGCTGCTGCAGCGTCGTCAACGCGCTGCGCTTCTTGGCCAGCAACAGCACGCCCGAGGTTTGCTTGTCGAGCCGATGCACCAGCTCAAGAAAGCGCGCCTGCGGCCGCGCCCGGCGCAACTGCTCGATCACGCCGAAGCACACCCCGCTGCCGCCATGCACCGCGACGCCGGCCGGCTTGTCGACCGCGATCAGATGGTCGTCCTCCAGCAGGACCGGGAATTCGCGCGCCGGTACCGGTGCCTGGGCCTTCTCGGCGACGCGCACCGGCGGCACCCTCACCTCGTCGCCGACCGCAAGCCGGGTGTCGGCACTGGCCCGGCCGCGATTGACCCGCACTTCGCCTGAGCGGATCACACGGTAGACGTGCGTCTTGGGCACCCCTTTCAGCAGCCGCAGCAGAAAATTGTCGAGCCGCTGCCCGGCGCTACCCTCGTCAACATTGACACGCTGCACGCTGGCGCGCGCCGACCGCGCCGATGTGCCCGGCGCGGCGCTCGCGCTTATAATGCGGGGGCCCACTGTCGCGCTGCAAGTGCTTGATTTGCTTTGAGTTTACTCGGCGCTTCCAGCAGCCACGAAGGGCGGCGCACGGAAGCTCGTGCGCCCTGTTGAAGGTGATGCAACACCGCTGCCCGAAAGGATGGGCCGGCTCCCACAGCGAGGTGGCTGCCCGACGATCGGCGGTGGAAGAACAACGTCGAACAAGCCCTCCCGTGAAACGGGAAAGAAAAGGTCAATCGCAGCAGGCGCCCGATCCGGTGGCTGCTGCCTCGCTGCAAAGCGAAACGGTCCGCGCATGCCGCACCCTTTGTCCGCTCGATCGATGCCCGCGCGTACGTCGCGCGGGCGATCGTCGACCGCTGCGCCGGGCGTCCCGCCCGCGTCGCGCATCGAAGGCCGCCGCCACACATGGTGCGGCCGACGGGGTGACCACCATGCAAGCCGCCCCGCTTGCTTTGCCGCAGCCGCCCCACCGTGGTGACGGTCGCCCGACTGGTGACCCCTGCGGCCTAGGGCAGTTTTCTTCGCCAGGGCTCTTTCAGCGTTGCTCGTGCATCGAGTGGGTTCGTAGGTCGCAAAGACCCGCGGACCAGAGAAGTGGTGTGCCCATCGCAGGACGCACCGATGAGGAGTGCACATGAAGCGCATGCTGATCAACGCCACGCAGGCCGAAGAACGCCGCCTGGCGATCGTCGACGGCCAGAAGCTGCTCGACTTCGAGACTGAGCTCGAAGGACGCGAGCAGCGCAAGGGCAACATCTACAAGGCTGTGGTGACGCGCGTCGAGCCGTCGCTCGAGGCCTGTTTCGTCGACTACGGCGAAGACCGTCACGGCTTCCTGCCGTTCAAGGAAATCTCCCGCCAGTTCTTCCGCGACGGTGTCGAGGTCAAGAACGCCACCATCAAGGACGCCATCAAGGAAGGCCAGGAGTTGCTGGTCCAGGTCGAGAAGGAGGAGCGCGGCAACAAGGGCGCGGCGCTGACCACCTTCATCTCGCTGGCCGGCCGCTACCTCGTGTTGATGCCCAACAACCCGCGCGGTGGCGGCGTCAGCCGGCGCATCGAGGGCGAGGACCGCGAGGAGCTGAAGGAGAACCTCGACCAGCTCGACTATCCCAAGGGCATGAGCCTGATCGCGCGCACCGCCGGCATCGGCCGCTCGGCGGGCGAGCTGCAGTGGGACCTGAACTACATGCTCAAGCTGTGGTCGGCGATCGACGAGGCGAGCAAGGCCGGCAAAGGCGCGTTCCTGATCTACCAGGAGAGCTCGCTGGTCATCCGCGCGATCCGCGACTACTTCACGTCGGATATCGGCGAGATCCTGATCGACACCGACGACATCTTCGATCAGGCGCAGCAGTTCATGAACCATGTGATGCCCGAGTCGGCACCACGCGTGAAGCGCTACCGCGACGACGCGCCGCTGTTCTCGCGCTTCCAGATCGAGCACCAGATCGAGACGGCGTTCTCGCGCACGGTCAACCTGCCCTCGGGCGGCGCGATCGTCATCGACCACACCGAGGCGCTGGTCTCGGTCGACGTCAACTCGGCGCGTGCCACGCGCGGCAGCGACATCGAGGAGACCGCGACCCGCACCAACCTCGAGGCGGCCGACGAGATCGCGCGGCAGATGCGCCTGCGAGACCTGGGCGGCCTGATCGTCGTCGACTTCATCGACATGGAGGAGTCGAAGAACCGCCGCGAGGTCGAGACCCGGCTGCGCGATGCGCTGCGGCAGGACCGTGCGCGCGTGCAGTTCTCGTCGATCTCGAAGTTCGGCCTGCTCGAGCTGTCGCGCCAGCGGCTGCGTCCGGCGCTCTCCGAAGGCAGCCACATCACCTGCCCGCGCTGCAACGGCACCGGCCACATCCGCGACACCGAGTCCTCGGCGCTGCAGATCCTGCGCATGGTCC
>DASTZF010000109.1:0-16351 GCA_035764445.1 Burkholderiaceae bacterium
CTTCCTTGATCAATCTGTCGTCCTTGCGCAGGCCAGAGAAGTGCGGGTGGTTGGCCTGGATGCCGGTGTCGAGCACGGCCCAGGTGATGTCCTTGCCGTTGGCGCCGAAGCTGGTCAATGCGGCGTCGGCCTTGATCGGCAGCATCGATCGCCACGTGTGCTTGGCCTTGCGCGAACTGCGCCACACCGCATAGACACGCAGCTCCTGGTGCTGCTTGCCAATCTTGCATAGCTCGCTGGCGGTCAGCCGCGCCGCGACGAAGCGGCGCAGCGGATCGATCTCGGCGGCCTTCGGGTCGCTGACTTCCTTGCGCAATCGATCGGCGAGCCTGGCGATGCGGTGCTCGAGTCGCAACGCGGGCGGTCCGTCGTCGCTGGAGCGCGCCAGCGTACGCCGCTCGGCCAGCTCGACCGCGTGCATCTGCTCGTCCTCCTCGCCGAGCGCGGCGTAGCCGGGCTCGAGCGCTTCGACCAGCACCGGCTGTCGCACGCTGTCGTCGATCGCCAGACCCTCCGCGACGTCGCGTGCGATCACGAAGCGCCCGATCGCGTCGATGCGCATCGCCTCGGCCACCACGCCGCGCACATGCGGATGCGCCAGGTAGCCCACCGCCGAATGCGGGTTGAAGCCCGCAATGCGGCGCGTGGCCGAATTGACGATCACCTCGTCCTGGATCTCGGTGGTGGCTGGCGGCCTGGCGGTGAAGTCGCTTGCCAATCCCTTGTCGAGCGCCACCGGATCGAGCGGGTCGGCGAAGTTGGCCCAGCGCGTTACGACGGCCGGTATCAACAGCGAAGCGGGATCGAGAAAGTCCTGCACCTCGCGGATGCCGAGCGGTGAGCCGATCGTCACCAGCGCGTCGAGCTCGAGCTGCCTCTCGGCGAGCGTCGACAGCACCTCGTAGGCGATGATCGAACCCTGGCTGTGTGCGACGATCGTCAACGGCTGGTCGCTCGGCAGCTGCAGCTGATCGCTCAGGCGCTTGCGAATGCGCGCGCGCATGCCGTCGCGGAAGAAGTACGCCGCGGTGTCGGCGATGAACGTCTCGAGGAACGCACGGCTGATCGGCTTGCGCAGAAAGCCCGGCAACGGCAGCACCTTCTTGCCCACACCGCGCGCGCTCGGCGCCGCGTCCTCGACGCCGAATCCGCCCAGCAGCGAGCGCGCGAAGGCCTGTGCGTCTTCATCGTCCTCGTCGACCCCGGCGTTGGTGAGCAGCGCGTCGACGTCGAGCTCGGCCTGCGAGCCGGTGCTGCGCCGGCGGATCGACTTCGCAGCGGGGCCGGCTGGCGGATGCAACAGATCGGACCAGTACGCTATGCGGCTTCGCTCGCCGAGGTCCTTGCCGAACAGCGCAAGGTCCCACTCGAGCTTCAGCTGATCCGCCGGCGGATGCTGCCCGATGCCGTGCACGTAGACGACGATCGACTCGTGCCGGTCCGCGCTGGCGGCCACCTTGGCCGTCTTGCCCGTGCGGCGCTTGGTAGCCCCTCGCTTCTTCTTGTCCGGCTGCGAACGCGTGGCCATCGCACGACCTCCTTATTCGGTGGACAGCGATGCTAGGTGCCCGGCCGGGCGACGGCAATCCCAAGCATGGCTCGGGCGATGCCGAACCGTGCAGCAACTCGAAAGCTCAGTCGCGGTCGCGCGGATCGGGCGCTCGTGCGCGGCGCGCGGGCTTGTCTGCGCTTCGCGCCTCGATGGCTCGATCGACCCGCGCACCCAGCCACAGGATCACGAAGGCCAGCACGGCGACGGCCAGC
Organism: Burkholderiaceae bacterium; assembly: GCA_035764445.1. Lineage (GTDB taxonomy): Bacteria > Pseudomonadota > Gammaproteobacteria > Burkholderiales > Burkholderiaceae_C > JAEUPI01. The sequence continues at coordinate 1,765 of DASTZF010000109.1, forward strand.
GCAGGCCCGATCTGGCCGATGCCCGCGACGACACCGAGGATCGACGTGATCCAGACCGCGGCCGCGGTGGTCAGGCCATGCGGGCGATCATCACCGCGGCCGTGCAGGATCACGCCGGCGCCGAGAAAGCCGATGCCGGCCAACAACCCCTGGATGACGCGCGCCGTGCTGTCGTAAGAAGCCCCGGCATGCTGCAGCGCGGCCGGCAGCAAGCCGGCGCCCAGGCCGACGAGGCCGAGCGTGCGCATGCCGGTGTTCTTGTGGCTTTGAGCGCGTTCGTAGCCGAGCAGCACGCCGCACAGCGTGGCCACGAGGACCCTCAGCGCGAATTCCTCTGCGCTCATTGAAGCCAGGCCTCCACGACGCGGCACCAGCGTCGAAGCTGGCGGGCCGGGCATTGTGACGCGGCGAGCGCACCGACGCACCCGCGCTGACCTGCGTGACGACGCGAAGGCCCTGCGGCGCGCCGACCGGGCCGCGCCGCCGCTACTTCTTGGCCCCCTCCTGCATCTTCTCGCCGGCCTTCTCGATCGCCTTGCCGGTGGCATCGACCGCCTTGTCGACGGCCTCGCCAGCCTGCTTGGCTCCGGATTCGATCTTTTGCCCGGCCTCCTGCGCGGCCGCTCCGGCCTTCGCCGCCGCCGAGGTCACCGCATCGCTCGCCGCACTGACGGCGGCGTCGACCTTCTTGCCGGCCTCTTGAACTGCTTGGTCGATCTTCTTGCCGGCTTGCTCGGCTGGGCCTTCCTTGCGTTGGCAGCCGGCCAGCGCCAGACCGCTCACCAGCATTGCGGCCATCAGGATCCGCCAGTTCGACTTCATCGCATTGCTCCTTTGCTGGCCCGCGCTTGGGCCGCGGGATCGTTGGGCACGTCGCCGGCAGCTCCATCCGGCACCGTCTCGAGCACCTGGGTGCTTGCACATCGAACGAGGGGGCAGCCGGGCCCGTTGACCGCAGTGGTATCCGCGTCACACGGACCCCCGCCGCAGCGACCCGGCCCGTCGCACCGCCGCCACAATGGTGCGGCAGCGCGATGGACGCCCCCCTCCTGCCCCCGATCCACCTGGCGCCGGAAGCCGACGCCGACGTGCTGTACCTGCAGGGCTCGTGGCGGCTCGATCGCGCAGCCGCCATCGCCGAGGCGGTGGCCGCGCTGCCGCTGCGCCCCGAGCGCGCCTGCGTGCTCGACGGCAGCCGCCTGCAGGACCTCGACACCACCGCTGGCTTTCTGCTGTTCCATCACCTCGACGAAGCGGGGTTCGCCGCCGAGACCATCGCCACCCGGCACATGGACGAGCGCCACGCGCGCCTGTTGCGCCTGGTGCACGAGCGCATGCGCGCGGCACCGGTGAAGGCGCCGGTGGTGGCGCCCAACGTCGTGCAGCGTGTCGGCAGGGCCACGCTGCGCATGGCGCGCGAACTCGCCGACCACAACGCCTTCGTCGGCGAGCTCGCGCTCGAGCTGCTCGCGTTGCTGAAGCGGCCGCGGCTGTTCCGCTTTCGCGAGACGGTATCGCAGTTCGAGAGCGCGACGATCGATGCGATTCCGATCGTCGCGCTGGTGACCTTCCTGATCGGCGTGGTGTTCGCCTATCTGCTGGGAGTGCAGGCGCAGCGCTACGGCGCCACCATCTTCGTCGTCGACGGCGTCGGCCTGGCGATCTGCCGCGAGCTGTCGCCGATCCTGGTGGCGGTGATCGTGGCCGGCCGCTCGGGTGCGGCCTTCACCGCGCAGATCGGCTCGATGAAGGTGCAGGAGGAGACCGACGCCATCAGCACGCTGGGCCTGTCGACGATCCAGGTGCTGGTGATCCCGCGCCTGATCGCGCTGGCGGTAGGCCTGCCGATGCTGGTGTTTGTCGGCGACCTGGCCGGCATCGCCGGCGGCATGCTGATCAGCACCGCACAGCTCGGCATCTCGATCCCGTCGTTCACCAACCGGCTGCACGCGACGCTCGACTTGAGCGCAGTGGTGATCGGGCTGGCCAAGGCACCGGTGTTCGCGCTCTTCATCGCGATGATCGCCTGCCAGATGGGCATGTCGGTCGCGCGCGACGCGCGCAGCGTCGGCGAGCACACCACGTCGACCGTGGTGCAGAGCATCGTATGGGTGATCGTGCTGGACGCCATCTTCGCGATCATCCTGCAGCGGCTGGACATCTGATGGATACCGTCCTGAAGGTCGACTCGATCGTCACCCGGTTCGGCCGCAACCGCGTGCACGACGGCGTCAGCTTCAGCATCCGGCGCGGCGAAGTGGTGGCGCTGATCGGCGGCAGCGGCACCGGCAAGTCGGTGCTGCTGAAAGAGACGATCGGCCTGCTGCGGCCCACCGCGGGACGCATCGAGCTGCTGGGGCAGGACGTCTGCGGCGCCGACGAGTCGCAGCTGAACGCGCTGCGCCGGCGCTTCGGCATGCTGTTCCAGGACGGTGCGCTCTTCTCGTCGCTGAGCGTGGCCGAGAACATCGCGGTGCCGTTTCGCGAGCACACCCCGATGCCCGACGCGCTGATCGCGCCGCTGGTGGGCTTCAAGCTGTCGCTGGTGGGGCTGGCGCCCGACACCGGCACCAAGACACCGGCGCAGCTGTCGGGCGGCATGCGCAAGCGCGTGGCGCTGGCGCGCGCATTGGCGCTCGAGCCCGAGGTGCTGTTTCTCGACGAGCCGACCTCGGGGCTCGACCCGATCGGCGCGCGCGCGTTCGACAACATGATCCGCGCGCTGGCCGACAGCCTGGGCCTGACGGTGTTCATGGTCACCCACGACCTCGACACGCTGCTGTCGATCATCGACCGTGCGATCGCGCTGTCCAGCGGCAAGGTGATCGCCGACGGCCCGGTGGCCAGCATCGCCGGGAGCGATGATCCCTGGCTCAAGGCCTACTTCGCGGCACGCGCGCCGCACTCTCAAAGGACGACGTGATGGACCCCAAAGCACGCTATGCGCTCGTCGGCACGATCGTGCTGGCGCTGGTCGCCGCGGTGGCGGCCGGCATCGTGTGGCTGACCGCCACCCGCACCACCAGTGAGCGGGTGCCTTACAAGGTGTACTTCGTTCACCAGTCGCTCGAGGGGCTGGAGGTGCGCAGCGACGTGCGCATGCGCGGCATCCGCGTCGGCTCGGTGCGCGGCTTCAGGTTCTCGCAGGACCGGCCCGGCACCGTGGAGGTGTCGTTCGGCGTCGACTCGGGCGTGCCGGTGCTCGAAAGTACACGCGCGGTGGTCGAGCGCAACTTCATCACCGGGCTGGCGACTATCCGGCTGCAGAACCTGAGCGAAGACAGCCCGCCGCTGCAGCCACCCGACAACAGCGACGCGGCGGTGATCGCCGAGGGGTCGGAGGTGCAGCAGTTCGCCGAGACCTTCAACCATCTGGCGCAGCGCGCCGACGAGACGCTGCGCCGCATCAACAACACGCTGTCGGACCGCAACGTGAGCGCGCTCGGCGAAACCCTCGACCAACTGCGCGCCACCACGCGCGGCACCGCGGCCTTGGTGACACGGATGGACAAGACGCTGGCATCGATCGGCGCCACCTCGGAGTCGGTGCGCGAGGCGGTGGCCGGCATCAGCGCCGACGCACGCCGCCTGAGCGAGCGCTACGACGCGCTCGGCGCCCAGGCCACCAGTGGCGCCGGCGAGGTCGCGCAGACGACGCGCCAGCTGCGCGCGGACATCACGCAACTGTCGCAGCGCGCCGAGTCGCTGCTGCGCGTCACCGACATCGAGCTGCGGCTGACGATGCAGGAGCTGCGCGCGGCGAGCGACGCGGTGTCGGTGACGGCACGCCACCTCGGCGACCCGCGCAGCGCACTGTTCGGGCCCAACGCCGCCAACCTCGGCCCCGGAGAGGACAAGCGATGAGGGTGCTCGCCGTCGCGCTCGCGTCGCTGATCGTCGGCTGCACGAGCCCCGATCAGCCGCAGCGCTACTTCGTGCTCGATGGCGGCGCAGCTGCAGGTGCGCCTGCGGCGAGCGCGCCGAAGCACGACGCCACGCTGCTGATGGCGCCGGTCACGGCCGCGGGCTTCTACCGCACGCGCGAGCTCGCCTACAGCCGTGCCGGCGGCACGCGCGGCTACTACCAGTACAGCAGCTGGACCGAGCTGCCGGCGCTGGCGATCGGCAGCGCGCTGGTGACGCGGCTCGAGCGCAGCGGTGCGTTTCGCGCGGTCGCCTCGGCGACCGCCGGCGTCAGCGGCACGCTGCTGCTGCGCGTGCACCTCGACGAGATCTACCACGACGCTGCGACGCCACCCGGCGTTGCGCGCATCGCGCTGACCGCGCAACTCAGCGATCCCGTCGGGCGCACGCTGATCGACAGGCGCACGTTCGCCGCCGCCGCACCAGCCAAGTCGTACGACGCTGAAGGCGCGGTGGCCGGCATGCGGCAGGCGCTTGATCAGGTGCTCGACGACGTGGTCAACTGGACAGCGGCGCCGCGCTGAGAGCCGTCATGAGTTGGAACTACGGCCCCGATGTTGCCTTTCGGCGCGAGCGGCACTTCGACGATCGGGTGATGGCATGCATCGCCCAGCGCCCCTCGGGGCCCTACGAAGCCTTCGAGCGCGCGGTCGCCGCGCGTCCCGATGCCGAGGCGGTCGTCGCAGGCGATCAGCGGCTGACCTATGCCGCACTGAACGAGCGTGTCGTGCGCGCAGCGGGCGGGCTCGCCGAGCGCGGCGTGGGTGCCGGCGACCGCGTCGCGCTGCTGCTGGGTAACCGCGTCGAGTTCGTGACCACGCTGCTGGCCACCCTTCGCCTGGGGGCGATCGCGGTGCCGATGGGCACGCGGCTGCAAGGCCCGGAGATCGCCTACATCGTGCAGCACAGCGGCGCGTGCGCCATCGTGCACGACGCCGAGCTGGCGTCGCGCCTGCCAGCGGCCGCCGATGCACCGCAGCTACGGCTGCGCGCGTCGGCCGGCGGGCCGGCCGACGGCAGCGAGCGCTACGAAGCGCTCGAGGACAGCCGCGTCACGTCCGCGGTCCACAGCGCCCCGGAGGAGGCGGTTGCGGTGATCCTCTACACGTCGGGCACCACCGGTCGCCCGAAAGGCGCGATGCTGACGCGGCTCAATCTCGTGCACTCGATGCTCAACTATGTGCACAGCATGAAGATCGGGCCTCACGATCGCACGCTGATGGCGGTGCCGGCGAGCCACGTGACCGGCCTGGTCGCCAACGTGATGCTCGCGTGGGCCGCACAGTGCACGTTGGTCGTCATGGCCGAGTTCAAGGCGCGCGCGTTCCTCGAGCTGGCGGCGCGCGAGCGCATGACTCACACGATCATCGTGCCCGCGATGTACAGCCTGTGCCTGCTGCAGACCGATTTCGACCGCTTCGACCTCTCGGCTTGGCGTGCCGGCGGCTACGGCGGCGCGCCGATGGCCGAAGCGACGATCGCTGCGCTGGCCAAGCAACTGCCCGGGCTCGGACTGCACAACTGCTATGGCTCGACCGAGACCACGAGCCCGGCGACGATCCTGCCCGCACGCTTCGCGGCCGAGCGCCCCGACAGCGTCGGCTTCGCACTTCCGGGCGCGGAGATCGTGGTGATGGATGAGTTCGGCCGCGAGGTGCCGCGCGGGACCTCGGGCGAGCTGTGGATCCGCGGCCCGATGGTCGTGCCCGGCTACTGGAACAACCCCGAGGCAACGAAGAAGGGCTTCGTCGCCGGCTATTGGCTGTCGGGCGACATCGGCTCGATCGACGAACAGGGCTTCGTGCGCGTGTTCGACCGCGCGAAGGACATGCTCAACCGCGGCGGCTTCAAGATCTACAGCGTCGAAGTCGAGAACGTGCTGCTGGAGCACCCAGCAGTGGTCGAGAGCGCGATCGTCGGCAGGCCCGACCCGGTGCTCGGCGAGCGCGTGCACGCATTCGTCTGCGTGCGGCCCGACGCCGCGGTGCAGGCCGACGAGTTGAAGCGACTGTGCGCCGAGCGCCTGGCCGACTACAAGGTGCCCGAAACGGTGACGCTGACCACCACGCCACTGCCGCGCAACGCCAATGGCAAGCTACTGAAGCGCGAGCTGCGTCAGCGGCTGCTCGAGCGCGAGCCGCCAAACTGACGCTCGCCCACCACGACGGAGAATGCACGCCATGAGCGAAAGAAGCCAGACTCTCGCCGACCTGCTGCGCCGCACGGCACGGCGCCATCCGCACAAACGCGCGATCGCCTGCGGTGACGTGGCGTGGACCTACGCCGAGTTCGACGCGCTCGTCAGCCGTCTGGCCGCCGGGCTGCACGCCCACGGCATCGTCAAGAGCACGCACGTCGGGGTGCTATCGCGCAACTCGCACGCCTTCGCCGCGCTGCGCTTCGCGCTGGCGCGGCTGGGCGCGGTGCTGGTGCCGATCAATTTCATGCTCAAGGCCGCGGAAGTCGCCTACATCCTGCGCCACGCCGGCGTGCGCACGCTGGCAATCGACGAAGGGCTGACCGACCTCGGCCGCGATGCGGCCCGCCTCGACACGCAGCTGGAGCGCTTCATCGCGCTGCCCGGCGAGACCAGCCGTGAGCCGCAGGGCGCAGACCTGGTCAGCTTCGCAACGCTAGCCGCCACGCGCGCCGAAACGCCGCCGGTCGAGCTCACGGCCAGCGACCTGGCCCAGATCGTCTACACCAGCGGCACCGAGTCGCTGCCCAAGGGCGCGATGCTGTCGCACGAAGCGGTGATCTGGCAGTACACCAGCTGCATCGTCGACGGCGAGATGACCGCCGACGACCTGATGCTGCACTCGCTGCCGCTGTACCACTGCGCGCAGCTCGACGTCTTTCTCGGCCCTGCGGTGTACCTGGGCTGCACCAACGTGATCACCGGCGTGCCGTCGGCCGAGAACCTGCTGCCGCTGCTGCAGCGGCACCGCATCACGTCGTTCTTCGCGCCGCCGACAGTGTGGATCTCGCTGCTGCGCTCGCCGCTGTTCGACAAGACCGATTTGTCGGCGCTGAAGAAGGGCTACTACGGCGCGTCGATCATGCCGGTGGAGGTGATGCGCGAGATCCAGCGCCGGCTGCCGCAGGTGCGGCTGTGGAACTTCTACGGCCAGACCGAGATCGCGCCGCTGGCCACCGTGCTGAAGCCCGACGACCAGCTGCGCAAACCCGGCTCGGCGGGCCGGCCCGCGCTCAATGTCGAGACGCGTGTGGTCGACGACGCGATGCGCGACGTCAGGGTCGGCGACGTCGGCGAGATCGTGCACCGCTCGCCGCAGTTGCTGACCGGCTACTACAACGACCCCGAGCGCACCGCCGCGGCCTTCGAGGGCGGCTGGTTCCACTCCGGTGACCTGGCCATCGTCGACGATGAGGGCTACATCAGCGTCGTCGACCGCAAGAAGGACATGATCAAGACCGGCGGCGAGAACGTCGCCAGCCGCGAGGTCGAGGAAGCGATCTACGGCCTGACGCAGGTGAGCGAAGTCGCGGTGATCGGGCTGCCGCACCCGCGCTGGGTCGAGGCAGTGACCGCGGTCATCGTGCGCAAGCAGGGCCAATCGCTGAGCGAGCAGGACGTGGTCGACTTCTGCAGCCGCAAGCTTGGCGGCTTCAAGGTACCGAAGGGTGTGGTGTTCGTCGACGCGCTGCCGAAGAACCCGAGCGGCAAGCTGCTCAAGCGCGAGTTGCGCAAGCAGTTCGAGAAGCACTTCGCGGGTTGACGTCCGGCGACGAGCGCGTCACGCGCGTCGACGGTCCGGCCGCATGGGTCGCACTCACGGCTCGCGCCCCAGCATCTGGCGCAGCATGCCGTCGAACCTGCGAACGTCGATCGGCTTCGTCAGGAACGCAGCGAAGCCGGCCTCCAGCGCACGAGCCTCCTCGGTCGGCATCGCGTTGGCTGTCACCGCGACCACCGGAATGGCGCGCGTCTCCTCGTGGTTGCGCAACCGTTGCAGCAGGCCATAGCCGGTGGAGTCCGGCAGGTGAAGATCCAGCAGCACGAGGTCGGGCCTGTGAGCGCGCGCGAGGTCGAGGCCCAGCGCCGCCGACGGAGCCGCGATCAGCTTGACGTTCGGATGCCGATCGACGATGCCGACCAACAGCTCCATGTTGTCCGGGTTGTCCTCGACGTAAAGCACCTGCGCAGCACGAGCGCCAGCATCGGACGCAAGCGACCCGGGTTGCGTGGTGCCTGCCGTCGCAGAAGGCAGCAGCTGATCGGATGGCAGCTCGATCCAAAAGCGACTGCCCTGCCCCAGCGTGCTCTGCGCGCCGATGCGACCGTCCATCAGCTCGGCGAGCCGCTGGCTGATGCTGAGCCCGATGCCGGTGCCTTCGACCGCGCCGCCCTCGGCGCCGAGCCGCGAGAACGGCTCGAACAGCTTCGACAGCCCTTCCGCCGAGATGCCCTGCCCGGAGTCCTCGACGACGATGCACAGGCGACTCTCGGCGCGCGACTCGGTCGAGATGCGCACCCAGCCGCCGGGCCGGTTGTACTTCACCGCGTTGGCGCACAGATTCAGCAGGACTTGCTTGATGCGCAGGCGGTCGGCACGCACCACCGAGCCCGCCATCGGCGCCAGCTCGATGCGCACGCGGTGGGTCTGCGCCAGTGGATTCATCAGCGCCGCAACTTCATGGACCAGGTCCTGGACGCCGATCGGCTCCGGGGACAGCGTCAGCCGTCCGGACTCCACGTGCGCCAGGTCCAGCACATCGTTGATCAGGTGCAGCAGGTGCTTGCCCGCGCGCAGGATGTGATCCAGCGACTGCCGCTGCTGCTGCGACGCTGCGGGGTCGAGCCCCATCAGCTGCGCGAAGCCGAGCACGGCATTCATCGGTGTTCGCAACTCGTGGCTCATGCGGGACAGGAAGTCGCTCTTGGCGCGATTGGCGTTCTCCGCGGCATCGCGCGCGATGGTCAGCTGCTGGGTCCGGATCGCCACCTGCCGCTCGAGCTCGCCCTTGCTGCGCGTCAACGCCAGCTCGGCGCGCTTGCGCTCGCTGATGTCGCGGCTGAGATAAAGCCAGTGGTCACCGCTCGTCGGCACCAGGCGCGCCTCGAACGCGCGTGGCCCGCCTCGATCCGCGGCCACCTCGTACTCGAGCGCTTGCAGTCGGCGCTGCGACGGCGACAGCAGCGGGGCCGCAACCGTCGGATCCGTCGGCGCGGGAACCAGCTCCAGAGGCCTACCCTTCAGCGTGTCCCACGAACCTTGCAGGTCGCGGTGAGCGGCATCGCTCACCTCCAGGAAGCATCCCTTCTCATCGAGGACGAACCAGAGGTCCGGCACCGCCGCCAGCACCGCGACCGCGCGCTCGCGGGCGCGTTGCTCCTGCGCCAGGATCTCGTCGATGCCGCGCAGGCTCCGACGCAGCTGAAAGACCAGAGCCAGGCCCAGCGCCGCGCACACGAGGGCGAACGTCGCGACGAACACGCGCTCGGCCAGCGCCTGGCGAGCGCGCAGATGCAGGCTCGCCTGCTCGTGCAGGCGCTGGGTCTGCTGCACGACCACCGTGGCGTACAACGGCTGCAAGTTGACGATGCGTGCCAACGCGAGCGGCTCGCCGCGATGCAGGCGTTCCAGCGTCTTCAGTTCGTCGCTGGCACGAGCCAGTCGCGCCACGGTGCGAGCGAATTCCGGTGCCGACTCCTTGCGGTGCAGCGCCAGCAACGCGCCGAGCGTGGCCTGCGCGCGGCCGAAGTCGCGCGTCACGCCAGCGACGAAGGCGGCCTCATCATCGAATCGCTCGAAGGCGCCGGATGTCATCCCTTGCGGTGAGGTCATCGACGCGAGCGTGCTGCTCAGCTCGGCGCACATGCTCAGCGCCAGCGCGTGGAACTCTTCTTGCGTGCGGCGCAAGCGGTCGAGCTGTGCGCTCATCAGCAGATAGGCGGCCAGCACCAGCAGCGTGCAGAGCGCGACCCCGCCGAGCAGACGCCACAGCTCGCGCTTGACCGGGTGCGTCTGCTTCACAGCAGGCCCTGCGAGCGCAACACGGCGCGCACCTCGTCGAAGTCCGACGCGTACGCGGGCACGAAGCCCGTGGCGCCTTCGGCGCGCAACGCCGAGCGATCGGTGTCGGTGCTGGTGTCCAGGTCGAGGAAGGCGTCGATGAGCTCCTGTCGCAGCGACGCCGACAGTTCGCGTCGGCCGGCCCATACGTAGTCGGTGAAGGGTGGCGTTTGCCAGACCACCCGCAGCAGCGCCGCGGCTGGATCGCCAGCCGCGACGCGTCGGTAGAACACGCTCGCGTTGACGCAGCCGGCATCCGCGTCGCGGCTGGCCACGGCACGCAGCGTGGCGTCGTGGTCGGTGGTGAAGGCGACGCTCGCGAAATAGCGTTCCGGGATCACGCCCTGGTCGAGCAGGCGCTGCCGCGCCATCAGGTGGCCCGATGTGGAGCTGCGGTTGCCGAACGAGAAGCGGACCTGCTTCAGCCCATCGAGATCGTGCGCCTGGGCGTCCTTGCGCACGACGATCACCGAGGTGAAGCGGAAGTCGATGTCGCGCATCGCCAGCGGAACCGCGCCGTGACGCACGTGTGCCTGTGCGAACGTGACGCCGCCGAAGTAGGCCACGTCGACCTCACCGCGCCCGAGCCGCTCGACCAGCGACTCGTAGCTCTCGGCGGCGACCCAGCGGCAGGATCGCCTGATCGTTGCACACAGGCGGTTCATCAGCGCTTCGTGCTGCTGGATCACCTGCCTGGTAGGCTGGTCCGGAATCGCGCTGAAGCGCAGGACATCCGGATCGGGTGGCGGCGCTTGCGTGCAACCGGCCAAGCCGAGCACGAGCACGCACAACGCCACGGACAGCCGATTGCCCATTCTCGACTTCAACGGGTCCTCAAGGCAGCCATTCTGCCTTCACCCGGCCCGATCAAGGATCGGGCACGCGATGGCGACGAGTGAGCGGACGATCGACCCGATGCGCCAGCGCTTCGGCGCCAAGCCGCGAAACGTTCGCAAACCGGCCGCGTCGGCTGCACGCTCTCAACCGCGCTTGCGATCGAGATCCATCATCGGCGGAGCGTCACGACCGCTGCAGCACGTACTCCCCCGGCGCCGCGCCCAGCGGCGGATGCTTCCTGCTGCCCAGCGACTTGGGCGCCGCCTTCATGGCGCCGCCGCGCGCAATCGTCCAGTCGGCCCACACCTCCCACCAGGTGCCGGTCTTCTTGGTCGCCTTCTCGAGCCAGGCATCGGGTTCGAGCTTTGGCTCGGGGCCGACCCAGTAAGTCGCTTTCGGGTTGCCCGGCGGGTTGACCAGGCTCGCGATGTGACCGGAGTTGCTGAGCACGAACGTGCACTTGCCACCGAACAGCTGCGCCGAGCGGTAGCACACCTTCCACGGCGTCAGGTGGTCGGTCAGCGCGCCGGTGGCGAAGACGTCGATGCGCACGCGCCCGATGTCGATCGGCACCCCGAGCACGCTGAGCGCACCGCACTCGACGAGCGGATTGTTCTGGAAGATGTCGAGGAACTGGCCATGCAGCTTGCCTGGCAGGTTGGTGCCGTCGACGCTCCACGCGAGGATGTCGAACGCCGGTGGGTCCTTGCCCATCAGATAGTTGTTGGCCCAGTAGTTCCACACCAGGTCGTTGGGGCGCATCCACGAGAACACGCTGGCCAGGCTGCTCGCCGGCAGGATGCCCTTCGACGACGACTTCTTCTTCGCCATCGCCAGCAGCGGAGCGGCGTTGAAGGTCTGGATCGGCGCCTCGCGGCCCCAGTCGAGCAGCATCACGCCGAAGCCGGCGGCGCCGACGCGCGTGTCCTTGCGTGCGGCCATCACCGCGAGCATCAGCGTGTTGATGATGCCGCCGGCGCACATGCCCAGCGTGTTGACCTGCTTGCTGCCGCTCACCTCGCCGACCGCGTCGACCAGGTCGAGGCAGGTCTGCACGTAGTCGTCGAGGCCCCAGTGGCCGTGCTCCTTGGTCGGGTTGCGCCAGCTGGTCATGAACACCGGCACCCCGCGCGACAGCGCGTACTCGACGAAGCTGCGCTGCGGCGCGATGTCGAGGAAGTAGTACTTGCCGATCGGTGGCACGATGATCAGCGTCGGCTGCGTGCACACCTGCGCGGTGGTTGGTTGGTACTGGATCAGCTCGGCCATCTCGTTGCGGAACACCACCGCACCCGGCGTGGCCGCGAGGTTCTCGCCGACCTTGAAGGCGCCGGGCTTGACCTGGCTCGGCATGCCCTTGTTGTGCACGATGTCGCCGAGCATGTTCTTGGCACCGTCGATCAGGCTGCCACCGCCGGTCTCCATCGCGCGCTTCAGCGCGGCTGGGTTGCCGAGCAGCGTGTTGGTCGGTGCCAGCGAGCTGGTGATCACGCCGCTGAGAAAACGCGCGCGCTCGCGCGCTCGCCAGTCGGGCCGGTTCTCGGCCAATTGGTCGACCGCGTCGCAGAACGCCATGTAGCCCTGCCCGAGCCGCCGGTACAGCGGATGGTCGCGCCACGCGGCGTCGGCGAAGCGCGAGTCCTTGGCGGGCAGCTCGCGCTCGCTGAGGCCCAGCATGATGCGCGCCCATTCGCCGTACAGCTGCGTCGATGCACTCGCCAGGCCCGCGATGTCGATGCCGAACGGGCCGGCACCCGTGGTCTCGTGCGGAGCTTCGATGGCGTGCTGCTCGGTTTCTATGCTGGCGATTTGCGCGCCCGACGTGTCGGGCTCGCTGCTGCTGCGACGCTTGACCATGTCTCGCTCCTGACCGACTTCGTGCGGCTCTCGAAACGACTGTAGGCTGGTTGCGCGCCAGTGGGTAGAGGAGGCGCGATGCGTTGCGGGTCTTGGGCCTTGAGGCGTCCTTGCCACGCGCCTCGGCGTGCGCACGCGAACTTTCGTTGCCGTTGCAACACCCTGGGGAATCCTTGGCCGGGTCGCAGGGTAGCCCGATGCGATGATGGGCCATGGCACAAACCGAGATCCGACGGGTGAACGTCGATGGCCAGTCCCTGCGGGTGGGCGTCACGCGCGGCAAGGGACCGCCGCTTCTGGTGTTCAATGGCCTGGGTGCCAACCTCGAGATCCTGGAGCCCTTGACGCAGGCGCTCGGCGGCATCGAGACGATCGTGTTCGACGTGCCGGGGGCCGGCGGCTCCGAGCGAGCGCTGCTGCCGTACCGTCTGCGCGGCCTGGCGCGCCTGGCCGAGCGGATGCTCGACGAGCTCGGCTACAGCGGCCCCGTCGACGTGCTCGGTCTGTCGTGGGGCGGAGCGCTGGCCCAGCAGTTCGCGTTCACCTGTCGCAAGCGCTGCCGCAAGCTGGTGCTGGTGGCCACGACCGCCGGCGTCACGATGGTGCCGGGCTCGCCGTTCGCGCTGGCGCGGCTGCTGCATCCGCGCCGCTACCGGGATGCGTCGCACCTGGAGCGCATCGCCCCCGACATCTACGGCGGCCAGGCACGCCGCGACCCGCGCATCGTGCGCGAGTACAGCCAGCGCTCGCGCTCGCCGCACTGGCTCGGTTATTTGTACCAGCAGCTCGCGTTCTGGGGTTGGAGCAGCCTGCCGTGGCTGCCGCTGCTGCCGCAGCCGACCCTGGTGCTGGCCGGCCGCGACGATCCGCTGGTGCCGGTGATCAATGCGCACATCCTGGCCACGCTGATCCCGCGCGCGCGGCTCGAAGTCGTCGACGACGGGCACCTCTTCCTGGTCAGCAACCCGCGCCGCGTGGTGCCATCGATTCGCAGGTTTCTGTCCGCGGCGCTCTGAGGGCCCGCCGCAGCGTTTCAGTGCGCGGCGCATTCAGCTGCGCCACGGCAGGTCCATCGCAACGCCGTCCGGCGAGCGCGTCACCACCGGCGTGGCGGCGAAGACGCCGACGATCTCCAGCGGTACCGAGCTGACGTTGAAGATCTGATGGTCGCGGTGCGCCGGCAGCACCACCGTGCAATCGGCGCCGAAGGCCTTCTTGAAGCCGCCGGCGTGCACTTCGCCGGCACCGGCGATGCACAGCACCACCTCGTCGCAGTCGTGCCGGTGCGGCGGCGTCGCGGCGCCCGGCGCCAGCGTCTGCCGCCACAGCGACAGCTCGCTCAAGCCGTGGTCGCCACATGCATAGGTGGTGTGCTCGACGCCGGGAATCGGGGTCGGCTCGGGACGGGTCTGCTCGATCACTCTCATGTCGGATCTCCTGCTTCGTGGGGGTGGGTGGAGTCCGAAGGCGCCTGGGACATCGACAGTGTCGTGGCGTGACGCAGCGAAGACAATGGCCTGCAGTGCCGTATCATTGCCGACACTTTGTCTCAAATATCGAAAACGGCGTCGGCGGCCTCGTGAGCGGCGTGCAACAGTTCTTCGCGTTCGCGCAGACCGCGCGCCGCGGCAGCTTCTCCGAGGCGGCGCGCGACCTCGGCAGCTCGCCGTCCACCGTCGCCAAGAGCGTGGCGCGGCTCGAGGCCGGGCTCGGCGTCAAGCTGTTCCACCGCACGACCCGGCGCGTCAGCCTCACCGACGACGGCGAGCGGTTGTTCCGCCGGTGCGAGCGCGTGCTCGCCGAAGTGGAAGACCTGCAGGCCGAGGCCGCCGGCGTGCGCGCGGCGCCGTCGGGCACGCTGCGCATCAACATGCCGATCACCTACGGCCGGCGCATCGTGATGCCGGTGCTCGCCGAGTTCGCGCGCCGCC
>DASTZF010000110.1:0-4819 GCA_035764445.1 Burkholderiaceae bacterium
GCTCGACAACGTGCCACACGCCGCCGGCGTGTACTTGGCGCGTGAGGCCGCATACCAGACCTTCGGCGTCGAGAACGTGCTGATCGAGAACAACCTGATCCGCGACGTGCAGACATTGAGCCCGCCGTACGACTTTCGGAACACGTTCGCGACGTCCTCACGCACCGGCCACGGCGCCGTCGAGATCCAAGCCGGGCTGCTCGCAGACGAGGCGGCCAACGTCCCCTTTCGTGAAGCGGTGGCGGTGCGCAACGTGTTGATGCGCGGCACCATCATCGATCGTGCCGCCTACAGCGGTGCTCGCGCGGGCGTGAACCTGGTGCAGACGGTGACGTTCGTCGACTCCAGCGGCCAATCGGTGCAACGCAATGTGGTAGCCGGTGAGGTCCACAACGTCGGGTTCGCGAACGGCCAATTCAACAACGTGATGGCCACCAACACGCCGGGCCGCGAGGCCATCCGCGTGCCGTCGGTCGAGTTGTCGACGCACGGCGTGTACTGCACTGGCAACAACCGCGATGGCCCCTACTACCAACCGAGCGTCTGCAAGCAGACGACCGAGCCCGCAGTGCGTGGGGCCCCGCTCAACTGCTCACCCGAGGGCGCTCTGCTGCAATAGTCGCGACAGTCCGATCCGCAGCCGGCGCACGTGCACGTGCGCCGTTTTCCTTTCGGAGCAGATGTGCAGCGAGGGTCAGCCGTCATCGCGCAGTACGTCGTCGACCTGAGCACGTAGCGGCGGGACCAGCTCATGCTCGAACCACCTGTTGCGGGCAAACCAACCATTGTTGGTAGGACTCGGGTGCGGCAGCGGAACGACTGTCGGCCAGTACGTACGCCAGTTCTGGACAACTGCCGTGAGCCCTGCACGCTCATCGGGAAAATGGTACGCGGCGGCGTACTGACCGATAACCAACGTGAGCCTCAAGCGCGTGAGGGTTCGAAGGAGTGGCGCACGCCATCGTGGAGCGCACTCTGGCCTGGGAGGCAGGTCGCCGGAGTTGCCCTTGCCGGGATAGCACAGTCCGATGGGGACGATGGCGAACAACCGCGGGTCATAGAACCGCTCGCGGGCCACGCCAAGCCAACTGCGCAGCCGGTTGCCGCTCGCATCGTTGAACGGTAAACCCGTCTCGTGCACCGTGCGACCTGGGGCTTGCGCCGCGATGAGAATGCGTGCCGCGGGGTGAAGCTGGAGAACGGGTCGCGGGCCGAGGGGCAGACCCTTGCACACCGTGCAGGTGCGAACCTCGGACAGCAGTGAGGTGAAGGACAGCACGCGGCGAGTCTTGACGGCCAACGTTTGAGCTCACCCGCGCGCGGGGCTAACGAATGCAAGGGACTTCCCCGTCCCGAGGTGTCCGCTGAATTGCGGCGTACGGCAACGAAGTGCCACGATGGGAAGTGCTGTGTCTCATCAACTCACTTCAGAAGGGGAAGTCCATGGCCATTGTCTTCGTTGGCATCGATCTCGCCAAGAACGTGTTCGCCGTCCACGGTGTGGATGAGTCGGGTAAGGCCGTGCTGGTGCGCCCGGCCGTGCCGCGCGCCAGGCTGCACGAGCTGATCGCTTCGTTGCCGCCGTGCACGGTGGCGATGGAGGCGTGCACCGGGGCACACCATTGGGCACGGCTGTTTGCCGCGCGCGGCCACAGCGTGAGGCTGATCGCCCCGAAGTTCGTCACGCCCTACCGCATGAGCGGCACCCGAGGCAAGACCGACGCGGCCGACGCCGCGGCGATCTGCGAGGCGGTGCAGCGCCCGAACATGCGCTTCGTGCCGCTCAAGAGCGCGCAGCAGCAGAGCCAGCTCATGGTGCATCGCGCGCGGCAAGGCTTCGTGCAGGTGCGCACAGCCTGTATCAACCGCATCCGCGGGCTGCTGGCGGAGTTCGGCCACGTGCTGCCGCTGAAGGCCGAGACGGTGCGCCGGCAAGCCACCGGGTTGCTGGAGGACTTGCCCGGGTGGGCCAACACGGTGATCGGGGACTTGCTCAGCGAGCTGCACCGGCTCGACGAGCGCATCGGCGCGTACGACCGGCACCTTGCGCAGATCGCGCGAGAGGACACGCGTACACGGCAGCTGATGCAGCTCAACGGCATCGGGACGACCACCGCCACCGCGGTGGTGGCGATGATCGGCAATGGCCACGAGTTCCGTTGCGGCCGGCAGTTCGCCGCCTGGCTGGGATTGACACCGGGGCAGTACAGCTCCGGGGGCAAGACGCGCCTGGGGCGCAACACCCAAGGCCGGCGACGGCTACCTGCGCAGCTTGCTGATCCTCGGAGCACGCTCGGTGCTGGCATTGGCCAAGAGCAGAAGCGACGGTTTGAGTAGCTGGGCCCTGGCGTTGCAGCAGCGCCGCGGCTACTGGAAGGCCGTGGTTGCGATCGCGGCGAAGAACGCTCGGCTGGCCTGGGCGCTGCTGCATCGAGGCGAGTCCTTCAAGATGCCGGCGTAGCGAACCTTCACCCGCGTGCACGTCAAGCGTTGATGAGCAAGGGTTGGACCTGCGCGGGCAGTGACCGTTGAGCTCTGGGGCGGTGCAAGTCACCGCCGGCTAACGAATGGGTCGCCCGCGTGCGTCTTGCATCAGGGTCCGCAGCGCGCCAGCTCGCTGCATCGATGACCGGTTGTAGTTTGTTCAGTCCGCACCTGCTCGATCGAATCAACGTGCTTGTGCGTACGCGCTGAAGCTGCAAGCTCAGATGTGAATCGAGCCGCTGCGCGGCTCGAGGAGACCACTTGCTTGACAGATGGGGAAGCCCTTGTAGTTTGAGCTCACTCGCGCGCGGAGGCTGGCGCAGCCGGCCCTAGCGCGTCGGTGTACAGCGAACGGTTAGGCGGCCGGCTCAAATAACTTTCCACTTGAGCACGACAGCCACTACAGCGGGCACGCCAAAGAGCAGCAACAACACCGGCAGTTCCTCGGCCACGGAGTAACCAGCCTTGGACACGCCGATCCACATGTTGAAGCCGGTCAAGGCAAGCCACAGCAAGAGAAAGGCGCCTGTCGCTACTGCATTGGCGGACGGGTAGTTGTCACCAAACAGCCGAGCGAGGATGAGCGAGCCAGCGAGCAGCAAGATTCCGGCGAGGAGAAAGAGTCCCGTGCGCACAGCGGCCTCCCGTCGCTGTCAATCGTAGCAAGTGACCCCTGGCCGCCCAACGTTGAATAGACGGATCGCAGACGACCACTCAGCTCGGCTGGTACGCCAGCCGCACGTAGATCGGCGCGAACGCCTCGGCCTGCGTGACCTCGAGCAGGCTCTCGCGCGCCAGCTCGAGCAGCGCGATGAAGGTGACCACCACCACCGGCGACGGCGCGTCGGCGTCGAACAGATCGAGGAACTCGACGAACCTGCGGCCCTGCAGCTTGCGCAGCACGATGCTCATGTGCTCGCGCACCGACAGTTGCTCGCGCGTGATGTGGTGGTGCGCCTTCAGCGTGGCGCGGCGCAGGATGTCGGCCCAGGCCTGGCGCAGGTCTTCGGGTGTCACCTGCGGCAGGCGCGACTCGTGCACCAGCGGCTGCGCCACCTGCACGCGATGGAAGTCGCGCCCCACCAGCGGCAGCGCGTCGAGCTTGGCGGCGGCGAGCTTGATCTGCTCGTATTCGAGCAGGCGGCGTACGAGTTCGGCGCGCGGGTCCTCGGCTTCCTTGCCGTCCTCGCTCTTGCGCACCGGCAGCAGCATGCGCGACTTGATCTCGATCAGCATCGCCGCCATCAGCAGGTACTCGGCGGCGAGCTCGAGGTTGCGCGAGCGGATCTGGTCGACGTACTCGAGGTACTGGCGCGTCACGTCGGCCAGCGGGATGTCGAGGATGTTGAAGTTCTGGCGCCGGATCAGGTACAGCAGCAGGTCCAACGGACCTTCGAACGCCTCGAGAAACACCTCCAGCGCATCGGGCGGGATGTACAGGTCCTGCGGCAGCGTGAACAGCGGCTCGCCGTACAGGCGCGCGACCGCCACGCCGTCGACCGGCATCGCGGCGTCCGCGGTCGACGCGGCGCTGTCTTCGAGCGCGACCGATTCGTCCACGGGCAGCGCTTACTTGCCGGGGGTGGTTTGGTACACGTAAGGCTGCTGCGCGACGCGCGACGCGCGGTAGCGTGCCTGCTCGTCACGGTCGATGTCGCGGTCCCACAGCAGCGCGCGCCCGGCGCGCTGCTCGGCCTCGAGGGTGGGCTTCTTGGCCTTCATCTCCTCGATGAATTGCGTGATCTCGGACGTGTACGGTTTCCAGAACAGCGGCATGGTCGGGTTCGTCACCGGCAAAGGCGAGCATTTTACGGTGCGCGGTCGAACCGAGCGCCGGCGTCAGTGCCCGGCAGGCGCCAGGGGCTCGTGCTCGCTGCCGTAGAGCCAGGCGGCGTCGCGCAGCGGATCGCCGCGCGCCAGCTCGGCATCGCGTTCGCGCTGCAGCGGTCCGTCGGGCAGGTGGTTGCGCACCTCGCGGCCCCGGCTCATCACCTGCACGCGGCTCGCGCGCGGGCGGCGCAGCGCCTCGTAGCGCAGCAGCGCGGCCGGCAACGCGTCGCGGTCGCGGCCGCGCAGGCAGTGCGCCAGCGCCTCGGCGTCTTCGATCGCCTGCGCCGCGCCCTGCGCGAAGAACGGCAGCATCGCGTGCGCCGCGTCGCCGAGCAACGTGATGCGGCCGTCGGTCCAGCGCGGCAGCGGCTCGCGATCGACCAGCGCCCAGCGCATCGTCTCGCTGGCCGAATCGATCAGCTGCAGCACGCGCGCATCCCAACCGTCGAACGCGGCGCGCAGGTCGGCGTCGAGATCATGCCCGTACAGCCAGGCGCTCTGTCGC
>DASTZF010000111.1:0-13873 GCA_035764445.1 Burkholderiaceae bacterium
GACAGCGCCGACCACGCCCGCGCGGTGCGCTGCGCCCGCGCGCTCGACGCGACTCCGAACAGCGCCCGATCGCGCCGCCAGCGACGCTCGGCCGGCGCGCTCGAAGACGCGTCGGGCCACAGCGCATCCACCGCCTCGTAGATCCGCGCGGCGGCGTCGAGTGTGCCGGCGAGCGACAGATGCACCGCCGGCGAGTCGAACGGCTGGCCCGACAGCGCGCCGAGTGCACACAGCGCGCTGAGCTGCGCCTCGATCAGCGCGCTGGGCCACCGATGCGCGCGGGCCTCGCGAATCAGGTACGCCAGACAGGCAGCGTTGACGAACAGGTCTTCGGCGGTGCGAAACGGCTTCAGGTACTGTGCAAAGCCATCACCGGGCAGCACGTCGCCACGCGTCACGCCGATGGCCTGAAGCTCGATCTCGGCGTGCGGCACTTCGGGTGCGAACGCGGTCGCCGCCATGGTCTGGATCAGCACGCCTGGCGTGGAGGTCGCCACGCGCACCAGCCTCAACACCGGGTGGCCCTTGGCCGCGGCGGCCGCGCGTGCCTCGTCGCTGCCGTCGATCGCGACGACGAGAAGGTGACTGGCGACCGGCGCCAAGGTCGACCAGCGCTTGCGACCGTTCAAACGAACCGCCGCACCGTCGGGAGTCACCGTCGTTTGAATGTCGCGCGGCTGGTTGCCGCCTTGCTCGGTCGCACACAGCGTCACGATGACGCCGTCAGCGATGGCCGGGGCCATCGCGCGAAGGGCCGCCTGATAGCCACCGGCAAACGCCCACGCCACGCGGTCGGCTGCGAAGCCGGCGCGCAGCGCGAGCTCGAACGCCGGCCAACCTTCGGCCGCCCAGCCACGCCAGTGCTGCACCCACTCAGTGGCCGACTCGACCGATTCCGCCTCGACGGGCGCTTGCAGGCAGTGAAGCAGGCTGGGGAGCACGGGTTCGTGTGTCGAGAATTGTCGTGAGTGGGGCTCGGGCGAGGCGAGGGAGTTCGATTGCGGGGTCACACGATCTGGTTTCTGAGCGCCGCTTCGCCACGCCACAAGCGGTCGAGGTTGTCGAGCAGGATGTCGATCACCGCATCCTCGTAGCACTGGGTCTCGCCGGCCGTGTGCGGCGTGATCAGCACGTTGGGCATCGTCCACAGCGGCGACGACACGGCCAGCGGCTCCTCGCGCGTGACGTCGAGGCCGGCGGCGGCGATGCGCCGCTGCTGCAGCGCATCGATCAGCGCGGACTCGTCGACCACACGGCCGCGCGCCACGTTGATCAGATGCGCGCTCGACTTCATCGCTGCCAATGCAGCGGCATCGATCAGATGCTCGGTCTCGGGCGTGAGCGGGCAGGTGAGCGCGACCACGTCGGCTTGCCCCAGCAGCTCGCGCAGGCGGTCGATGCCGTACACCGCGTCGGCGCCGCCGGTTGCGCTCGCGGGGTTGCGCTTGACGGCGACGACGCGCATGTCGAACGCCTTGGCCAGGCGCGCCAGCCGTGCACCGATGCGGCCCAGACCGATGATCAGCAGGGTCTTGCCGGTGAGCTGATCCTCGCGCGTGGCGATCTCCGAAATCATCGCGCGCCAGCGCTTGGCGTGCTGGTTGTCGCGCGCCTCGGGCAGGCGGCGGGCGAGCGCCAGCACCAGCGCCATCGCGTGCTCGGCCACCGCCTGCGCGTTGACGCCTGCGGCGCTGGCCAGCCGGATGCCGCGCTCACGCAACAGGCCCTTGTCGTACTGATCGGTGCCGGCGCTGATCGACTGGATGAATCTCAGCTTGGCGGCGCTGCCGGCCAGATCGTTCTTCCACAGCATCGAGACCACCAGCACGTCGGCTGCGGGCAGGTGACGCGTCAGCTCGTCGGCCGTGCGCACCTCGACGTGCGCGATGCCGGTGTCGCGCAGCGCAAATCGCTCGGCCATGCGATACGCGCCGTGGGCAAAGCAGATGGTGAGTCGGTCTTTGGGAGGAAGCATCGCCAGCCTCACAACGGCTTCAGGCCCAGCGCGGCGCGGAAACGGTTCTTGACGAACGGACCGTCTCGCGGCGGCAGCGCGCGCGGCGGCTCCGTCGCATCGACCAGGACCTGCACGAACGTGGTCGTGCTCCGGGCCAGGATCCGGCGCGCGATGTCGGCACAGCCGTCCAGGCTGTCGCAGACGAGCGCATCGGCGATCCCGAAACCCTTGGCCACGGCTGCCAGACTGACGCCTTGGCTGGTGTGGCTTGGCTGCATGCCGGTTTCTCCGAAGTGTCCGTTGTCGAGCACGACGATCGTCAGGTTCTGGGGCTGCTTGACGCCGATCGTCGCCAGGCTGCCGATGCCCATCAGCTGCTCGCCGTCGCCGGTGATGACAATCACCGATCTGCTCGGTTGCGCAAGGGCGAGACCCAACCCGAGCGATGCAGCACCGCCCATCGCGCCCCAGAGATAGTAGTTGAGGTCGCGGTCACCGGCCGCGAACACATCGTAGGCCGCCGATCCCAGGCCGGTGACCACCAGCGCATCGGGTGTTGCAGCCAGCAGGCGCGCAACGAACTCGCGTCGGTCCGCACGCCGGGTCGATGCGGCCGTCGCCATCACTTGCGATCCCATTGCTTGCGGCCGATGAGGTTCTGCCCGAGCAACACGGCCACCCGGTCACCGCCCTCGAAGGCGGCGTCGAGGCCGGCGCCGACGATCGGCTCGACCTCTTCCGGGTGCGACGCACGCATCACATGAATGCCCATCAACTCGAGCGCTGCCTGCGTGGCCTTGCCCATCGGCCCCTGCCAGCGGTTGAACTCGGCGTACTCGCCGCGCATCGTGACCAGCGTGAAGAACGGGAAGTCCGCTGCGCTGAGCAGCGAGAACATGTTGATGCAGTTGCCGACGCCGCTGCTTTGCATCAGCAGCACGGCGCGCTGCCCGCCGAGCCACGCGCCCGCGACCAGGGCGACCCCTTCTTCCTCGGTGGTGAGCACGACGTCGTCGATCTCGGGGTCCGCGATGGCGCAGCGGATCGCATGCGAGTGCCCGGCGTCCGGCACGTAAGCGATCTGGCGCACACCGCCGCGCTTGAGCACTTGGAAGATGGCCTGCTGCCACTCGGGAGCAGGGTCGGCCGTGTGGTTCATCGGTCCGTCGGTTGCTCGCGTGACGTGGCTGGCCCCGTCAGGCGCCTTCGGCCTCGGGCCGGTACCAGCGCGGATAGAACTTCGCCACCTGCGGACCCGAGGACTTCAGTGCATGACAGCCGTCGATGCTGAACGGCCTCTCGTCGGGGTTCTGGATCATGTCGTCCCACAGCGCCTGCAGCACCGCGCTGCCCATCACGCCGGCCAGCTCGTTGATGTGCGTGCAGCCGGCGGTGCGACCGAACAGTTTGCGGATCGCATCGCGGTAGCCGCGGCCCACGCGCACGCCGGCGAGCCGGCTGTAGTCGGGGGCGATCGTCCCACACGCGGGGCCGTAGGGGCCCGCATCGGTGACGGCCAGCGCGGCGACGATGGTCGCGCTGCGATCCACCGTGAAGCGCAGCCGCATCGAGTGCATCGGCTCGCCCGCGGGCAGCATGCCGCCGGCGCAAGGTACCGGGTGTGGCCAAGCGTCGGTGAGGTGGCCCTCGATGTCCCACAGCCCGTCCCTGCGGGCGTAGGCACTGATGGTGATGGAGCGCGTGTGCGAGGGTTCGCGGGCGCAGTCGGGTGGCGGTAGCGGCATGAATGAGGTCAGTCGTGCGACAGGGTTCGGCGAGAGGGTGCCAAGCCTACACCCGGCGCCAGTGCCAGCTTGTTCACCAATCGGATCGACCGCTTGCGCCGCTGTGCCGCGAGGGCAACGTGTAGCGGGTAAGCTTGGGCATCGCTCGATCGGAGATTGCATGCACGAGGGTCTGCTGCGTACCGCGTGGGCTGTCATCTGCACGATGGCGCTGCTGCTGCCGATGCAGCCTGCTGCCGCGGTGGATATCGATCCGGATCGCGGGCGCCTCGGCTTCACCGTGTACGTCGAGGTCGACGGCAGCTACACCAAGCCGATTCTGAAGTCGGTGTGGGTGCAGGAGATCGAGCCCGGGTCGCCTGCCGAAGCCAGCGGCCTGAAGGTCGAGGACGTCATCCTGCAGGCGCAGGGCAAGCCGCTGGCAGGCGCCAACGCGCGCGAGGTGGTGGCGATGGTGCAGGTGCCGCCCGGCGAAAAGCTGCGCCTGCTCGTGCGCGGCACCGACGGCGCGCAGCGCCACGTGACCATCGTGGCCGGTCCGCCGGTGCGCAAGTCACGCTGACCTTCGCGAGCGCGCCAGCAACTCGTCGAGTACCTTGTCGCGGTGCTGCGCCACCAGCGACAGGTGGCCGTGGCCGCCGATCAGGCGACCGAACCGCCAATGCTAGGCTCGCGGGCCGCCCGCTCGGGGCCCCTTGAGCCATGAGTTCGTCGATCGCACACCAGCTGCTGGGCTCGGCCCGCGAGCTGTCGCACACCTTGACTACGCTGCGCTTCGCGGCGCCGATCACCCACGTGTACGACCCGCTGCAGTACGCGTGGGCGGGATACGATGCCTACGTGACGCGCTACGGCACCTCGCGCAAGCGCGTGGTGCTGCTCGGCATGAATCCGGGCCCGTTCGGGATGATGCAAACCGGTGTGCCGTTCGGCGAGGTGGCTGCGGTGCGCGACTGGATGGGCTTGCACGCATGCATCGAGCGGCCAGCGCACGAGCACCCCAAGCGGCCGATCGAGGGCTTCGACTGCCCGCGCTCCGAAGTGAGCGGGCGGCGGCTGTGGGGTTGGGCCGAGCTGCGCTTCGGGCCGGCCCCGGCGTTCTTCCGCGACTGGTTCGTGCTGAACTACTGCCCGCTCGTCTTCCTCGAGGCATCGGGCCGCAACTTCACGCCCGACAAGCTGCCGGCGCAGGTGCGCAACGCGGTCACGCAGGCGTGCGATCGCCACCTCGCGGCCGCCTTGAGTGCGCTGCAACCCGAATGGGCCATCGGCGTGGGCACTTTCGCGGAGCGCTGCCTGCGCACGGTGCTGCAGGGCGATGGCGTCGCCTCGGCGCTCGCGCGCCGCATGAAAGTCGCGCAGATCCTGCACCCGAGTCCGGCCAGCCCGGCTGCCAATCGCGGCTGGTCCGACGCGGTCGACCGCACGCTGGGGCAACTCGGGGTGCCCGTGGGGCAGCGCGAGGCGTCCTGAGCTGGCTGCCGCGCGGTCATCTCTGCAGGGGATGACAGCCGCAACGCCCCTGGTGTTCGGCAGCGAAAGGGAGCACGATGGTGCACCGAAGTGGCCTGGGGGTAGCCCGCTTCACCCAGACGTCGTGGGTGCTCGCCAAGTCATTCGCGGGCGGCGTCCGGTTTCTCTACCGCAGTCGACACGCCGGGCGCCGTTCCTCAACCTTGTTGTGGAGGGGATCGACATGAGGCACAGCAGACAGCTTCTCGCGGCGAGCCTGATCGCCGCCTTTGCTCCCGTGGCGCTCGCGCACAGCGACGACGCCGAGCAGAAGACTCGACGTGAACTCGGACGTGTGCTGTTCAAAACGTCGTGCACGGCCGAGGCGCAGCAGCAATTCGACCGGGCGCTGGCGATGCTGCATTCGTTCTACTTTCCGGAGACCGTGAAAGCGTTCAATGCGATCCCCGAGACCGATCCGACGTGCGCCATCGCGTGGTGGGGCATCGCGATCAGCCAGCGGCCCAACCCGCTCGTCGGCCCGTTCGATGCGGCCACCTTGAAGCGCGGGCTCGATGCGGTCGAGAAGGGCGAGGCGATCGGGGCCAAGACGCAGCGCGAGCGCGACTGGCTCGCGGCGCTGAAGGAGTTCTACAAGGACTACGACAAGGTCGATCAGGACACGCGCACCAGAAACTACGAGAAGGCGATGGGCGCGCTGAGTCGCAAGTACCCCAACGACGTGGAAGCCAAGGTGTTCCACGCGCTGGCGCTCAACGAGATCTTCGATCACAAGTCGATGGCGCCGCTGACGCAGGCCGTCGCGATCCTGGAGCCGCTTGACAAGAAGTACCCCGACCATCCCGGCATCACGCACTACCTGATCCACTCGTTCGACTTCGCGCCGATCGCGCAACGCGGCATCCCGGCGGCGAACAAATACGCCAAGGTCGCGCCGGCGGCGCCGCACGCGCAGCACATGCCTTCGCACATCTATTCGATGGTCGGGATGTGGCAGCCGTCGATCGATTCGAACCTGGCGTCGATCAAGGTGGCCAACGAGTACGCGCAGCAGGCCAAGCTCGATGGCGTGCTGGCCGGCGTGCCGCACGCCTACGACTTCATGCAGTACGCCTACCTGCAGCTCGGGCAGGACGCCAAGGCCAGAGCGCTGATCGACGAAAACGCCGCCATCAAGAAGGTGATCGGCGTGGTCTCGGCGGGCAGCACCGCACGGGCCGCGGTGCCCGCGCGCTACTACCTCGAGCGCCAGGACTGGGCCGGTGCCGCCAAGCTGCAGCCGCAGAACCTGCCGTTCGCGCCGGCCGAGGCCATCACGCACTTCGCGCGCGCGATGGGCGCCGCCCGCCTGGGCGACGTGGCTGCCGCACAGGCCGACATCGCCAAGCTGGGTGAACTGCGCGCCGCGCTGCTGAAGGCCAACCAGGGCTACTGGGCCGAGCAGGTGGAGGTGCAGGTGCTCGGCGCGCAGGCGTGGACCACGCGCGCGCAGGGCGACAAGGCCGAGGGGCTGAGGCTGATGCGCGCCGCCGCCGACCTGGAGGACGGCACCGAGAAACACGTTGCGATGGAGAACCGCCTCTACCCGATGCGCGAGCTGCTGGGCGACATGCTGCTGGCTGACGGCGACGCCGCCACGGCGCTGAAGGAGTACGAGGTGTCGATGAAGAACGCGCCGAACCGGCTGCGCGGCTGGTATGGCGCTGCCAAGGCGGCGACCGCGGTGGGCGACGCCAAGAAGGTGGTGCAGTACAGCCGTGCCCTGGAGCAACTCACGCAACAGGGCGACGGCGCGCGACCCGAGGTGCGCGAGATGCGCCCGTACGCACAGCTGGCCCAGCGCTGACGTGAAGAACGCGGTCGGGGGCGCGCCGACGCCGCTGCTGGCGGCGATGGCGCTCCTCGCCGCGTTGCTCGGTGGCGTGCCGGCGGCGCTCGCCGAACCGACCGACGAGGATCCGAGCGGACCCTCGGCCGATCCCGACGTGGTGGCTGGCAAGAAGGCGATCGACGACAAGCGGTGGGCCGACGCGATCAAGGCGCTGTCGTCGGCTGCGCTGCGCGACACGCGCAATGCGGATATACAGAACTACCTCGGCTACGCGTATCGCAACGACGGTCAGATGGACAGGGCCTTCGTCCACTATGAGCGCGCGCTGAAGCTGAACCCGCGGCACCGCGGCGCGCACGAATACGTCGGCGAGGCCTACCTGATCGTCGGCAAGCCAGCACAGGCGCAGGAGCATCTGAAGGCGCTGCAGGCAATCTGCGTGCTGCCGTGCGACGAACTCGACGACCTGAAGAAGAAGATCGACAGCTACCAGCGAGAGGCGCGCAAACCGTAGCGCGGGCGGTTTAGCGACCGCCGTTCGTGCGTCAGCGTACGACCTTCACCGGCTGCCCGGCCTTCGGTTCCGTGCTGCCACCGTAGACGCCGTTCAGCAGCTTGAGCGCGGCCTCGGCCCTGGCTGCCGGCAGCGCCGACGACTTCGCCAACTCGGTGAAGCCGCCGCGTGGGTAGGGCACCGTCTGCACGTTCCACGGCCTGGCGGCGGCACGCTCGGCCGCAGTGAGCGCGCGAAACGACGACTCGGCCTCGGTCAAGCCGGCCTCGGCGCGCTCGCGGGCCGCGGCATCCTTGGCCACGGACTGCAGCCAGTAGATGCGGTCGCCCGGGCCGGTGACGAGCGTCACCGTCACCGGCCGGCTCTGGCCTTGTTGGTTGCGATAGGTGCCGCTGAAGTGCGTGGCGGCCAAGCCGTGCACGGTGCGCTTCTCGCTGCGGCCGTCGGTGGGCTTGATGACGTTCTTGATCACCTCGTCGTGCGTGCTGCCGGCCTTCGGCGGCACCAGCCGCACGATCAGGCCCGCATCGCCGGCGCCGTTGACGAGCGCGATCGCCTCCTGCGTGTTGTCGATCTGCCAGCCTTCCGGCGCGGTGAGCGCGATGCCGAGGCTCTCGTGATAGAAGTTGCGCCCGCGCGCGACGCCCTGCTCGCGGCTGTCGCCGAAGGTCATGCCGTCGATCGCCTGCAGGTAACGTGCGCGGCCGTCGTCGGCATAGCCACCGGCCTGGGCCTTGTACTTGGCGGCGAACGCCTTGATGTCGGCGAGCCGCTTGTCGTTGGCCGGATGCGATGACAGCCAGTTCGATGCCGAGGGCACCTGACGGCCCTCTGCCTTCGCCATGTCGGCAGCGAACTGCTCCTGGCTCTTCAGCACCTGGATCACGTCGACCATGTTCTGCGGGTCGTAGCGGTTGCGCGACAGGTACTCGGCACCGAGCTCGTCGGCCTGCGACTCCTGATCGCGGCTGTACGACGCGATGTAGCCTGCCGCCGCGCTCTGCGACACCTGGCTCGCGATGTTGGTGGCCCCGCCCACGCCGCCGGCCTCGAGCACGGCGCCGAGCACGGTGGCCGCGATGACGCCGATGCCCGCCGTCTGCTGGCGCGTGGCGCGCTGCGCGCCGTGCCGCGCGGTGACGTGGCCGATCTCGTGGCCCATCACGCCGGCCAGGTCGGCCTCGTTCTCGAGGTAGGCCATGATGCCGCGCGTCACGTAGACATAGCCGCCGGGCAACGCGAAGGCGTTGATCTCCTTGCTGTCGAGCACCGTGAAGGTCCACTTCAGGTTCGCGCGGTGCGACTGCGCGGCGAGCTTCTGGCCGAGGTCGTTGACGTAGGCCTGCAGCTTGGCGTTGTCGTAGGCGCCGTACTCCTGCAGCACCTCCTTGTGCGCCTTGGCGCCTTCGGCGATCTCGGCCTGCTCGTCCATCACCGTGCGTTCGCTCTTGCCGGTGACGGGGTTGACGACCTGCGTGCCGCAGGCGGCCAGCAGCGAAACAGCCAACAGCAACGGGCGAAGCGACGTGCTCATCGCGAACCTCCAGCCGGCGGGCCGCGTCGCGGCCCGGACCGAGAGCGTAAACCGCCGCGCCGGTGATGGCTGCAGGCGCGAGCTTCAGCGCCGCAGATTCTGCAGCGCGCGCGCCAGCGCGAGCAGCTTGCCGTCGTGCCAGCGCGCCGCGACAAGCTGCACGCCGAGCGGCAGGCCTTGATCGTCGAAGCCTGCCGGCACCGAGAGCGCGGGGTGACCGGTGTAGTTGAACGCGGCGAGATGGCTGCCGAGGCGCATGTAGGGCTCGAGCTTGCCGTCGACATCGATCTGCGCGCCGGTCTCGCAATGCTTGAAGGCGTTGGTCATCGCCACCGGGCACAACAACACGTCCCAGTGTGCGAACCACCGCTCCAGTGCCGCGGTGCGCTCGTCGCGCCGTGCGCTGACTCGCAAGTGGTCTTCGAACGTCGGTTTGGGTTTCTTGGAGTCGCGGAAGGCGCCCAGCATCATCTCGACGATCTCGCCATGCGCGCGCAGATCGTCCGCGAGCTCGGCCAGCGGCGTGGCCACTTCCTCGACGATGGCGCCGCTCTGCACCAGCGCCTTGGCGGCCCATTTCACCGCCTGAGTGCTGCTCGCGGCCACCGGCCCACCGTCGAGCGACGGCACGTACGCCACGCGCAGCCCCGCGGCACCTCGCTCGGGCTCGCGCAGCGGCACCGGTGGCACGTCGACGTCCTCGACGCCGGGCTTGCCCAGCACCTCCATCAGCAACGCGAGGTCGTCGACGCTGCGCGTCAGCGGTCCCACGCACGACAAGGCTCGCACCTGTCGCGGATGGCCTTGCGGGTTCGGGTGCACACCAGCCGCCGAGATGCGGTGCTCGGTGGGCTTGAGTCCGTACACGCCGCAGAACGCGGCCGGCAGGCGCACCGAGCCTGCGAGGTCGGTGCCGACGTCGAACGGCGTCATGCCGGTGGCCACGGCTGCTGCGCCACCGGTGGAACCACCGCTCGTGCGGCTGGCGTCGAAGGGGTTCGACGTGCGACCATACACCGGGTTCGCGCACTGATAGTCGGCCAGGTACTCCGCCACGTTGGTGCGCGCGAAGACGATCGCACCCGCGGCGCGCAGCTGGCGCATCACCGCGCCGTCACGGGCCGGCCGGTACCGCGCGAACATCGGCGCCCCCACGGTGGTGGGGAAGCCCGCCACCTCGTGGCAGTCCTTGAGCGCGAACGGCACGCCGTGCAATGGGCCCCAAGTCTCGCCACGCGCCAGTGCGGCGTCGGCTTCGCGCGCTCGCTGGTGTGCGCTCTCGAGATCGAGCGCGACCATGGCATTCAAGGTCGGATTGAGCTTGGCGATGCGCTGGGCATGAAGCTCGAGCGTCTCGACGGCTGAGCGCTCGCGCTGCCGGATCGCGTGCGCGATGGCGATCAACGGTTCACTCGCGGGCATCGATGAATGAGGAGCTCGTGCGGACATCGCTTTCTCCCTGTTGATGAGAGCCCATCGTGCCGGCTGCAAGGCGCAACGTCCTGACCGGGCTTGCTATGGGACTGATCGTCCTTGCGCAACCAGCCCGTTTGCGCGGCGACTTGATCAACGGCCGCCAACGCTGCAACGGTCGGCGCGATCGCCACAGTGCCGGTGCGAGGCCGTGCGCAACTGCTAAGCTGGCCCGGTCGCCGGCCGCCTTGCGGGCCGGCGCCACGCGCATGACTCAATCCGTGGCCGATGCACCGCTGCGTTTCGGGCGGTTCGAACTGCAGACGACTGAACGCCGGCTGCTCGTCGATGGCGTGCCGGCGGCCCTCGGCGGGCGCGCGTTCGACCTGCTGCTCGCGCTGGCCCAGCGCCCCGGCCGCCTCGTCGGCAAGCGGGCATTGATCGAGCTCGTGTGGCCAGGCCTGGTGGTGCAGGACAACAACCTCGCGGCACAGATGAGCGCGCTGCGCAAGGTGCTCGGTGACGAGGTGATCGCCACCATTCCCGGCCGTGGCTACCGCTTCGTCGCCCGTCTGGTCACCGGTACTGAAGGCCACGCGCGCCGCGACGAACCGCACGCGGTCGCTGCAGCGGCATCGCTGGAGCCGCCGGCACCGCGCACCAATCTGCCGGCCTCGATGCCCGAGTTGCTGGGGCGCGCGAACGACGTGGCCGTCTGCGGCGCGCTGATCGATGCGCATCGGCTGGTCAGCATCGTCGGTGCCGGCGGCATCGGCAAGTCGTTGTTGGCCGCACACCTGCTGGCCGAGCGGCGTGCGCGCTTTCCGCAGGGGGTCTGTTGGGTCGAGCTGGCGACGGTGACCGATGCCGCGGCGCTGCCCGCTGCGGTGGCGGTGGCACTGGGGGCCGACAACCGGGGCATCGAGCCGCTGGCGGCACTGACGGGTGCGGTGGCGCCGCTGTCGATGCTGCTCGCGCTCGACAACGCCGAGCACCTGCTCGACGGCGTCGCGTCGCTGGTGCAGAACCTGCTCGCCGCGGCTCCCGGCCTGCACGTCGTCGTGACCAGCCAGGCGCCATTGAAGCTCGCGGCCGAGCGCGTGGTGCGCATCGATCCGCTGGCGGTGCCCGCCACCGCGCTGCCCGCCGCGCAAGCGCTGACCTACGGCGCCGTGGCGCTGTTCGTCGAGCGCGCGCAGGCGGCCGACGCGCGCTTTGCGCTCACCGACGCCACTGCGCCGCTGGTGATCGACATCTGCCGCGCGCTCGATGGCCTGCCGCTGGCGATCGAGCTGGCCGCGGCGCGCGTGGCGCTGCTCGGGCTGCAGCAGCTGTTGGCGTCGATGCAGGACCGGTTGCTGTTGCTGACCACCGGGCGCGACCGCCATGCGCCGCTGCGGCAGCGCACGCTGCGGGCGGCGCTCGAATGGAGCCACGGGCTGCTGGCGCCGCGCGAGCAGCGCGTGTTCCGTCGTCTCGGCGTGGTGGCCGGCAGCGCAGCGCTGGAATTCATCCAGCAGGTGCTCGCCGATCCGGATGGCGGCGGCGCCGACGCGCTCGATGAATGGAGCGTGCTCGACGCGCTCGACGACCTGGTCGAACGCTCGCTGGTCGCCGTGGTGGCGCTCGGCGACGACGAGATCCCGCGCTATCGGTTGCTGGATTCGCCGCGTGCGCTGGCGCTGCAACTGCTGGAGGCTGCAGGTGAGCGCGACGAGCTGCAGCGCCGTCACGCGCGCGCGATGGCGGTGATGCTGGAGGGCGCCTACGACGACTTCTTCAGCGGCCACGAGGGCGTCGACGACTGGTTGGCGCGGCTCGAGCTCGACCTCGACAACGCGCGCGATGCGCTGACGCACGCGCGCGCAGTCGGCGACGCCGAGCTCGAGCTGACGATCGGCGCCACGCTGCTGCGCGCGGTGCCGGCGTCCGGGCATGCCGAGCGCATGGCGCTGGCCGACGCGTGCGTGCGCCAGCTGACCGCGGCGTCCGACACCATCCCCGCGGCGCTGACGTTTCGTGTGTGGCTCGAGCTGAGTTGCGTGTGGGCCAATCCGCAGAAGCACCTGGCACGCGACGCCGCGCTGCGCGCGGTCGCACTCGCGCGCGACCTCGTTGCCGCACAGAGCGATCGGTTCTTGCTCTGTCACGCACTGGCCCGCGCCGCGAGCGCGTCGGCGCAGATCGACGACGTCGCCGGCGCAGCCGAGTTGCTGCGCGAAGCGCAGGCCATCGAGGATCCGCACTGGCCTGCGCAGCGTCGGCTGTGGGTCACCGAGGCGGCGCAATGGGTGGCGCGCATGAGCGGCAACACCGCCGAGGCGCTGCGCCGCGGTCGCGACCTGGTCACGCTGGACCGTGCGCGCGGCAGTGTGGCATTCACCGCGGTGGGCAACCTGATCGATGCCGAGCTCGCGGCCGGCGACGTGCGCAGCGCGGCGCAGTTGGGCTGCGAACTGGTCGCTGCGCTGCACGGCACGCGGCATGAAGATCTGCTGACGTTCGCGCACATCAACCTCGGCGCCGCCTGGCTGGCGCTGGGCGACGCCGCGCAGGCGCGCCCGGTGCTGCAGGCGGCGTGGCAAAAGGCGCCCGCGTTCGAGCTGACTCACGCCACGGCCGCCTACCTGGCGCTGCTGGCGGTGCTCGAACAGCGACCCAGGTCGTCGGCGCGACTGCAAGGTTATGCCCAAGCCGAGTACGAGGCGCGGCGCGAAACACTCGAGGTCAACGAGGCGACAGCGCTCGAGCGCGCGGCGACGCTGGCGCGTGGGGCGCTTGGCGACGCGGCCTTCGAGCGCACGCGCGCCGAGGGGGCCGCGCTGCAGAGGGTCGATGTGGGCGCGGTGGCCTTCGGGCTCACGGACACCTGACGACTGCATCTGAAGCTAGGCGGTGCGGTGACATCGCACCTGCACCATGCGCGAACGAGGTGCCGTCGCGGGGCAGGGACTACCGCTGCACCGCCCCCCTCAGAGGGTGAGCAACGCCACACCGGTCAGCGCGATCGCGACGGTGCTGGCGTGGCGGGCCGCGGTGCCATCGAGCAGGCGAGGGTGCAGCGAAACCGCGCGGCACACGCCGCTCGCGATGGCGCCGGTCGTCAGCAGCATCGCCGCGGTGTGCACGCCCACTGCCGCCAGCGCGAGCGGCAGCGAGCCCGACGCGGTGATCGCGCGCGCCGGCGTGTCGGCCAGGCACAGCGGCACGAGCGCTGGCACCAGCATCAGCCCGGCACCGTGCGCAGTGGTCATCAGGAACGACCACAGCGCGATGCCGCCGTGTCCGCGCACGCCGACTGGCTCACGCGACCGCGCTCGCCGCAGCACACGCAGCGACGCCGCGCCGACCAACAGCGCGCCGATCGTCGCCTGCAGCCGGGCGCGGTCGATCGACAGGCCGTGCG
>DASTZF010000112.1:0-14114 GCA_035764445.1 Burkholderiaceae bacterium
CGAAGGCATCGTGCACGTCACGCCGGTGCAGTTGCAGCTCGACCGCATGGCCGGCCGCTTCTACGGCGAGTTCCTGTGGGAGAACTCGTGGGAGGGGCAATGGCACCGGCGCCACTACGGCCAGCACAACGAGCCGGTGTGCTGGACGCAGATCGGCTATGCCTGCGGCTATACCTCGGCCTTCATGGGCCGGCCGGTGCTGTACAAGGAAGTCGAGTGCGTCGCCATGGGCAACGCCAACTGCCGCATCATCGGCAAGCCGGTCGAGGAATGGGACGACGCCGCCGAGCACGAGCGCTTCTTCCGTCCCGAGTCGATAGCTGAGCAGCTGATCGATCTGCAGACTCAGGTGGTGCAGCTGCGCTCGACGATTGCCGACAAGGAGAAGCTGCCCGCCGACATGCTCGGCACCTCGCCGGGCTTCCGCCAAGCGTTCG
The DNA here is from genome assembly GCA_035764445.1 of Burkholderiaceae bacterium. Classification (GTDB taxonomy): domain Bacteria; phylum Pseudomonadota; class Gammaproteobacteria; order Burkholderiales; family Burkholderiaceae_C; genus JAEUPI01. The sequence goes on from DASTZF010000112.1 coordinate 438, forward strand.
ACCTACTGCGCCAGGTGGGTGGCAGCCAGATCACCGTGCTGCTGTCGGGCGAGACGGGCGTCGGCAAGGAGCTGTTCGCCCGCGCGCTGCATGCGATGGGCGCGCGTCGCGACAGGCCGTTCGTCGCGGTGAACTGCGCGGCGATCCCCAACGAGCTGGTCGAGTCGGAGTTGTTCGGCGTCGAGCGCGGTGCCTATACGGGCGCGCAAGTGGCGCGACCAGGGCGCTTCGAGCGCGCCGACGGCGGTACGCTGTTTCTCGACGAGATCGGCGACCTGCCGCTCACCGCGCAGAGCAAGCTGCTGCGCGTGCTGCAGGAAGGCGAGATCGAGCGCCTCGGCGACCACCGCACGCGGCGCGTCAACGTGCGCGTCGTCGCCGCCAGCAACACCGAGTTGCTGGGACTGGTGAAGGAAGGGCGTTTCCGCTCCGACCTGTACTACCGGCTCAATCCGTTCCAGATCCACATACCGCCGCTGCGCGAGCGCAAGGAGGACATCTCGCTGCTGGCCAAGTGCTTTCTCGAGAAGCACTCGGCGATCCACGGCAAGAAGCTGCGCGGCTTCACCGACAAGGCCAAGCGCGCGCTGCTCACCTACCCGTGGCCGGGCAACATCCGCGAGCTGCGCAACATGGTCGAGCGCGGCGTCATCCTCGCGCCCAACGGCTCGAGCATCGAGGTGAGCCACCTGTTCACGCGCTGCGGCGACTCGCAGGCGCAGGAGTTCGGCCTCGACGGTGACGGCAACCTCGACCTGCACCGCTGGCAGGCCGGCCACGATTTGTGCGAGGCAGTGTTCAACGGCGTGATGACGCTCGATCAGGTGGAGGCGATGCTGATCGAGACCGCGGTCGACAAGGCGCACGGCAACCTCTCGGCCGCGTCGCGCATGCTGGGGCTGCGGCGGCCGCAGCTCGCCTATCGCCTCAAGCGCCTGCACGAGCCGGCCGAGGCTGACGAAGACGACGGCGCCGAGGGTGCTGGGCCGTGACGCTGGAGTTGCCGCGCTCGGTCACGCAGTACATCACCTCCCGCCATGTGATGACGCTGGCCGCGCAGGGCAGCGACGGCCCGTGGGCAGCGGCGGTGTTCTATGCGAGCGATGGCGACGATCTGATCTTCGTGTCGTCTCCGGCGAGCCGTCACGCGCGGCAGCTTGCGCTCGACGCGCGCTGCGCGGCAACGATCCACTCCGAGGTGACCGACTGGCGCAGCATCCGGGGCGTGCAGCTCGAGGGGTCGGTGGACGCGCTGGCCGCCGCGCAACGGCCCCACGCGATGCAAGTCTATGGGGAGAAGTTCCCGTTCGTGCAGCCGGCCGTGGCCGCGCCGGCGATCGCGCAGGCACTGGCTCGGGTGCAGTGGTACCGGCTGCGGATTGCGCGGCTCTACTTCCTCGACAACGCCCAGGGCTTCGGACGGCGACAACTGTTCGAGGCCTGAACCGGGTACAGCCCTGCACACCCGTTGAACAAGCCCCTCGACCTGCTCTCGAGCTGTCTCGGCGAGCCACGTGCGCAAACGCTGGGCGAGGAGATCGCCAACGCCGTCAGCCACGGCCTGGGTGTGCTGCTCGCTGCAACCGCGCTGCCGATTCTCCTAGTCGGCTGCGCGCGCCGCGACGCGGCGAGTGCTGACTACGTCGCTGCCAGCGTATTCGGCGCGACCATGCTCTTGCTGTACTGTGTATCGGCCCTGTACCACGCGCTGCCGCTCGGCCGCGCCAAGGCGCTGTTCAACCGCCTTGACCACGCGGCGATCTACCTCTTCATCGCCGGCAGCTACACCCCGTTTGCGCTCGGTGCCTTGGGCGGCGAGCTGGGCTGGGCCTTGTTCGGCGTGGTTTGGAGCATCGCGCTGCTCGGGTCGACGGCAAAGCTGTTGAATCGCTTGGCGCATCCGCTGTGGTCCACGTCGCTGTACCTCGCGATGGGTTGGCTGGTGGTGTTCGCCGCCGACCCGCTGATCGCGCATGTGTCGACAGTGGGCCTGAGCCTGTTGCTTGCGGGCGGGCTCGCGTACACGCTCGGCGCCGCGCTGTTCCTGCTTGACTCCGCGTTGCCCTACGCGCACTTCGCCTGGCATCTGTTCGTGCTCGGCGGCAGCGTTTGCCACGGGCTCGCGGCGCTGTGGTACGCGCGCTGACTTGGGCCATAGGCCAGTGCACTCAAGTCCGCCAAAAGGCTCAGCGAGTCCGGTGGCGTAGGCCGTGCAAGGCGAGGTTCGCTGTTTCCGGATCTCTTGACAGCAGGCTCACGCTATCCGAACGTCGTGGCCTTTGCTTCGGAGCGATGCCATGCCGACTGCCCCCGCCCGCCTCACACTTCACAGCGTCGAACTGCGGGTCGTTGCGGCGCCGCTGCGGCGGCCGATCGTCTCAAACCCCGTCGTCGGGCGCTTCACCGATTGGCCGTTCATCCTCATCGATCTGCGCACCCACGAGGGCATCGTTGGGCGTGCTTACCTCGAGCCGTATGTCCTCGGGTCGGCGCGCTACATCGTGCCGGCCATCGAAGCGGCGGCCCTGCGGCTGGCCAATACACCACTGGCGCCGATCGACGCGTTCCGCAGCAGCATGCAAGCCCTGCATCTGCACGGGCGCGAAGGGGTCAGCCTGATCGCCGCCGCCGGGCTCGATATGGCGATCTGGGACGCGTTCGCGAAAGCCGCGAACCAGCCGCTGGCGGTGTGCCTCGGGGGCAGCGTCGGTCCCGTTCGTGCGTACAACACAAACGGGTTGTGGCTGCTGCCGCCCGGCGAGTTGGCGGCGGAGGCGCGCGGGTTGATCGAAGAGGGAGGCTTCGGCGCCATAAAGATGCGCTTCGGCCGCACGACATTGGCCGCGGACCTCGAGGCGGTGCGCATCGTGCGAGAGGCGATCGGGCCCGATGTGCGGCTCATGTCGGATTTCAACCAGGGCCTCGACCGCGGCGAGGCGCTGCTGCGGCTGCACGCGCTCGATGACCAGGGTCTGCAATGGTTCGAGGAGCCGATCCAGTTCGACGACCTCGAAGGGTCAGCGCAGCTGGCGCGTGAACTGAAGACGCCAATCCAAATCGGCGAGAACCTGTACGGCCCGCGCGGCTTCTGGCGCGCGGTGCAGGCGCAGGCGGCCGACCTGTATATGCCCGACTTGATGCGAATCGGTGGCGTGACCGGCTGGCTGCGCTGCGCCGCGATCGCTGGAGCCGCTGGACTGCCGCTGTCGAGCCACCTGTATCCCGAGGTCAGCGCGCACCTGCTGCGCGTTACCGAGACCGCCGACTGGCTTGAATGGCGCGACTGGGCGCATCCGTTCCTCGCGGCGCCGTTCGAGGTGCGCGGCGGCGCGGTGATCGTCCCCGACCGCCCTGGCAACGGCATTGAATGGGATGAGAGGGCCGTGAAGCGGCTGCTGAGGGTGTGATGGCTGTGGCCGACAGGATGAACACCGGGCTCGATCTCGTCCGAGTTCCGAACTCAACGCGTCCAGTGGTGAAGGCTATTCGTTGCGAATGTCCGCAGTCCTGTTTGTGTCACGCGCGCTCGCACAGCAAGCCTGGCCTTGCAATCGGTCGGACAGCCGCAGCGCGCTAGTTGCCGAAGCGCCCGAACACTTCGGCCAGATGCGCTTCGCCGCGCTCGAGCACGAAGTAGCGGAACGCCTCGGCCGCCGGTGACAGTTGCCGGCCGGCCTGGTGGACGACGTTCCAGCGCCTGACCAACGGCAGGCCCTCGACGGTCGGGACGGCGATCAGGCCGCTCTTCCATTCGAGGCCGATCGTGTGCAGCGACAGCAGGCTGACGCCCATGCCCGCCATCACCGCCTGCTTGATGGCCTCGTTGCTGGCCATCTCCATCACGAAGGTCGGCTTCAGCCGATGCTCGTCGAGGTATTCCTGCAGTGCCGACCGCGTGCCCGAGGTTGGCTCGCGCACGATGAACGGCTCCCGGGCCAGCGCCGCGGCGGGCACGCTCTCGGCCTGCGCGAAGCGGTGCGTCGGCGCGGTGACCAGCACGTGGGGATGCATCGCGAAGGGCTCGGCGCGGTTTGGAAAGTCGACCGGCGGGCGGCCCATCACGCACAGGTCCACTTCTCTGGCCGACATCATCGCCGCCAGCTGTTCGCGCCCGCCGAGCTTGAGCCGCACGTCGATCTGCGGGTGCTCGCCATGGAACACCGCGAGCAGCTGCGGCAGAAAGTAGTTCGCGCTGCTGACCATGCCGATCGTCAGCCGTCCCGATTCGAGGCGCTTGAAGCGCGCCATCGCGTCCTCGGCCTCTTTCAGCGTCGCGAGCAGCCGTCGCGCATAGACGAGGAAGTACTCGCCCGCGGTCGACAGCGACAGGGCGCGCCCGCTGCGGTCGAACAGAGCGTGGCCGACCTGGGACTCGAGCTCCTTGATCTGCAGCGACACCGCGGGCGGCGTCAGGTGCAGCGTCCCGGCCGCGGCCACAACGCTGCCCTGGCGTGCCACCTCGGCAAACACCCGCAGCTGCCGGAACGTCACCGCCATTTAAGGAAAAGCTAAACAGATCACCCCTGGAAGTCTAACTTTTATTTATTCCGAGCGCTGCCTAGAGTCGACACCAATCGACGGAGAAACCGGATGAACAAGCCTTTCGAACCCGGCGCGCTGGAAGCCACCACCGAGATTCGCGACCAGAAGCGGCGCTACAGCGCTGGCGTCCTGAAGTACCGGCAGATGGGCTACTGGAACGCCGACTACGTGCCCAAGGACACCGACGTCATCTGCCTGTTCCGCATCACGCCGCAGGAGGGTGTCGACCCGGTCGAGGCGGCCGCCGCGGTAGCTGGCGAGTCGAGCACCGCCACCTGGACGGTGGTGTGGACCGACCGCCTGACCGCCTGCGACAGCTACCGCGCCAAGGCCTACAAAGTCGAGCCGGTGCCCAACGCGCCCGGGCAGTACTTCGCGTGGATCGCCTACGACCTGATCCTGTTCGAGGAGGGGTCGATCGCCAACCTGACCGCCAGCATCATCGGCAACGTCTTCGGCTTCAAACCGCTGAAGGCGCTTCGCCTGGAGGACATGCGCATCCCGGTGGCCTACGTCAAAACGTTCAAGGGGCCGCCGACCGGGCTGATCGTCGAGCGCGAGCGGCTCGACAAGTTCGGCCGCCCGCTGCTGGGCGCCACCACCAAGCCCAAGCTCGGCCTGTCGGGGCGCAACTACGGCCGTGTGATCTACGAGGGCCTCAAGGGCGGCCTCGACTTCATGAAGGACGACGAGAACATCAACTCGCAGCCGTTCATGCACTGGCGCGACCGCTTCCTGTACGTGATGGACGCGGTCAACAAGGCGAGCGCGGCCACCGGCGAGGTGAAGGGCTCGTACCTCAACGTGACGGCCGCGACGATCGAAGACATGTACGAGCGCGCCGAGTTCGCCAAGGAACTCGGCAGCTTGATCGTGATGATCGACCTGGTGATCGGCTACACCGCGATCCAGAGCATGTCGAACTGGGCGCGCAGGAACGACATGGTCCTGCACCTGCACCGCGCAGGGCACGGCACCTACACGCGGCAGAAGACGCACGGCGTGAGCTTCCGCGTCATCGCCAAGTGGATGCGGCTGGCCGGCGTAGACCACATCCACGCCGGCACTGCGGTGGGCAAGCTCGAGGGCGACCCGGCGACCGTGCAGGGCTACTACAACGTGTGCCGCGAGTCGTACAACGGGCAGGACCTGCCGCGCGGCATCTACTTCGACCAGGACTGGGCCGACCTGAAGAAGGTGATGCCGGTCGCCTCGGGCGGCATCCACGCCGGCCAGATGCACCAGCTGCTCGATCTGTTCGGCGACGACGTGATCCTGCAATTCGGCGGCGGCACGATCGGGCACCCGGCCGGCATCCAGGCCGGTGCGGTGGCCAACCGCGTCGCGCTCGAGGCGATGGTCAAGGCGCGCAACGAGGGTCGCGACATCGCCCGCGAGGGACCGCAGATCCTCGAGCGCGCGGCGCAGTTCTGCCTGCCGCTGAAACAGGCCCTCGACACCTGGAAGGACGTCTCGTTCAACTACGCATCCACCGACACCAGCGACTACGCGGTGACACCGGCCCTGGCTGCCTGAGGAGCTTCACCATGATCACCAACCCCGCCGGCCGCATCACGCAGGGCCAGTTCAGCTTCCTGCCCGACCTGAGCGACGCCGAGATCACCGCGCAGATCGAGTACGGCCTGAAGCGAGGCTATGCCTGGAGCGTCGAGTACACCGACGATCCGCACCCGCGCAACACCTACTGGGAGATGTTCGGCATGCCACTGTTCGACCTGCGCGACGCCGCCGGCGTGATGGTCGAGCTGAACCACTGCCGCAAGACCTTTCCGAACCACTACATCCGGCTGATGGCGTTCGACTCGCTGCGCGGCGTCGAGTCGATCGCGATGAGCTTCATCGTCAATCGGCCGCCGAACGAACCGGGGTTCGGCCTGGTGCGGCAGGAAGGCCCGTCGCGCTCGCTGCGCTACACGGTGCACGCCTACGCCACCGACCGGCCCGAGGCGCAGCGCTATTGACGGTTGATCCGCGATGGGTGCGCCGCTGTACGCGATTCCCGGCACCACCGCGCCGGCCGTGGCCGAGCCGCCGCCTGCCGCACCGGCTCGCACGGTGGCCGACGTGCTGGCGCAAAGCCAGGTGGAATCGGTGCTTGACGAACTCGAACGCGACCTGGTCGGGCTGGCACCGGTCAAGCAGCGCATCCGCGACATCGCGGCGCTGCTGGTGATCGACAAGCTGCGCGTCGCGCGCGGCCTGCAGGCGCAGTCACCGAGCCTGCACATGAGCTTCACCGGCAACCCGGGCACCGGCAAGACCACGGTGGCGCTGCGGATGGCCGAGATCCTGCATCGCCTGGGCTACGTGCGCAAAGGCCACCTGGTGGCGGTGACGCGCGACGACCTCGTCGGCCAGTACATCGGCCACACGGCGCCAAAGACCAAAGAGGTGCTCAACAAGGCGATGGGTGGCGTGCTGTTCATCGACGAGGCGTACTACCTGTACCGGCCCGACAACGAGCGCGACTACGGTCAGGAGGCGATCGAGATCCTGTTGCAGGTGATGGAGAACCAGCGCGACGACCTGGTGGTGATCCTGGCTGGCTACAAGGAGCGCATGGACACCTTCTTCAGGAGCAACCCCGGCCTCAGCAGCCGCATCGCACACCACCTGGAGTTTCCCGACTACAGCGTCGCCGAGCTGCGGCAGATCGCCGAACGCATGCTGGCACAGGTGAGCTATCACTTCGACGACGACGCGCGCGCGGCATTCGCCGAGTACCTCGCGCTGCGCGTCGCGCAGCCGCACTTCGCCAATGCGCGCAGCGTGCGCAATGCGCTGGACCGCGCGCGGTTGCGCCAGGCCTCGCGCCTGTTCGCGCAGCGCGAGCGCGAGCTGAGCGCCGACGACCTGGCGACGTTGTCGGCGGCCGACATCCGCGCCAGCCGGCACTTTCGCGACGCGGCACGAGCATGACAACACCGAGCGAGACACCCATGCAGCACAAGCACCGTTGGACGCTCACGCGCTACCTGATCGAGGAGCGCCGGCGCTTTCCCCACGCCAGCGGCGACCTGAACGCGCTGATTCTCGACATTTCGCTGGCGTGCAAGGCGATCGCGCGCATCGTCGCGACGGGTCGACTGGACGACAGCGCGCAGACCGGTGGCGACGTCAACGTGCAGGGCGAGCTGCAGCAGCCGCTGGACGTCGTCTCCAACGAGATCTTCCTGCGCATGACCGAGTGGGGTGGCCACCTCGGCGGGCTGGTCTCCGAGGAGATGGAGCAACCGCGGCAGATCCCCACCACCTACCCGCGCGGCAAGTACTTATTGCTGTTCGACCCGCTCGACGGTTCGTCGAACATCGACGTCAACGTCGCGGTCGGCAGCGTGTTCTCGATCCTGCGCGCGCCGCCCGACGTGCTCGAGGACAACCGTGACGTCGGAGAGCACGACTTCCTGCAGCCCGGTGCCACTCAAGTGGCGGCCGGCTACGCGATCTACGGGCCGGCCACGATGCTGGTGCTGTCGGTCGGCAACGGCGTCGACGGCTTCACGCTCGATCCGAACCTCGGCGAATTCATCCTGACCCACCCCAACCTCGCGGTGCCGGAGCAGACGCAGGAGTTCGCGATCAACACCAGCAACCGCCGCTTCTGGGAGCCGCCGGTCGCGCGCTACGTCGACGAGTGCCTCGCGGGCAAGACGGGCCCGCGCGGCAAGGACTTCAACATGCGCTGGATCGCCAGCATGGTGGCCGAGGCGCATCGCATCCTCATGCGCGGCGGCGTGTTCCTCTACCCGCGCGACAGCAAGGATCCGGCGCGGCCGGGGCGGCTGCGCCTGCTGTACGAAGCCAACCCGATCGGCTTCGTGATCGAGCAGGCCGGGGGCCGGGCCAGCACCGGCCGGCAGCCGGTGCTCGGCGTCAAGCCGTCGTCGCTGCACCAGCGCATCGGCTTCGTGTTCGGCGCCCGTTGCGAGGTCGAGCGCATCGAGCGTTACCACCACGAGCCGTCGACGCGCGACCCCGGCACGCCGCTGTTCGCCGAGCGCAGCCTGTTCAGGGATTGATCCTCATGTCCGAGCGCCATCCGATCATCGCGATCACCGGTTCGTCGGGCGCCGGCACCACGTCGGTGACTCGCACGTTCGACAACATCTTCCGGCGCGAGAAGGTGCGCGCGGCGGTCGTCGAGGGTGACAGCTTCCACCGCTACGACCGGGTGGAGATGCGCCAGCGCCAGCTCGCGGCAGAGCGCGACGGCAACCGCAACTTCAGCCACTTCGGTCCCGAGAACAACCTGTTCGCCGAGCTCGAGCAGCTGTTCCGCAGCTACAGCGAGACCGGCACCGGCCGCCACCGCAAGTACCTGCACGACCCGGTCGAGGCCGCACCGTACAAGCAGGAGCCAGGCACCTTCACGCCGTGGGAAGACCTCCCCGGCGAGACGGACCTGCTGTTCTACGAGGGCCTGCACGGCGCGGTGGTGACCCCCGAGGTCGACGTCGCGCGCTACCCCGACCTGCTGATCGGCGTGGTGCCGGTGATCAACCTGGAGTGGATCCAGAAGCTGTGGCGCGACCAGCATGTGCGCGGCTACTCGACCGAGGCGGTGACCGACACCATCCTGCGCCGCATGCCCGACTACGTGAACTACATCTGCCCGCAGTTCACGCACACCCACGTCAACTTCCAGCGCGTGCCGGTGGTCGATACCTCCAACCCGTTCATCGCGCGCGACATCCCGGCGGCCTCGGAGAGCCTTTGCGTGATCCGCTTCGCCAACCCGAAGGGCATCGACTTCCCGTACCTGCTGTCGATGGTCCACGACTCGTTCATGTCGCGTGCCAACACGATCGTCGTGCCCGGCGGCAAGATGGAGCTGGCGATGCAACTGATCTTCACGCCGTTCATCTGGCGCATGGTGGAGCGGCGCCAACGCGCGCTGGTGGCGCTGTGAGCAAGGTCGTGACCGAGCCGCGCGAGATCGCCGACCGCGGCGCCTCGAACCCGCCGCGTGCGATGCTGTTCGATCTCGACGGCACGTTGATCGACACGGCGCCCGACATCACGCTGGCGATCGACCGCACGCTGCGCTGGCTCGGCAGGCCCGCCGTCGACCCGGCGCGCGTGCGCAGCTGGATCGGCGACGGTGCGCGCGCTCTGCTCGACAAGGCGCTGGGCGAGGCATCCACCGACGCGCAGTGGGACCACTTTGCGTACGAGTACGGCGCGGCCTGCGGCGAAGCAAGCTGCCTGTACCCGGGCGTGACCGCGATGCTCGACCGGCTCTGCGCTGCAGGCGTCAAGTTGGGCGTGGTGACCAACAAGGAGGTGCGCTTCGCGCATCGATTGCTGGTCAGGCACGGCATCAGCGTGTTCTTCGACGTGCTGGTGGCTGGCGACTCGCTGCCGGTCAAGAAGCCGCACCCGGAGGGCGTGCACCGCGCGCTGGATGCGCTGCAGGTCGAGCCCTCCGACGCTGCGCTGATCGGTGATTCACTGATCGACCTGCGCACCGCACGCGCAGCCGGTGTGCAAGCTTGGCTGGTGACGTACGGCTACGGCTTGGCCGATGTCGCCGACGCCGACCGGCCCGACCGCACGATCGCCGACTTCCGCGAGCTCGAACCCGAGCGAATCGGCGCCGGCCTGGCGCGGGTGACGATCAGCTGAGTCCCTTCAACGCCGTAGGAGGACCGTCATGTTGCGTGCGCTGATCTGGGATGTCGACGGCACGCTGGCCGAGACCGAGGACCATGGCCACCGCATCGCGTTCAACCGCGCCTTCGAGGAAGCAGGCCTGCCGTGGCGCTGGGGCAGCGCACTCTACGCCGAGTTGCTCGCCGTCACCGGTGGCAAGGAACGCATCCGTGCGTGGTGGTGGCGGGTCGACCCGGTGGCTGCGGCGGCGCCCGAATCCAGCGACGTGATCGCGCGCCTGCACGAACGCAAGACCGCCCACTATCTCGACTTGCTCGACCGCGGCAGCATCGGCCTGCGCCCTGGTGTGCAGCGGCTGCTGATGGAGGCGGCCAACCACGGACTGAAGCAGGCCATCGCGACCACGACGACGCTGGCGAACGTGCATCGGTTGCTCGACGTCACGCTCGGCGAGGGTGCGACGACGCTGTTCGACGTCATCGGCGCCGCCGACGCGGTCACCTCGAAGAAACCGGCTCCCGACATCTACCGCTGGGTACTCGAGCGGCTCGATCTGCCGGCGAGTCAGTGCCTGGCGATCGAAGACTCGTTCGACGGGGTCGCAGCGGCCCGTGCCGCCGAGGTGCCGGTGGTCCTGGTTCGCAGCCACGTCACGCCGATGCGGCCTTGCGTCGGCTGCATCGACGACATGCGGAGCCTTCGGGTTACCACGTTGGCGGACTTGATGCGCACCCACGAGCTTTCGCAAGTCGCGGCTTGAGCGAGCGAAGGCCTGTTCCGCGCTGACTTCGGGGCGCCTCAGAAAGTCAGCACGCTCCACGTCATGCCGGTGCCACACTTGTGGTTGGCGGCGAACTGCGCCAGCGTCAGTGACGTGCTGCTGATGCCGCCACCCGATGCGACGTCGAGGCTCTGGATCGCGCCGGTCGCCTCGTTGAATGCAGGCCAGGTCGTCACACCGGCGCCGTTGGGGTTGCCGCTGCGCGCGAAGTTGGTCCAGTAGGTCGCCATCGCGGCGGCCAGCGCGGCCTGCTCGGCGTTCTTGCTGGGCCGCCCATCGTTGAAATTGAACAGGTACTGGATCTCGTACGAGTGGGCCGCTCCCTGCTGCATGCTGAGGTAGTAGTTGTTGCTCGCGTCGCGCCCGAGCGAGGGAATCGCGCTCTGGTCGCGGAACTCGTAGGCGTAGATCGGCGAGCCTTGCGCCTGCACGCGCTTGGACACGTTGTAGCCGCTGCACGCGAAAATCACGTCGGTGCCGAGCGAGCTCGCCGCCAAAGGCGGTTGCAGCGCTGCGTCGCTGAAGTTCGCCAACGGATAGTCCACCGTCGTCAGCTGCGTCGTCGAGACCCCGGTGCCGAAGGCGAGTCCCGCGGCCGTGGCCGGATAGTTCGCCGCGCTCAGCAGGAACGACTTGTTGGTCGGGTCGAAGTTCGGCGGCACCGCGGCGGCGCGCCGACCGAGCTCACCGATCGCGATGAACAGGGTGTACTCGTTCTCGTTGCTGCCGTTGAGCACCGGCACCTTGTTGTTCGTGCCGTCGACGAAGATCTGCTTGATCGTCTTGGGCAGCACCTTGCCATCGACCGAAGGCGTCGGGCTTGCCATCGAGGCGTTGAACGCTTGCGCAAGCTGCGTGCGCACCACTGCGTCGGGCAAGGATCGCAGGCACGCCGCGGTCACGCTGCCGGTACCGCAGTTGACGCCGGGTGCACTGGCAGCAGCGGCCGCGGTGAGCGCGTTGTTGACGACCGTCGTGCTGTTGCCCTCGAGCGTGGCTTTGCTCAATTGCCCGTTCACGCCGTAGGCGCCGCTCTGGACGATGGCCTTGTGGAACAGGCCCTTCGAGCCCGGCGACGCCAAGTGCGTCAGCACGCTGAAGCCGCCCGCTGACTCGCCGAAGATCGTCACGTTGTTGGGGTCGCCGCCGAACACCGCGATGTTGTCGCGCACCCATGCGAGCGCGGCCTGCTGGTCCATGACCCCGTAGTTGCCCACGCTGGTGTCGGTCGCTTCGAGCGTCGGATGGCCAAGGAAGCCCATCGCACCGAGCCGATAGGCGATCGGCACGACGATGAGCCCTTTGGTCACCAGCGCCGACGGATCCTGGTAGGTCACCACGCCGCCGGTGTTGAACGCGCCGCCGTGGATCCACACCATCACCGGCAAGGGCCCGTCGCCGGTGGGTGCGTGCACGTCCAGGTACAGGCAGTCCTCGCTGTCGCCGCTCAGCCGGAACGGGCTGGCGCTGGTCTGCAGGCACGGCGCGGCGGACTTCGTGTTCGCCAGTGCGGTGGTCCAGTGGGCCGGCGGCGCGGGCGGCGTCCAGCGCGCGTTGCCGGTCGGCGGCGCAGCGTACGGGATGGCGAAGTACGAGCGCACGCCGAGGCGATCGATCGCCTGCACCGGGCCGTTCTGGGTCATCGCGACATCCGGTGCCTTTGGCGCTGCCGCAGGAGTGTCGTCGTCGCCGCCGCAGGCGGTCAGCAGCACGATGGCCGAGGCCATCCACAGGCAAAGGCCCGAGCGAGGCGTGCGCGATGGACGTGTCATGGTGTGTCTCCCTGTTCGGACGATTGGCTGCCGAGATCGACGGCCCCACCGAGAGCACTCGGCGTTCGGCGCGTCGATTCTGGGCGCGCATGCACGCCGCGGACGACCCGCAGCGACGAATCTTTTCGTTCGCAATCACGACCTGTCCCAAAGGTGAATCGGCGCGCGTCGCCTGCTGTCACGTCTGCGTCACTTCGATGCGCCGACAGGCGCGTCGTCGCAGCGGTGAGTCACGGTTGTCATTCTGCGAGCGTGCAAAACATGATATTCAAGCGGACATCACGACAGTGCGAGCACGATGCCCGCGGCCCACGGCGCGACCCCGATCGGGTCGTGGGCGCGTGATCGGCGGCCCACCGTCGCCTGCAATACCATCGCGCCATGCCCGGGCTGCGGCAGCCCGCAAAGGAGACACCATGAGACTGCAGGACAAGGTCGCCATCGTCACCGGCGCGGCCAGCGGCTTCGGCGCCGAAATCGCTCGCCAGTACGCCAAGGAGGGTGCCAAGGTTGCGTTGGCCGACATCAACGAGGCCGGTGCGAAGGACGTCGCCGGCCCGCTCGGCGCCAGCGGCCTGGCGGTGAAGTGCGACGTCACGCGCCGCGCCGACATCGACGCGCTGGTCGCCGCCACGCTCAAGGCGTTCGGCGGCCGCCTCGACATCGTCGTCAACAACGCCGGCTGGTCGCACAAGAACGGCCCGCTGCTCGACGTCGACGAGGCCGCGTTCGACAAGGTCTACGCGATCAACGTCAAGTCGATCTTCCACATGACGCACGCCGTGGTGCCGGTGCTGCGCAAGCAGAAGAGCGGCGTCATCGTCAACATCGGCTCCACGGCGGGCCTGCGCCCGCGCCCGGGCCTCACCTGGTACAACAGCACCAAGGGCGCGGTCAATCTGATGAGCAAGTCGCTGGCGGTCGAACTCGCCCCCGACAACATCCGCG
>DASTZF010000113.1:0-3097 GCA_035764445.1 Burkholderiaceae bacterium
CCCGAAGGACAAGGAGATGGTGATGCCGGGCGACAACGTCAGCATCACCGTCAAGCTGATCGCCCCCATCGCGATGGAGGAGGGCCTGCGCTTCGCCATCCGCGAGGGCGGCCGCACCGTGGGCTCCGGCGTCGTGGCAAAAATCATCGAGTGAGGTTGGTTCCGGCCGCAGGGGTATAGCTCAACTGGCAGAGCGTCGGTCTCCAAAACCGAAGGTTGGGGGTTCGATTCCCTCTGCCCCTGCCAACCTGGAATCGCCATCCGCAGTACTCAGCACCGTCCATGAACGCACCCGCATCGGTTGAGACCGTTTCTACCGCCGCCGACAAGGCCAAGCTGGCCTTGGCCGGCGTGTTGGTGCTGGGCGCGATCGTCGCGTTCTATCTGCTCGGGCAGAAGGACATGTGGATTCGCGTGGTCGCGCTGCTGGCGCTGCTGGCCGCCGGCGCGGCCATGTTCCTCGTCTCGGAGTCGGGCAAGCAGCTGATCGCCTTTGGCCGCGACGCGGCGCGCGAGGTGCGCAAGGTCGTCTGGCCGAGCCGCAAGGAGGCGATCCAGATGACGGGCTACGTATTTGCTTTCGTCGTCGTGATGGCGCTGTTCCTGTGGCTGACCGACAAGACGCTGGAGTGGGCGCTGTACGACCTGATCCTCGGCTGGAAGCGCTGAAAGAACGTCGAATGACTGATCCCCAACTGGCCCCCGACACCGCCGCGACCGGCGCGCATCCGCTGCGCTGGTACGTCGTGCATGCCTATTCGGGCATGGAGAAGGCGGTCGAGCGCAATCTGAAGGAGCGCATCGAGCGCTCGGGCATGCAGGCCAAGTTCGGCCGCATCCTGGTGCCAACCGAGGAAGTGGTCGAGCTCAAGGGCGGCAAGAAGGCCGTGACCCAGCGGCGCTTCTTCCCCGGCTACGTGCTGGTCGAGATGGTGCTCGACGACGACACGTGGCACCTGGTCAAGCACACCAGCAAGGTCACCGGCTTCGTCGGCGGCGCGCGCAACCGCCCGGCACCGATCTCCGAAGCCGAGGTGATGAAGATCGTCAACCAGATGCAGGAAGGCATCGACAAGCCGAAGCCGAAGGTCGAGTGGCAGGTGGGCGAGCTCGTGCGCGTGAAGGAAGGCCCGTTCACCGACTTCAACGGTGCGGTCGAAGAAGTGAATTACGAGAAGTCCAAGGTCAAGGTGTCGGTCACGATCTTCGGTCGTGCCACCGGCGTCGAGCTGGATTTCTCGCAGGTGGAAAAGGTTTGAGGTTTGTCGCGAGCGATGTGCCGTGGCCCGGCATCGCTTGCGCGGTAGTCAACGGGTCGCAAGAGACGAGGAGCTGGCGAGTCGGCGAGATTCCGTCGGGAGCCCGCTGAGGTCAGGTCGAGGAGCGCAGCCGTACTGCCGTACGGCGAGCACCGCAGGCCTGAGATCGGTGGGCGCAGCAGGAAGATCGGCGGCTCGAGGCGTTTGAACTCGACAGGAGCCAATCATGGCAAAGAAGATCGTCGGCTTCATCAAGCTGCAGATCCCGGCTGGCAAGGCCAATCCGTCACCGCCGGTCGGGCCGGCGCTCGGCCAGCGCGGCCTCAACATCATGGAGTTCTGCAAGGCGTTCAACGCGCAGACCCAGAGCATGGAGCCCGGGCTGATGCTCCCGGTGGTGATCACCGCGTTCGCCGACAAGTCGTTCAGCTTCATCATCAAGACGCCGCCGGCCACCGTGCTGATCAAGAAGGCGATCAAGCTCGAAAAGGGCTCCGGTAAACCCAATTCGGACAAGGTGGGCAAGATCACCCGGGCGCAGCTCGAGGAGATTGCCAAGGTCAAAATGAAGGACCTCACGGCCGCCGACCTGGATGCCGCGGTCAAGACCATCGCCGGCTCGGCCCGCTCGATGGGCGTCGTGGTCGAGGGGGTCTGACATGTCACGAGTCACGAAGCGTGAAAAGGCTGTCGCGGGCAAGGTCGACAGCAACAAGCTCTACGCGATCGACGCCGCGCTGACGCTGGTCAAGGAGTGCGCCAAGGCCAAGTTCGACGAGTCGATCGACGTCGCCGTACAGCTGGGCATCGACGCCAAGAAGTCCGACCAGGTTGTGCGCGGCGCGGTCGTGCTGCCCAACGGCACCGGCAAGACCAAGCGCGTGGCGGTGTTCGCGCAAGGCGCCAAGGCCGAGGAGGCCAAGGCCGCTGGTGCCGACATCGTCGGCATGGACGATCTGGCGGCTCAGGTCAAGGCCGGCAACCTGAACTTCGACGTCGTGATCGCGTCGCCCGACACGATGCGCGTGGTCGGCACGTTGGGCCAGATCCTCGGTCCGCGCGGCCTGATGCCGAACCCGAAGGTCGGCACCGTGACGCCCGACGTCGCCACCGCGGTGAAGAACGCCAAGGCGGGCCAGGTGCAGTTCCGTGTCGACAAGGCCGGCATCGTGCACGCGACGATCGGCCGCCGCTCGTTCGACACCGACAAGCTGCGCGGCAACCTGAGCGCGTTGCTCGATGCGTTGAACAAGTCCAAGCCGTCGTCGGTGAAGGGCATCTACCTGCGCAAGCTGGCGGTGTCGTCGACGATGGGTGTGGGCGTGCGGGTCGACACCGCGACGCTCGCCGCTTGATGGAAGGAAGGACAGAAGTCGTGGGTATGGCCGGTGGCCTGACGGGCGGCCGGCGCAAAGGATGGTGGGGCGTGGTGGCCGCAAGGCGACCGCGCGCCATCGAAGACCGCTGGTGGCGCTGACGCGGCGCCCTAATCGAGAGCCGTTCGAGCCGCAAGGCACGAGCGGCTCGAAGCCAGCGCAGATGGCGGTCCCGACCGAATGGGCAAGCGGCAGTGGCGCGCACAGCGGCCACTGCGGGGTGTTCCGGAAGGCCAGGTCGCTGCAACCGGTGCGTTGAACCCTCGGCAACGAGGACCGACGCGATTGTTGAGGAGATAGACCTTGAGTCTGAGTCGAAACGACAAGGCAGCCGTGGTGGAGGACGTCGGCAAGAACATCGCCGCCGCCCAGACGCTGGCGCTGGCCGAGTACCGTGGCCTCACCGTCGAGCACTTGAACGCGTTGCGCAAGCAGGCGCGCGACAAGGGCGTGTACCTTCAC
>DASTZF010000114.1:0-2326 GCA_035764445.1 Burkholderiaceae bacterium
GTCGGCCACGATCTCACGCCCGCGCAGCGGGCCGAGCTGCTGGGCCTGCGCATGGACTGCCTGGAAGCCACGCACCGCATCGTGGAGCGCTGGCCCGACGATAAGCGACCGTGGATCGTGGCGATGACCGCCAACGCCATGCAGGGCGACCGCGAGGAGTGCCCGGCCGCCGTGATGGATGACTATCTGACCCAGTCGATCCGCGTCGACGCGCCGAGGAAGGCGTCGATCCGGGTGGGGCCGAGGAGCGTGACTTGAAGGGCGCCTGGCACTGGCTGGTAGCTCTGGCACTCCTGGTGCCGGGCGCTGCGGCGCAGGCCGCGGCCGTGGCCTTCGAGTACCGCTGCGACGCGGCGGCGGCAGCGGCCACGGCCCCGGCCGCGCTACCCGAGCAAGGGTGGCGGAAGGCAAGCGAGGAGGTGATACCGCTGGCTTCGCACGCCCCCCCGTGCTGGCTGCGCGTGGCGTCCGCCGCGTTGGCGGGCCGCACGCTGCGCCTCAAGCCCGGCAACATGGCAGTAGCCGTCTATTCGCAGACCGGCCAGGTACTCGCCACAGTGCGGCCGGGCGGCGTGCGCGAGCAGGCGATCGTCGGCTCGACAGGCATCCTGTTCCCCATGCTGCGCGCCGAGGACGGCACGATCTACTTGCGCGTGCAGCCGGCGAGTGACTGGCTTGCGCTGGCGGCGGTGGACCTGCCGGCGCAGATGCAGGCCGAGCACGACCATGACTTCTTTTCCTTCGCGCAGGGCATGCTCTATGCGGTCGCCGCCGTGGTCGCAGTCGTGCTGGGGTGGCGCAGCCGCGACCGCGCGCAGTTCGTGTTCGCCGCTCTTTTCGCCTGGCGCGTCCTCGAACTGTGGATGAACCTCAACGCGCTGCTCACACCGGGCATCGCCGTGCCGCGCTGGCTAACCGTGACCTGGTTGTCGGTCACCAATGCGTTGTGGATGCTGGCCGCAGACCAGGTGCTGCGCCTGGCCGAGCGCGCGCCGCGCTGGCACCGTGTCGTCCTGGGGGCGGCGGCCTTGTTCGCGCTGCCGGCGCTGCTGCGGCTGTACAGCGGCACGGTCTCCTTCGAAGACCGTCTGCAGTGGGCGCTGCTCCTCCTGTTCTTCAACCTCCCCGTCATCGGTGCGGCGTGGTGGGTGTGGCGGCTCGGCCATGGTATCGGCCTCGTGATCGGCGCGCTGTTTGTGTTTCCCTTGATCCTCTGGGGGCCCGAATTGCTGGCCGATGTGCTGAAGCCATGGATCGCTCTCGACGTGAGCGCGTACAACGCGCTCATATCGGGCTATTGGCCCCGTGTCCTGGCGTGGAATTCCCTGCCGCTGTTCTTCATGGGCAGCATGGCCTGGCGGGGCCTGCAGTACGTGCGCAGCGCGCAGCAGGCGCGCACCGCGCGCGCCGCGGCCGAGGCGGCCAATCAGGCCAAGAGCGAGTTTCTCGCCAACATGTCGCATGAGCTGCGCACGCCACTCAACGCCATCATCGGCTTCTCTGAGGTGCTCTCCGAGCGAATGTTCGGCGAGGTCAACGAAAAGCAGGCCGAATATCTTGCCGACATCCAGGAGTCGGGACGGCATCTCCTATCGCTCATCAACGATATCCTGGATCTCTCCAAGATCGAGGCGGGTCGTATGGAGCTAGAGCCGAGCGACTTCGATCTGCCGAGCGCCATCGAGCACTCGCTGACACTGGTACGGGAGCGGGCGCAACGCAGGGGGATTGGCCTCGGGCACACGGTCGACGCGCAGCTGGGAATGATTCACGCAGACGAGCGCAAGTTGAAGCAGGTCCTGCTGAACCTTCTGTCGAACGCCTTGAAGTTCACGCCCGAGGGCGGGCGGATCGACGTGAGAGCGGCGCTACGCGACGGCGTCGCGGAGGTTTCAGTTACCGACACCGGGATTGGCATCTCTCCTGAGGATCAGGAAGCGGTGTTCGAAGAATTCAGGCAAGTGGGAACGGCTTCGAAGAAAGTGGAAGGCACGGGGCTTGGGCTCGCCATCTCGAAGAAGTTCATCGAGCTCCACGGCGGAAAGATTTGGGTAACAAGCCAGGTCGGGACTGGCTCTACCTTCGCCTTCACGTTGCCGCTACGGTGATTCGTGGACCGTTGAAAGATGCTTTCGAGAAGAATGTAGGTCGGCTTGGGGTCGGGCAGCGACGGTCGCTGACCGGCCAAATGGAGACATTCGGCGGCGGCGCGGAACGTTCCCGAAAGCAGTAATCCAACGGTGTGCGTGCTATCGTTGAACTTCCATTCGTTGGGGGTGATTCAGTGATGGATCGGCGGCGTTTGTCCGCGGTGCTCGACGCGCCG
>DASTZF010000115.1:0-6019 GCA_035764445.1 Burkholderiaceae bacterium
GTGCCGGCCGCGAAGTCAGTTCGGGCGCGCCGCCTTCACCCAGTCGCTGGCCTGCACGCGTGCCACCAGCGCCGGCTTGCCCGCTGTGTCGGGCCTGAAGACGCTGGCCTCGCCTTCCTTGACGTCGAACCAGTCGCGGCCGAAGGCATCGAGGATGTTGGGCTTGTGGCTGACGATCAGCGTGTTCTTGCCGGCGCTCGGCTTGGCGGCGGCCAGGCGGCGCATCGCGTCGGCGCGGCGATCGTTCTCGATCGGTGTCACGACCAGCCCACCCTCGGTCACGTCGTCGGTCGTCACCACCTCGGCGCCGGCGATCAGGCGGCCGGTTTCCTTCGCGCGGTTGAAGCGGCTGGTGACGACGTCGCCCACCGGAATGCCGAGCTTGCGCCAGGCATCGCCGACCTGGCGCGCGACGTCGCGTCCGGAGTCGCTCAGCTGGCGCTGCTTGGCGACGTTGTCGTAGTTCAGCGGGTCGGTGTCGGCCTGGTCCCGATGGGTGGCGCCGTGCCGCATGACGATCACGTACCCTCCTGCGCGCAGTTGCTCGACCAGCGCCGGCATGTCGGGGCCCCTGGGCGCGGGCGATGGCGCGGCGCAGCCGGCGACGATGGCGGCCAACAGGATCGCGAGAAGCTTCGTCACGGTCGTCCTCCTCTTGTTGAGCGGCCTAGCGGCATATTCAGTGAGCACCCGGTGCGCGCTGACCCACCTCAGGTGCTCGATCGCGCTCGCCGTCGAGCGGTACCACGCAATGCGCCTGCGTGCGCGGTCAGCGGCCGCACATGGGCCGAGGGCTCCGGCGCGGTTGCATCCGGCCGCGAGTCAGTCGGGCTTGATGCCCGCGCGCACGACGATCTCTTTCCAGATCTTCTGCTGCTGCGCGATGAAGGCCGCGAATTCTTCGGGCGGCCCGCCCCCGCCGATCGCCGAGTCACTGGCGAAGCGCTCGGTCACGCTGTTGGACTTCAACGCCGTCAGCGACTCTTCCTGCAGCCGCTTGACGACCTCGCGCGGCGTGTGCGCGGGCGCCAGGATGCCGTACCACTGCGAGGTCTCGAAATCGTTGTAGCCCATTTCGGCCACGGTCGGCACCTCGGGCAGCACCGGCAGCCGGCGCGCGGTGCCCATCGCGATCGCGCGCAGCCGGCCGGCCCTGATGTGCGGCAGCAGCGCCGGCGTGCCGGCCGAGAACGCCTGCGTGCGACCGGCCAGCAGATCGGTCAGCGCCGGCCCCGTGCCGCGATACGGGATGTGCGTGATGTACATGCCGGTCACCAGCTTCAGGTACTCCATCGCCAAGTGGCCCGCGCTGGCGTTGCCGGCCGAGCCGTAGTTCAACTTGCCGGGGTTGGCCTTGACATGAGCGACGAATGATTTGAAGTCCTGGGCCGGCACATCGGGATGGATCACGAACAGGTTGGGCACCTTGGCCAGCAGCGTGACGGGGACGAAATCCTTGTTCACGTCGTACGGCAGGCTCGCGAACATGTACGGGTGCACCGCCAGCGAACCGACGTGGCCCACGATGATCGTGTAGCCGTCGGGCGCGGCTTTCGCCACCTCCTGCATCGCTGGCACGCCGGCGCCGCCGCCCTTGTTGTCGACGAACACGGTCTGACCGAGCTGCTTGGTCAGCTCGTTGGCCACCGTGCGCGCGACGATCTCCGACGTGCCGCCCGGCGCGAACGGCACCACAAAGCGGATCGATTGACGCGGCCACCCGCTCTGCGCGCGCGCCAGCGCGGGCCACGCCACGGCGACGCAGGCCATCAGAGCGCGGCGACGGCGGATCGTCATCTGGGTGTCTTCTTCCTGAGTCGAAAACTCTAGCGCCGATTCGCAGCGGCCGTGCGGGCCGTTGTCAGATCAGCAACGCGACGATGAACACGCCGATCATCACGAACGCGATCACCACCTTGGCCACCATGCCGGCCATGATGCCGAGCCAGGTGGCAATGCCCACGTGGGCGGCGCGCGCGTGGTCCTTCTGTGCGATGTATTCGCCCACCGCTGCGCCGACCAGCGGCATGAAGAACACGCCGATCAGCCCCATGAACAGCCCCACCACGGTACCGATCGCTGCACCGATGATCGCCTGCTTGCTGGCACCGGCTTTCTTGGCACCGAGCAGGCCGGCCACGTAGTCGAGCACCCAGGCCAACACTGCGAGCACGGTCACCACCGTCACGCTCGGCCAGCCGACGCGTGTGAAGCCGTCGATCCAGGCCCCGAGCACGATGCCACCGAGCACGAACAGCGTGCCCGGCAGCGCCGGCAGCACGGTGCCTGCAACGCCCGCGACGATCAGCGCGATGCTCAGGGTCCACCACAGGATGTCGGCCATGTCGTGCTCGGTGGCCTAGAACTGATAGCGCCGCAAGCCACCATCGACCGGGATCACCGCGCCGGTGATATAGCTCGCGCGCGGGCTGGCAAGAAAGCACACCAGGTTGGCGATGTCCTCCGGTTCGCCGTAGCGGCCCATCGGGATCTCGTGCTCGCTCTGCCACTGCCGATACTCGGGCGTGTAGTTGCGAAAGATCTGCTCGCTGTGGATGCGCCCGGGCGGGACGCAATTCACCGTGATGCCGTGGCGGCCGACCATTCGGCTGAGGCCCTTGGCCCAGCTGTGCAGCGCGGCCTTGGCACAGAACGCGCCGTTGATGTGCTCGGGCTCGCTCTTGCCCGTGATGTTGATGATGCGGCCCCAGCCGCGCGCGACCATCGCGTCGATCAGCGCGTCGCCGAGTTGGCGCGGGCGGTGGAAATTCAGCGTGATCGCCTCGTTCCATGCCGCTTCGCCGACGTGCAGGTCCTTGAAGCTGCGCGAGCCACCGGCGTTGTTGACCAGGATGTCCACGTGGCCCAGGCCCGCCTGGGCAGCCTGCGCGATGCGCGCCGCGGCGTCGTCGGCCAGCATGTCCTGCTCGATGCACAGCGGTTGCGGCCCGCCGGCGGCCGCGATCTCGTCGGCCAACTCGCGCAGCTTGTCGACGCGGCGTGCGGTCAGCGCCACGCGCACGCCCTCGGCGGCCAAGGCGCGGGCGATGCCGCGGCCGATGCCGACGCTCGCTCCGGTGACCAGCGCCGTCTTGCCCGTCAATTGCAGGTCCATCGTCGATCCTCCAGGGCGGTCAGCGACCCAGCTCGACGCCATCGCGCTGCAGCGCCTGCTGCAGCGACGGCGCCACCTGGTCGGCGGAGACAGCGGCGCCCGTGCACAGCAGCGCCGCGGCGGTGCCGGCGGCCTGACCCATCACGAAGCAGGCGCCGCTGGCGCGCGCGGCCGACTGACCTTCGTGCTCCATCGACGCGCAGCGGCCGGCCACCAGCAGATGGCCCACCCGCTGCGGCACCAGCATGCGCCACGGCAGTTGATTGAACGTGTTGCGCTCGTCGCGCGGGAACGTCCACTCGACACGGCCGCTGGCGTGGCGCTCGATCGGCCACGCATTGAGCCCGATCGTGTCGGGGAAGCGAGCGCCGTCGAGCACGTCGTCGCCGGTCAGCCGATAGGCGCCGAACACGCGCCGCGTCTCGCGCACGCCGAGCTGCGTGCCGACGTCGATCAGCTCGGCGCGCTCGAAGCCGGGCACCTCGGCGCGCAGGAAGCGCAGGTACTCGACCACCTGGCGGCGACCCTCGGCCTCGCCGGCGGCGAGCTGCCAGGCGTCGGTGGCATCGATCGCGCGCCCTTGCGCGTTGGCCACCTGCGTGACGTTGACGCGCCACTCGCTGCGGTTGCGCTGCGGCCGCACGATCGCGCCGTCGCGCGGGAAGCGGTAGCGATCGGCCGCCGCGCGCATCAGCGCATCGATCGCGCCGAAGCTGCCCACCGCGGCCAGCGCACGCTCGGCATCGACACCGCCGACGCGGAACATCGTCGACGGAAACAGCGCGTCGCCATGGCCGTCGCCGAGCTCGTACGGCACGCCGGCGTGGTGCGCGAGGTCGGCGTCGCCCGACGCGTCGACGAACCAGCGCGCGCGGATCGCGCCGCGGCCCGACTTGGTCTCGACCAACGCGGCGGTCAGATCGTCGCGCTCATCGCGCAGCGCACCCACCAGCAGCGCATGGAACAGCAACTGCACGCCGGCGGACAGCAGCAGCTCGTCGGCCGCGCATTTGTACGCCGGGATGTCGTACGAGCGCACGCGGATGCGTCCCTGCAGCCCGTCCTGCGGCGTGTTGAGGCCGCCCAGGCGATCGATGCGATCGAGCAGCTCGTCGACCATGCCGTGCACCAGTTGCACCGTCTCGCCGTCGCGCTTGCCGTACAGGCCGGCGAAGTTGGTCACACCGCCGGCGGTGCCCATGCCGCCGAGAAAACCGTAGCGCTCGACCAGCAGCGTGCGTGCGCCGTGACGCGCCGCGCACGCGGCGGCCGCGATGCCCGCGGGGCCGCCGCCGACGACGAGCACGTCGGTCTCGGCGAGCAGCGGCGTGCGCCGCTGCGCTTCGTCGATCGTGCCGGGCGTTGGATCGTTCACCGCAACCACGACGACGCGCCGCGACGCCGTTCACTCAGCCTTGATGCCGCGGATCATGATGATGCCGCCCAGCAGGTTGGTCTCGTTGCGCACGCGCGTGCGCAGCGCCTCGGGCGAGCCACCGAGCGGCGACCAGCCGGCGTTGAAGAAGCGCTCGCGCATCTCGGGCGCGCGCGCGATCGCCGATGCCTCTTCGGCGATCCGTGCCTGCACCGCCACCGGCAGCGATGCCGGCCCCACCAAGGCGACGAACACGTCCATCTCGAAGCGCACGCCGGCGTCCGCGAGCGGTGCGATGTCGGGCGCCAACGTGCTGCGGCCGGTGGTCAACCCCACCGCCTTCAGCTTGCCGGCGCGCACCTGCGGCAAGGCCAGCCCCGGTGGGATCAGCGCCATCTGCACGTCACCGGCCAGCAGCGCGTTGATCACCTGCGGGTTGCCCTGGTACGGCACGTGCTGCGCGCCGAAATTGCCGGCGCGGCTCTTCAGCAGCTCGATGCCGAGGTGCCCCGCCGAACCGATGCCCACCGAGCCGTAATTCCACTTCTCGCCGGCGTTGCGCGCCGCGAGAAAGAACTCCGCCCCCGACGGCTTGTCGGGCTGCGTCACCAGCACCAGCGGCGCATTGGCCACCAGTGACAGCAGCGCGAAGTCGCGCGCCGGATCAAACGGCAGCTTCGGATTCAGCAGCTTGGCCGACGACAGGTTGCCATTGATCACCAGCCCCAGCGTGTGGTCGTCGGTGGCCTTGGCAACCTGGTCGGCAGCGATGTTGCCCGACGCGCCAGGCTTGTTCTCCACCA
Organism: Burkholderiaceae bacterium; assembly: GCA_035764445.1. Classification (GTDB taxonomy): domain Bacteria; phylum Pseudomonadota; class Gammaproteobacteria; order Burkholderiales; family Burkholderiaceae_C; genus JAEUPI01. The sequence goes on from DASTZF010000115.1 coordinate 5,294, forward strand.
CCACGCTCTGATGCAGGCTCTTGGACAGCCCGTCGGCGAGGATGCGCGCGGCGATGTCGGGTGTCGAACCCCCGGGAAATCCGACCACGATGCGCACCGCCTTGGTCGGCCACGGCGTCGCCGCGGGACGATTGGCCGCCGGGCGCGCCGCCGCGGTCGCTCGCGCAGGCGCTGACGCAGCTGCGGCAGCCTTGGACTGTGGGGCGCTCGCCGGCTGTGCGGGCACGCCGGCGCACGACAGGCACAGCGCCAGCGCCAGCGCCAGCGCCAACAGCGTCGGCCAGTCGATCGGGAAACGTGGCATTCAGGGCTCCGGCTCGGGGCATTTCACAGGGGGCCCGATGGTACCTGCGAGACACCGCGACCCCTGTCGTGAGCGTGTCATCGAAAGCCTGCATTCCCCCGCGCAGGGCCGCTGTGGCACAACAGGGCGCTGCACACGTTGGAGGATCCAGATGCATCGACACGTCGTCACCAGAACGCTCATCGTCGGGTTGCTCGCGCTGGCCGCTGCCCTCGCCGCTGCCCAGCCGCTGCCGAGCGCTCGCCCCGAAGAGGTTGGTTTGTCGTCGCAGCGACTGGCGCGCATCGGCACTTGGCTCAAGGGCGAGATCGATGCCAAGCGGATTCCGGGCGCGGTGGTGCTGGTGGCGCGCAACGGCAAGGTCGCGTACTACGAAGCACTCGGGCAGCAGGACCCGGCGAACCCGCGGCCGATGGCGCGCG
>DASTZF010000116.1:0-11694 GCA_035764445.1 Burkholderiaceae bacterium
GGAAGGTGTTGCGCATCTGCCGCTTGTCCAGGTAGCCGCGGCGCCACATGAGGTTCTCGAGGAACGCGACCTGGCCCTCGTCGATGAAGAGCGCCAGCTCGCCCGGGTCGGTGAAGTCGGTCTGCGCGGCCAGCAAGGTGATCGTCTTCAGCAGCTGCGGCTGCGTGCGCGCCAGCCGCGCGGCGGTCATCGCCAGCAGCGTGCCGCCCAGGCAGTAGCCCAGGGCGTGCACCGATTGGCCGGGCAGCAACTGCGCGATCTTGTCCAGCGCCGCATCGATGCCGAGGTGCACGTAGTCCGACAGGCTGACGTCGCGGTCGTCTCGCGTCGGGTTCTTCCACGAGATCATGAACACCGTGAAGCCCTGGTCGACCAGCGCCTTGACCAGCGAGTTGTGCGGCGACAGGTCGAGCACGTAGTACTTCATGATCCATGCGGGCACGATCAGCACCGGCTCGCGGAACGTGCGGCGCGTGGTCGCGCTGTACTGGATCACTTCGGCCAGGCGCGTGCGCGCGATCACGCGGCCGGGTGTGGCCGCCACGTCGCGGCCAACGACGAAGCGCTCGGCGTCGGCCGGCGGCAAGGCGGCCGCCTCGCGGCAGGCATCCTCGAAGGCATGCCACGCGCCGCGCACGAGATTGGCGCCGCTCTCGGCGAGCGTGCGCTCGATCACCTGGGGGTTTGTCCACGGCCAGTTCGATGGCGACGCCATGTCCAACCATTGCCGTGCACCGAACGCCACCATCGCCTCGTGATGCGGCGTCACACCCGGCACGTTGGTGGTGGCGCGTTGCCACCACTGCTGCGTCGACAGGAAGGCTTGCGCAAACGTGCTGAACGGCATGCGCTGCCAGCGCGGGTCGGCGAAGCGCTTGTCCTGCGGCAGCGGCTCGATCTCGCGCTGGCCGTTGGCGTTCGCGGCCAGCCATGGCAAGGCCGCCGTGGCGGCCAAGTGCGCGAGCTCCAGCCGCTTGGCGGGCGACGCCAGCAGATGGATCCACCAATCCATGAAGGCAGCACTCAGCGTGGTCGGTGACAGGCCCCCGGTCAAGCGCCCCACGCTCGACACCAGCAGCCGATCGATGTCGCGGTATTGGTCGAAGACGCTCGATGGGCGCGACGCCTTGCCGAGCCAGACGCTGCTGCCGCGTTCACGCGTGCCGGCCAGCGGCTGTGTCGGGGTGGTTGTCAGCGCTGTGCCCATCGCGGCCTGCATCACTTGACCAAGGAGCAACTCACGATGGAATCCTTGCGCGGAACGGAAGGCGGCGCCTTGACGGCGCGCAAACCGCCGCCAGAGGGGCCGTTGTGCGAGCGCGCGAGCCACCCGGCAGAACAGCTGCGGGGGCGTCTCCTGCGTTGCTAAGCGGACGCTCGAAGCACATCTGGGTTGCAGGTTCAACCGATGAACGCCCACCCCGCGCGACGAAGCGTCAGGTTGATGCGGCAGCGTCCAGTGAGCGCGTGTTCCCCGTCCTTGAGCGCCAGCACGCCGTGATGGTTCAGGCGCGCGGGGCCGCCCCAGACCACCACGTCACCATGCGCCAGCGGCACGCGCTGGGTCTTGTCGCTGCGCTTGCGCCCTCCGAACAGAAACACCGCGGGCAGGCCCAGCGACACCGAGACGATGGGATGATCGAAATCGCGCTCGTTGCGGTCCTGGTGAAGGGTCAGGCGCGAGCCAATCTCATACCGGTTGATCAAGCAGGCATCGGGTTCGAAGGAAGTGAAGCCAGCCTCGGCGGCGGCCGCGCGCGCCATCGTCAGGAACGATGCGGGCATCGCCGGCCAGCGACGCCCGCCGTCGGGATTAATCGCGTCATAGCGATAGCCGCTGCTGTCGCTGACCCAGCCGAGGGCGCCGCAGTTGCTCATTGCTACCGACATTCGAAAGCCACCCGGCGTGACCATGTGGCGCAGCGGCGCCTGAGCCAGCACCACGCGCAGATCGGCCAGCAACAACGCCGCTTGCGAGACCATCCAACGGCGCAGCAGCACCGCGCCCGGGGCGATGGCCTCGCGTGCCGGTGCCGCCAGCACCGGCTCGTCAAGCTCCTCGAACAGGCTCGGCGTTTGCGCTGCGTCGCGCGGCATCATCATCGTGTGCGCTCATGTCTGCGCCTCGCGCGCCAGCAGCGCGCGCTTGCGCTCCACGCCCCAACGATAGCCCGACAGGGCTCCGTCGCTGCGCACCACGCGATGACACGGGATCGCCACTGCCAGCACATTGGCGCCGCAGGCCTGCGCGACGGCACGGGTCGACTTGGGCGCGCCGATGCGCGCGGCGATGTCGGCATAGCTGACGGTGTGCCCAGCGGGAATTTGCTGCAACGCCTGCCACACGCGTTGTTGAAAGGCCGTGCCGCGCACGTCGAGCGGCAAGTTCAGGCCCAACGCGGGCGCCTCCACGAAGCCCACCATTTGGGCGACCCACCGCTCGAACGCGGCGTCGCCACCCAGCAGGCTCGCTCGCGGAAAGCGATCTTGCAGATCGCGAGCCAGCGCATCGGGGTCATCGCCCAACGAGATCGCGCACACACCGCGATCGCTGCGTGCCACCAGGATCGCACCGAGCGAGCACTGCCCGATCGCGAAGCGGATCTCGGTGCCGGCGCCGCCGGCGCGGTAGCGAGTGGGCGTCATGCCGAGCACCTTGTCGGCGTCGGCATAGAAACGACCGCCTGAGTTGTAGCCGGCACCATAGATCGCATCGGTCACGGTGGCGCTGCGGCCGAGCTCGGCCCGCACGCGTTGGGTGCGGTGGGCCTGCGCATAGGCCTTCGGCGTGAGCCCGGTGACGCCCTTGAAGACCCGATGCAGGTGACAGGGGCTCATCTGCGCGTGTTCGGCGAGCTGGTTCAAGCTCGGCGTGACTTCGGCGGTCTCCAACAGCTGACACAGTTTGGCCACCAACCTCGCATGCTGCGCAACCAGCGACGGCTCGCCCGGCCTGCAGCGACGGCAGGCGCGAAATCCGGCGCGCTGCGCATCGGCTTCGCTGTCGTGGAACGCCACGTTCTCGGGCCTCGCGAGCCGCCCAGGGCAACTCGGCCGGCAGTAGACGCCGGTGGTTCGCACCGAATAGAAGAACCTGCCGTCGCACTGCGGATCGCGTGCCACGACGGCAGCCCACCGCGGATCGCTCACGGTGGCCATCGCAAGGGTTTCGGCCCGGGTGTTCATGTTCATCGCAGTCCCTTTCCAGTGTGCCAAATCGATGACGTCACTGTAGGCAGCGATGAATTCGCAAGCACCCCGAGTCTTGCGGTCAAATTCGCTGGCCAGGGCGCGTGACTTGGCACCCAAGTCCATCCCGTGATGCTGCTCGACGCCACTGGCGCTACAGTGGCTCGACCATGCCCGAGCCTGCACGCTGGACCGTCGTGCCCGACACACCGGCAGACATTGCCGCCGCAGCGCGGCAGAGCCGCAGGCTCGTCACGCAGCGCGCGCTGCTCGCGGCCGGCGTGGCGGCGGTGCCGGTGCCGGGCATCGACTGGCTCACCGACGTGGGCGTGCTGCTGAAAGTCATCCCCGAGATCAACGAGAAGTTCGGCCTCACGCCCGAGCAGATCGAGCGGCTGGCGCCAGATCGGCGAGTGGCCGTCTTCAAGGCGATCTCCGCCGGCGGCAGCGTGTTGATCGGCCGGCTGGTCACGCGCGATCTGCTGCTCGTCGTGCTGAAAACGGTGGGCATCCGTCTGACGACCCAGCAGGCGGCCAAGTGGGTGCCCATCGCCGGCCAGGCGGTGTCGGCCGCGTTGACGTTTTCGGCGCTGAAGTACGTGTGCGAGCAGCACATCAAGCAGTGCATCGAGGTGTCGCGGCAACTCGCACTGCCCGCGCCGCAGCGCTGACGGGTTGCTGCTCGGCCGCGGCCACGCGGCGTCGCGCACAATCTCCGCGTGGCCCGCAGCCGAGACCTCCCTTGCCCCTGCCGTGCGCGTGAAGCCACACCGGTGCGCTATGTCGACTGCTGCGGGCATTGGCACGAGGGGCTGCTTCACGGCGAGCACGCACCGACACCCGAGGCGCTGATGCGGTCGCGCTACAGCGCCTATGCGCTGGCGCAGGGCCGCGGCCCCGCTCCGCCGGCGATGGTCGAGTACCTGATGCAGACGTGGCATCCGTCCACCGCGCCGGGCGACTTGGAGCTGGGCCCGATGAATTGGACCGGTCTCGAGATCCTGCACCATGAGACGCGCGGCGACGCGGGCGTGGTGGAGTTCGTAGCGCACCACAAGATCAACGGCCGCGCCGGCAAGCTGCACGAGGTGAGCCGCTTCGTGCGAGAAGCCGCCGCGTGGCTCTATGTCGACGGCGTGGTCGCACCGGGCCGACCCGATTGACCTGACTTGCGCGGCCGCGTGCGCCGCGCATCACGTCACGAATTCCCGCCATGGCCCTGCTCACCCTCACCAACGCCCATCTGGCCTACGGGCACGTGCCGTTGCTCGACGGCACCGACTTCGCGCTCGAGGCCGGTGAGCGGGTGGCGCTGATCGGCCGCAATGGCACCGGCAAGTCGTCGCTGCTGAAGATCCTGGCCGGTCTCGATAAGCCCGATGACGGTCTGCTGCAAATGCAGACGGGCTTGCGTCGCATCTACGTGGCGCAGGAGCCCACGTTCAAATCCGGCACCACCGTGTTCGATGCGGTGGCCGAAGGCGTGGCCGCCGCGCGCGCGCTGCGCGAGCGTTACGAGGCGCATGCGCCGGGCGAGGACCTCGACGCCTTGCAGACCCGGATCGAGGCGCTGAACGGCTGGACATGGGAGCAGCGCGTGGCCGAAGCGCTGCAGCGCCTGCATCTCGATGCCGATGCGAGCATCGACGATCTCTCCGGCGGCACGAAGAAGCGCGTGGCTTTGGCGCAGGCGCTGGTGCCCGCACCCGACGTGTTGCTGCTCGACGAACCGACCAACCACCTGGACATCGACGCCATCGAGTGGCTGCAAGACCTGCTCAACGGCTGGCGCGGCGCGCTGGTGTTGGTCTCGCACGACCGCGCCTTCATCGACGCCGTGGCCACGCGCATCGTCGAGCTCGACCGCGGCCGCTTGCGCAGCTATCCGGGCAACTTTGCGGCCTTCAGCGCGGCCAAGGAACGCGAGCTCGACAACGAAGCCCAAGCCGCGGCACGCGCCGACAAGCTGCTCGCGCAGGAAGAGGTGTGGGTGCGCAAGGGCGTGGAGGCGCGGCGCACGCGCAGCGTGGGGCGCGTGGCGCGGCTGATCAAGCTGCGCGAGCAGCGCGCGCACCGGCGCGACGAGCTCGGCCAGGTGCGCCTGGAGCTCGACGCCGGCGTGCCCTCGGGCAAGATCGTCTCCGAGCTCAAAGACGTGTCGATGCGGTTCGGCCAAGAGCGCCTGCTGATCGACCGCTTCTCGGCCACCCTGCTGCGCGGCGACAAGGTGGGCGTGATCGGCCCCAACGGCTGCGGCAAGACCACGCTGCTCAAGCTGATCCTCGGCGAGCTGCAACCCACGTCGGGCAGCGTGCGCAGTGGCAGCAACCTGCAGGTGGCCTACTTCGACCAGATGCGTGCTGCGCTGAACCTCGACGCGACCTTGGTCGACACCATCAACCCGGGCAGCGAGTGGGTCGAGATCGGCGCCAGCCGCAGGCACGTGATGAGCTACCTGGGCGACTTCTTGTTCTCGCCCGAGCGCGCCAACTCGCCGGTGCGCAGCCTGTCGGGCGGCGAGCGCAACCGCCTGCTGCTGGCGCGGCTGTTCGCGTTGCCGGCCAACGTGCTGGTGCTCGACGAGCCGACCAACGACCTCGACATCGACACGCTCGACCTGTTGGAGGACCTGCTGCAGCAATATGCCGGCACGGTGTTCCTGGTGAGCCACGACCGGCGCTTCGTCGACAACGTGGTCACCAGCACCATCGCCTGGGAGGGTGACTCGGCGTTCGGTGGACGCCCCGGGCTGTGGCGCGAATACGAAGGCGGCTACGAGGACTGGAAGCTGCAGCGCTCGCGTGCGCAAGCCCTGGCCGCAGCGGCTGCGCCGGCGCCCGCTGCACCACCGAGCCGACCCACGGCTGCCGCAGCCGCACCGTCGGCGCCCGCGCGCACCAAGCTCAGCTACAAGGAGCAGCGCGAGCTCGACGCGCTACCCGCGCGCATCGAGGCGTTGGAGACCGAGCAGAAGGCGCTGGCCGAGCGCCTGGCCAGCGGCGAGCTGTACGCCAAGGAGCCGCAACGCGTGCCTGCGCTGCAGGCGCGCTTCGAGTCGATCGAGGCGGAGCTGATGCAGGCGTTGGAGCGCTGGGAAATGCTGGCGAGCCGCTAGTCGAGTCTTGATGAGCGGCCCATCGGCAAGGCCCGATGCGATGCTCATGGAGCATCAATGACGCGGGCGCTCCCACCGAAGTGTGGAGCGCCCGCGGATCCGGCTTTGTCGATGGCGCACGCGGCGCCTGCCGGCCTCACGTCAGATCAATTCGGAGCGTCGCCTCACGGCGATTCCCAATGGCCGGGCATCCACTCGTACTGGCCGTTTCTGAAGGTCCAGCGGCCGGCTTGCCAGACGTAGCCATAGCCCGGAGACGGGGTCGGCGTTTCGACGCGCGCTGCCGGTGGTGGCGTCGCGTTCGCGACGACCACCGTGGGCGGCGCCGCCGCGGTCGGTACGGGAGTGACCACCTCCCTGGTGGTGGTGTGGCTGCATCCCGCCAGAAGCAAACCTGTGACGGCGGTCGTGCCAAGAATGATTGTGGTCTTCGACATCAGAACACCTCCTTGCAGAGTTGTCCTGTAGTCAGCGGCACGGCGCGTGCCCAAGAGTCGCGGCTCGTGGCTCTTTACGTCGCGTGGGACACGTCCGACACGTGCGGCACAAAATGACGCGGGCGCTCCCACCGAGGTGTGGAGCGCCCGCGGGTCTGGCTACAGGACCAACTACACGAGGTAAGGCTCCGCCCCAAACCTAGATGTCTTAGACATATCACCTCCTTTCGTAGTTGATCGGAGCCCGTAGGGTACTCGCATTCATAGCGTTTTGGCCAGCCAGGCGTTCGTCGACTGTCCGTTTGTCGATACGGCCCGTCTTCGTTCGTCGTGTCAATGAGGAAACGAAGAAAGGACCGGCCATGCCCCCTTGGACGAACGCGCTGCGCACGCATTACCGTTGGATCATCGTGGCCGCCGGCGGCGTGCTCGGCTGCGTAGCGATCGGCGGGCTGTTCTCGCTGCCGGTGTTGCTGCGGCCGATCGCGCAGGACACAGGGTGGTCCACCACGGGGATCTCGAGCGCGATGACGTTCGCCTTCATCGCGCTGGCGCTCGGCAGCATCGCCTGGGGCCACCTCTCCGATCGCTACGGCCAGCGCATCGTCGTGTTGGCCGGCGCCCTGCTGCTGACGACCGGCCTCGCGCTGGCCAGCCTGGCGCCATCGCTGGTGGCGTTCCAGCTCTTGTTCGGTGGGGTCGTCGGGGTCAGCGCGGCGGCGATCTTTGCGCCGATGATGGCGTGCGTCACCGGGTGGTTCGACACGCGGCGCAGCCTGGCGGTGTCGCTGGTGTCGGCCGGCATGGGCATGGCGCCAATGACGATGTCGCCTCTGGTCGCATGGCTGGTGCAGACGCACCACTGGCGCAGCACGCTGCAGATCGTCGCGACGCTGGTGGCGTGCGTCATGGTGCCGGTGGCGTTGCTGGTGCGGCGCCCGCCCGCGCTGGCGCAACAACAAGCCGCGGCCGCAGCCGCACCGGGTGCGGCGCAGGAACCGGCCCTCTCCGTGGGCCAAGCCTTGCGCTCGGCGCCGTTCGTGATCCTGGTGATGACCAGCTTCTTGAGTTGCGCCACTCACTCCGGGCCGATCTTTCACACGGTGAGCTACGCCGTCACCTGCGGCATCCCGCTGATGGCCGCGGTGTCGATCTACAGCCTCGAAGGGCTCGCGGGCATGGGCGGCCGCCTCGTGTTCGGGCTGCTGGGCGATCGCTTCGGGGCCGCGCGGGTGCTGGTGCTGGCGCTGCTTGCGCAGGCGATCGTGGCGCTGGCGTACATCACCGCGCGCGAGCTCGGCAGCTTCTACACCGTGGCCGCGCTGTTCGGCTTTACCTATGCGGGCGTGATGCCGCTGTTTGCCGTGATCGCACGCGAGAACTTTCCGCTGCGCATGATGGGCACGGTGATCGGCGGCACCACGATGGCCAGCAGCCTCGGCATGGCGCTGGGCCCCGTGGTGGGCGGCCTGATCTACGACACGTTCACCAGCTATGCGTGGCTCTTCATCGGCGCGTTCGCGCTCGGCATCGGGGCCTTCCTGTCTGCGCTGGCGTTCACGCGGCTGCCGCGGCGGCAGGTGATGCCTGCGGTGGCGTGAGCGCCTGGGCGAGCGGTCGATCGCACGATCGAGCCCGCCAACACGCCGGCGCTGCCGATCAGTCGCGGTGGTGGCTTGGCGGACCGTGCCGGCGGTAGAACGCGAGGGCATTCTTGAACATCACCTTGTCGCGCACGTCCGTGCCGAACGGGGCGAGGTACTCCTCGGCAATGGCGATCTGCGCCTCGAACGTCCCGTGCAAACCGATCACCGGCCAGTTGCTGCCCCAGATCAGGCGGTCCGCGCCGAACGCGGTCATCAGCACGTCGAAGTGCGCCTTGTAGGCAGCGAGGTCCGTCGGTGTCGGGAAGACCACGTCGCCCGGGGCGTACATGTCATAGAACGACGAGAACTTCATGTAGAGGTTCGGGCAGACGTCGGCGAGACGGCGTATCTCGAGCTCCCACGTGGCGTCCACCGGCGGCGGGCCTTTGGCGCCGCCCAGGTGGTTGATGATGATGCGCAGATCGGGCACCGCGGTGCACAGCGCCTGCACCTGGTCCTTCGGGTTCTTCGTCCCCCGGCTGATGATGTCGAGCGTCATGCCGCGCCGTGCCAGGTCGCGCAGGCTGGCGAGCTGTGCCGGGCTGAGCGTGATGCCTTCCGCAGGACCGGTGAGATAGCCGCGAATGCCCACGAAGCGCGGGTCGTGCGCGAAACGCGCCAGGTCGCGGGCAAACGTCGACGCGCCGATCTCGAGGTTGCCGACGAAGAACGAGTAGAACCGGTCGTGTCTCACCAGGTCGAGGATCCACTGGTTGTCTTCGACGATGCCGCTGGCTTCGACGATGCCGGCCGTGACGACGCCGTTGGCGCGGGCGATCGGGGTGTACTCGCGCGGCAGCACGTCGCGGAAGATCGGCCCTTCGGCCGGCGTTGGCCATGGCACGCCACCGGGCCGCGTGACCTGCCAGAAATGAATGTGGGTCTCGACGATCGGCCGCTTGCCGGGCGCGGCGCTGCGTTCAGCGTGCTCGATCGCCGCGCGCAGCGCGCGTTCTTCGCCATCGTCATGCGCGCGTGTCATGGGTGCCCAAGTCATGCTCAGCAATGCCGCCGCCGCTGCGGCCCAGCTCACGAATCCCTTCCACACTATGCCCGTCATTTGCGTCTCCTCGTCGGGTTGATCGGGATGCTGCACGCGCACCTTCCGGCAGCGACATCGGCGGCGTGGTGCGCGCGGCTCCAATGTGGTCAGGCCACATTGGTCAGGCCAATATAGGACACAGCGAATTTGGCCTGACCAGTGAAAACCCTCTCGGCGCAGGAAAGTTCCGGCACCGCTTGGTCAGGCGAGTCGCCGCGCGAATCAGATATGCTCATGGCGCGCCGAAAGATTGGCCTGACCACTTGTCGACCTTACCCAAGCCCTCGGTTCCCAAAGCGACGGATTCGCGTCGCCTGTACCAGCAGGTGGCGGAGCAGATCCGCTCGGTCATCGAGGCATCGCGCTTCACGCCGGGCACCCGCCTGCCGCCGGAACGCGAGCTGGCGCTGCAGCTCGGCGTCTCCCGACCGTCGCTGCGTGAGGCGCTGATCGCGCTGGAGATCGAGGGCATCGTCGAGACGCGCATGGGCTCGGGCGTCTATGTCTGCACGCCGCCCGCCACAACTACAGCTCTCGACTCGCCGATGCTGGGGGAGAGCCCGTCGGAGCTGATGCAGGCGCGCTCGGTGCTCGAGAGCGCGGTCATCACGCTGGCGGCTGCGCGCGTGACCCGACAGGGGCTCGAGCGCGTCAGGGCCTGCCTCGAAGCGATGCGCAACGACATCCGGCGCGGCAACCCGCCGCTCGATGCGGACCGCCGCTTCCACGTGTCGATCGCGGAACTGACCGGCAACACGCTGCTCGTGCGCCTGGTGGGCGAGTTGTTCGATGCGCGCCACGGCGCGGTCACTTCGCGCATGAGTCGCCGCGCCGAGAACGCGCGCTCGTGGCAGACGGCCTTCGAGGAACACGAGGCGATCTTCCGTGCCCTCGAACTGCGCGATCCGCAGGAGGCCGCGGCAGCCATGTGCGGCCACCTCAAGGCATCGCGCGAGCGCTGGATCGAGCAGTCCGGCAGCACGCCGGACTCTTCTGCCTGAGGGCTAACGCCCGCGCAGGCGGGCCGTCGATCACCGCTGTCTGACGTAGCGCCCCGGCGCGTCTTCGATCACGCGGTAGCCCTTGCGTGCGGCCCCCATGGCCGGTGGCTTCACCTGCGCGCTCGAGTGCTCGGCCAGCCAGCGCTGCCACGCGGGCCACCACGAGCCTTCATGCTGGGTGGCTGCCGCCGTCCAATCCTCCGGCGCCAGGTGCGGATCTCTCAGGCGCCGCGTCTTGCTGCGATAGTGGCGCTTGGGATGCACGGGCCCGCTGACGATGCCCGCGTTGTGGCCGCCGGAGGTCAGCAGGAACGTGAAGTCATCGGAGCGCACGAGGTTGTCCGTCTTGTAGACCGAGGTCCACGGCGCGACATGATCGGTCTCGGTGCCGACGAGGAACATCGGTGCGGTGATGTCCGACAGCCTCACCAGCTTGCCGTCCACCGGAAAGCGATTCGTGGCCAGCTCGTTGTCCAGGTACAGCCGGTACAGGTACTCGGTGTGCATGCGCCAGGGCATGCGCGTGCCATCGGCGTTCCACGCCATCAGGTCGATCATCGGGTCGCGCCGGCCCTTGATGTAGTTGTTGATGATGGGCTGCCAGACCAGGTCTTGCGAGCGCAGCAGTGCGAAGGCGCCGCCCATCTGCCGGCTCTCGAGCACGCCCTTCTTCTGCATCGTGGACTCCAGCAGCGCCAGCTGGCTCGGATTGATGAAGAAGGCGAGCTCACCGGGTTCGGAGAAGTCGGTCTGCGCGGCGAACATCGAAATCGACGCCAGGCGATCGTCCTTGTCGCGCGCCAGCGCGGCCGCGCCGATCGCCAGCAGCGTACCGCCGATGCAGTACCCCACCGCATGCACCTTGCGCCGGGGCACGATCGCCGTCACGGCGTCGAGCGCGGCGCGGAACCCTTGGTTGACGTAGTCATCCATCCCCACTTCGCGATCGCTCTCGTCGGGGTTCTTCCACGAGATCATGAACACGGTGTGGCCCTGGTCGACCAGGTACTTCACCAGCGAGTTGCGCGGGCTCAGGTCGAGGATGTAGTACTTCATGATCCACGCCGGCACGATGAGCAGCGGCTCGGCGTGCGTGGTCTTGGTCGTGGGCGCGTACTGGATCAGCTCGATCAACTCGTTGCGGAAGACCACATTGCCCGCTGTCACCGCCACGCTCTTGCCGACTTCGAACGCCTCGCTTCCCGCGGGGGCGGCGCCTTCCACCGTGCGACGCAGATCCTCCAGCCAGTGCCGCGTGCCGCGC
>DASTZF010000117.1:0-9194 GCA_035764445.1 Burkholderiaceae bacterium
GATCTCGAAGGCGCTCAACCCCGACCCCAACGACCCGCGCTACATCGTCGCGCTGAACCTGGTCTCGCGTTCGCCGAAGTGGATGGCCAACGTGCGCGCGCTGCCGATGTACCTGGGCCTGGACCTGCGCGGCGGCGTGCATTTCCTGATGCAGGTCGACATGAAGGCCGCGCTGTCCAAGAAAGCCGAGTCCTACGCCGGCGACCTGCGCAGCCTGCTGCGCGACAAAGGTGTGCGCCACGCGGGCATCACGCGAGACGGTGACAGCGTGGCGATCCGCTTTCGCGACCGCGCGATCCTGGCGCAGGCGCAAACGCTGCTGGCCGAGCAGATGGCCGACCTGCAGTGGACCGAGGGTGCCGACGGCAGCGACTTCAAGCTGACCGGCACGCTCAACCCCGACGCGGCGCGGCGGGTGCAGGAGCAGGCGCTGAAGCAGAACATCACCACGCTGCACAACCGGGTCAACGAGCTCGGCGTCGCCGAACCGGTCATCCAGCAGCAGGGCACCGACCGCGTGGTGGTGCAGTTGCCAGGCGTGCAGGACACCGCCAAGGCCAAGGACATCATCGGCCGCACCGCCAATCTGGAGTTCCGCCTCGCCGACATGAGCCCGGAGGCGCGTGCCGCGCTCGACGGGCGCGCGCCGGTGCCTTTCGGCCGCGAGCGCTTCGGCATCGGCCGCGGCGCACCGGTGATCGTCCACCGCGAGGTCATCGCGTCGGGTGACATGCTGACCGACGCGCAGCCGCGGCCCGACCAGTACAACCAGCCGGCAGTGTCGGTCACGCTCGACAGCAAGGGCGGCCGGCGGATGCTGGAGACCACGCGCGGCAACGTCGGCAACTTCATGGCCGCGATCCTGTTCGAGAAGAACAAGGGCGAGGTGCTGACCGTCGCGCGCATCCAGGGCGAGTTCGGCAACCAGTTCCAGATCACCGGCATGGGCACCACCGAGGCCGCCAACGACCTGGCGCTGCTGCTGCGCGCCGGCGGGCTGGCCGCACCGATGGAGATCATCGAAGAGCGCACGATCGGCCCCAGCCTCGGCAAGGAGAACATCGACAAGGGCTTCGCCAGCGTCACCTACGGCTTCGCGGCGATCGCCGCCTTCATGTGCGCGTACTACCTGCTGTTCGGCGTGTTCTCCACGCTGGCGCTCGGCTTCAACCTGCTGCTGCTGGTGGCGGTGCTGTCGATGCTGCAGGCCACGTTGACCTTGCCGGGCATCGCCGCCATCGCGCTGACGTTGGGCATGGCGATCGATGCCAATGTGCTGATCAACGAGCGCGTGCGCGAGGAGTTGCGTGGTGGCGCCCAGCCGCAGGCGGCGATCCACGCCGGCTATGAGCGGGCGTGGGCGACGATCCTCGACTCCAACGTCACGACCTTGATCGCCGGGCTGGCGTTGCTGGCGTTCGGCTCGGGGCCGGTCAAGGGGTTCGCGGTCGTGCACTGCCTGGGCATCCTGACCTCGATGTTCTCGGCGGTGCTGTTCTCGCGCGGTCTCGTCAACCTGTGGTACGGCCGTCAGAAGCGGCTGAAGAGCGTGTCGATCGGGCAGGTGTGGCGGCCGCAGGGCAGCACGCCGCCGGTGCAAGGCTGAGGAACAGCGATGGAATTCTTCAGGATCCAGCGCGACATCCCGTTCATGCGGCATGCGCTGGTGTTCAACATCATCTCGTTCGTCACCTTCGCCGCGGCGGTGTTCTTCCTCGTCACGCGCGGTCTGCATCTGTCGATCGAGTTCACCGGCGGCACCGTGCTCGAGGTCGGCTACACGCACGCGGCCGACATCAACAAGGCGCGCGAGAGCGTCGAGGCGCTGGGCTTCGGCGAGGTGCAGGTGCAGACCTTCGGCACCTCGCGTGACGTGCTGATCCGGCTGCCGATCCGCGGCGACCTCAAGCAAAGCGACGTCGCCGCGCGCGTCTTCGAGCGACTGTGCAGCGACGAGAGCGGCAAGCTGATCGCGCGGCAGTACACGACTCCGCAGGGTGAGCAGGTCAGCCGCATGGCCTGCGTCGCCGCCAACGACGCCGAGCCGATCCGGCTGTCGCGCACCGAGTTCGTCGGCCCGGCGGTGGGCGCCGAACTCTACGCCGACGGCCTGAAGGCGCTCGCCTTCGTGGTGATCGGCATCATGGTCTACCTGGCGTTCCGCTTCGAGTGGAAGTTCTCGATCGCCGCCATCGTGGCCAACCTGCACGATGTGGTCATCATCCTGGGCTTCTTCGCCTTCTTCCAGTGGGAGTTCTCGCTCGCCGTGCTGGCGGCGGTGCTGGCCGTGCTGGGTTACTCGGTCAACGAGTCGGTCGTGATCTTCGACCGGATTCGCGAGGCATTCCGCCGGTTCCGCAAGATGAACACCCGCGAGGTGATCGATCATGCGATCACCAGCACCATGAGCCGCACTATCATCACCCACGGCTCGACGCAGATGATGGTGCTGTCGATGCTGCTGTTTGGCGGGCCGACGCTGCACTATTTCGCGGTCGCGCTGACGATCGGCATCCTGTTCGGGATCTATTCGTCGGTTTTCGTCGCCGCGGCCATCGCGATGTGGCTGGGCGTCAAACGCGAGGATTTGGTCCGCGCAGGCGCCAAGGACCGCGATCCCAACGATCCGAACGCGGGTGCCGTGGTGTAGAGTAAGCCAGCCCTGACTCCACCATGACATGAACGCCGCGGCAGCGTCCAGCCAACTCGCCCAAAAGGCCAGGCGGCTGTACGTCGATCACTTGATCGCCGCCCTGCCGGCGCTGGCCAGCGCGGTGGTCGAGACCGCCCGGGCGCTGCTCGACAAGCCTGCGGGGTCGGCGGTGGCGTTGATGCGGCGCGATCTGTTCAAGGCAATGGAGCGCTCGGGCGTCGGCTGGCAGCACGGGGTGGCCGACGGCCTGTACAAGGCGCTCGGCCAGTCGCTGTCGGCCGCCCGCGCGGCCGATTTGCCGTTACCGGGCTCCGGCGGCCTGTCGCTGGTGGACGACGACACGATCGAGCGCGAAATCCTCACGTCGCGGCTGGCGCTGGCCATCATGGATCGCGCGTCGTGGGAGTTCGCCGACCTGCGCTCACGACTGTCGTCGCTCGAGCGGCGCGCCGAACTCGACGCCCACGATACCGTGCGCGCTCACGTGCTGGCGCGGGTCGCGCTGGAGGCGTGGCGCGGCTCGGGCATGAGCCTGGACGGCTGGCGCGAGCTGCAGCCGGTGGTGCATGAGGAGTTCGCGCACGTGGTCGAAGAGGCCTACCACGAGGCCAACCGCTGGTTGATCGAGCAGCGTGTGATGCCCGAGGTCGACCTGCGGCCGTTGATCCGCCGCTCGCGCGGCGTCAATCCCGGTGGCGCGCTGTCCGGCGCGTTCGGCGCCAATCCGGGCGACGGCATGACGACCTCGGCGCGCGCCGCCCTCGGCTCGGGCGCGGGCACCGTTGGCGGCGGCAACCGGACCGTCAGCGACGAGACCCGTCTGATGACTCGCGCCGGCCCGTTGCGGCGCGAGAACTCCGGTGAGATCCTGAGCCGCCTGAATCGGCTGGTGGGCAAGCAGCTGCCGGGCTTCGGCGACACCGCGCAAATGAAGCCGGTGTCCCCGGTGCTCGCCGAGGCGATCAACCAGGCGCAGGTCAACGTTCAGCATCACCTGGCACCGCGCGCCGACCGCCCCGATGCACCGCCGATCAGCACGCCGCAGATGCTGGCCGAGCTGCAGCAGCGCAAGCAGGCGCTCAAGCAGGCCGCCTCCACGCCGGTCGAGCGCGCGACGATTGAGATCGTCGCGATGATGTTCCAGTCGATCCTCACCGAAGACCGCATCCCGGCCACCATCCGGGTCTGGTTTGCGCGGCTGCAGATGCCGACGCTGCGGGTGGCGGTCAGCGAGCCGGACTTCTTCGCCACCATCGATCACCCGGCACGCCGGCTGATCGACCGCATGGGCTCCTGCGTGATGGGCTTCGATACCTCGTCGACGCAGAACTCCGGCGAAGCGCTGTCCAAGGAGATCAAGCGCGTCGTGCAGGTGGTCGAGGCGTATCCCGACACCGGCCGACGCGTGTTCCAGACGGTGCTGGTGGAGTTCGAGAAGTTCCTCGAGCACTATTTCAAGAACGAGAACGAGGCCACCCGCAAGGGTGTCTCGCTGGCGCAGCAGATCGAGCAGCGCGAGACGCTGGCGATCCAATACACGATCGAACTGCGCAAGATGCTCAACGAGGTGCCGGTGCAAGAAGAGGTGCGCCAGTTCCTGTTCCAGGTGTGGGCCGACGTGCTGGCCACCACCGCGGTGCGCTACGGCGCGCAGGCCGATCAGACCAAGACGATGAAGCGTGCCGCCACCGACGTCATCTGGTCGGCCGGCGCCAAGGTGACGCGCGAGGAGCGCGCCGAGGTGCTGCGCCGCCTGCCGCCGCTGCTGAGGACGCTGCGCGACGGCATGGCCTCGGCCGGCATGAGCCAGGAAAAGCAGGACGAGCACATCCAGGCACTGAACAACTCGCTGGCCGCCGCCTTCACCGCCAAGGCGGCGATCATCTCCAGCGAGCGCATCGAAGACCTGACCGAACGCCTGGAGTCGCTCGAGGAGCTGCTGCCCGACGCCGACAACGTGCAGATCGACGAGGCGATGGTGCTCGACCTGTCGGGCCACGAGAGCTCCGACATCGAGGTGGTCGGCGAAGGCGGCTCGATGCCGACGCCGGCGATGGTGGCGTGGGCGCGCGAGCTGCAGGTGGGCAGCTGGTACATGCTCGACTACCGCAACCGCAACGAGGCGGTGCAGCTCGCGTGGCAAGGCCTGCGCAAGCAGCTGTCGCTGTTCGTGACGCCACAGGGGCGCTGCGTGCTGTTCCACCAGCAGCGCCTGGCCGCGTTCCTGCAGGCGGGATTGCTGCTGCCGGCACAGGACGAGTCGCTGACCGTGCGCGCGACGCGCACTGCGCTGGCCAAGCTCGACGCCGATCCGTCGCGGCTGCTGAACTGAGCCTGCGGGCGCTCGCGCCGGAATTCGCCGGCGCGCTGCTAGTGGATCGAGCGATGCTCGGTGCTGACCGACAACTCGTCGAGGATCAGTGCGTCGGGTTCCTCGCCGAGGCTCCAGAACACCATCAGCACGATCACTTTCAGGTGCTCGAGGTCGATCGGCGATTCGCCGGCCGCCTTCGCTCGATCGAGCACCATCTCGCGCATCGACGGCGCCAGCACGCCGGACGACTCGAGGAAGCTGATGAACGCGATCGACGCTTCGCCGAGCAACTCGTGCTCGGCGTCGGTGTACACGCGCAGGCCACGCGGTGACTGCTCGTGCGTGGCGGCTTGCGCGCCCTGCGCCAGCCCCTCGAGCCACGTCAACGCGTCTTCGATCTCTTCGCTCTCGAAGCCGACGGCCGACAGCTTGCGCGTCAACTGGTCATGTTCGGGGCACGCGTCGGGCCGCCAGTAGTTCTCGTAGAGATAAACCAGCACGTCGAACATGCGAAGACTATACCCGAGCGATCATCAAGCTTTGCCGGAGCGCTGGTATCGCCCACCCGGCAATCGCGCCACCCGGCCCGCGAGCTCCAGCTCGAGCAGGCTCGCGCTGAGGCGTGCAGTGGGCCAGCCGGTGCGTGCCTGCAGTTGATCGAGGCCGACCGGCTCGTAGCCCATCGCCGCCAGCAGCGGATCCGCAACCTCGGTGGCCGTTGGGGCTGCCGGCGGCGACGCCGCAGCGACCGTCCAGCGCAACTCGTCGAGCACGTCGCGCACGTCGTCGACCAACTTGGCGCCTTGCTTGATCAGCACATGGCAGCCGCGTGACTGCGGCGAGTGGATCGACCCCGGGATCGCAAACACGTCACGCCCAGCTTCCACAGCATGCCGGGCGGTGATCAGTGAGCCCGACTCGAGTGCCGCCTCGACGACCAGCGTGCCCAGGCACAAGCCGGCGATGATGCGGTTGCGTTGCGGAAAGTTGGCCGCCAGCGGCGGCGTGCCAAGCTCGAACTCGCTGATGATCAGGCCGCGTTCGGCGATGCGGTACGCGAGATCGCGGTGCTTGCGCGGATACACGCGGTCCAGCCCGGTGCCAACGACCGCGATGGTGCTCGCACCGGCGGCCAGCGCGCCGCCGTGGGCCGCCCCGTCGATGCCCAGCGCAAGGCCCGACACGATGGTCAGTCCGGCGCGCCCCAGGTGCTCGGCGAACGCGTGCGCGTTTTCGGCGCCTTGCGGCGTCGGGTTGCGGCTGCCGACGATCGCCATGCAGGGGCTGTTCAACAGCCGCACGTCGCCCTGTGTGTACAGCAGCAGCGGCGGATCGGCGGTCTCAAGCAGCGACTGCGGGTAGCGCGCATCGCCCAAGGCCACCCAATCGCGCAGTTCTGCGCCGTCGAGCCAGCTGTGCAGCGCGGCCATCGTCGTCGCCAGCGCTGCTGGTACGTCGTCGAGCGGACCGGCCAGCGTCGCGCCGAGACACTCCTGGCGCGCCGCGCTCGAGGCGTCGAACACTGCCTGCGGACCGCCGAACTCCGCCAGCAGCTGTCGCGCACCACCGCGACCGATGCCGGGTGTCAACAGCAGCCGCACCCATGCCGCGAGCTCTTCGGCAACGTCGGGCGTCACCGCCGTGCCCGCGGAGGACGGTCAGGGCTGGGAGAAACGGTCGCCCGGCTTGACCGGGTCTTGCGACTGCATGATCAGCGCATACGACACGCGATCGAAGACGCGGAACACGAACAGCGTGCCAATGCGCTCGTCGGGCAGCTTCATCAGCGGACGCGACGGATCGGTCTTGTCGACTGCCGGCGCACCATCGCGCCACAGCGCCATCACATGACCCCGCTCGAGGCCGTCGCGCTGGCCGCGATTCAGCGTGACGATCTGGTTCTGCCCAGCGGAGATCGCCTCACCGTAGATCGTGATGATGCGGCCCCTGATCGCTTGCGCCGGAGCGTGCGGCACGTAGGCGGCGTAGTCGCGCGGCGGCACGGGTGCCAGCCGGTCGCCAACCCCGGCCTCCTGGCGGGTGCTGGTCACGCGGAACGTCGCCGGCACGATCTGCGCGCTCTTGTTGTCGAGCGACGCCTGCACGCCGCCGTCGCGGATGAACTCGGCGGTGCCGACGTAGCGCGCCTCGAAGCCCAGGATCTCACCGGTGTCCGGGTCGGGCAGCGGTACCGGCTCGCGGAAGAGTCGGAAGTCGCGGTTGCCCTTGAGGTCGCCGCGCACGTAGGCGGTCTCGCCGCGCGACACCAGCACGCGGCCCTCCTGCGACGCGACGATGCGCGGCGCGGTGGCCAGCTCGTCGGTCGAGAACACCACGGCCTCGTTGAGGAACGGGCCGATCAAGTGCAGCGGAATCGCGGGAATCGCGCCGTCGTCGAGCGTCTCGGCTCGCACGCGCGGCGACAGCTTGACCGTGTTGCCGGCCGCCCCGCCGCCCCCTACAGGCTTGGCCACCCGCAGCGTCGCGCGGTCACCCACCTTCACCAAGTACAGCACCTGGCCGGGATAGATCAGGTGCGGGTTCTTGATCTGGTCGAGGTTCATGCCCCACAGCTCGGGCCAGCGCCACGGCGAGCGCAGAAAGATCTTCGAGATGTCCCACAGCGTGTCGCCGCGCACCACGGTGTGCGACTCGGGCGCATCGGGTGCCAGTTCGCTCAGCGGGACGCCGGCCTGGGCGACTTGATTGGCGGTTTCGCGTTGCTCGGTGGTGACCGGCCAGTTGGCAGCCGGGGCCTGGCCAAACCACGCGGCCAGCGCCACGCCGACCCACAGAGACAACCGCAAGCGTTGATGACTGTGGGCGTGCAAGGCTCGGCTCATGTATCGCTCTCCGCTGGTGGGCAATGCCAAAATCCCGGCGTCGCTCCCGGTGCTTGGCAGGCATGTCCGCCTGTCGCATTCACAGCGGCGACAATGCTCATGCTTCACGGAAGATTCTGCCTATAAACCATTGATGCCGCAACGAAAGCGACCGCTGGAGCGCGAACGTGTGGAGCCCATCACACGATTGCCCGTTGCGAGCGGTCCACAGCGGAGCGGCGTGTGTCCACCTGTACCGAGACCATGGCTCTGCTGACGATCCTGCGCTACCCCGATCCGCGATTGCACACCGTGGCTCGCCCGGTGGCGGTTGTCGATGCGCGCATC
Source organism: Burkholderiaceae bacterium (assembly GCA_035764445.1). Classification (GTDB taxonomy): domain Bacteria; phylum Pseudomonadota; class Gammaproteobacteria; order Burkholderiales; family Burkholderiaceae_C; genus JAEUPI01. Next base: position 8,138 of record DASTZF010000117.1, read on the forward strand.
CATCAGCTCGTCGACGACATGCTGGAGACGATGTACACGGCCGACGGTGTCGGCCTCGCGGCCACGCAGGTCGACGTGCACGAGCGCGTGATCGTGATCGATACCTCCGAGCAGCGCGACCAGCCGCTGGTGCTGATCAACCCGGAGCTGGTGTGGCGCAGCGACGAACGCGTGTTCAACGAAGAAGGCTGCCTCTCGGTGCCGTCGATCTACGAGAAGGTCGAACGCCACGCTGCGGTCATGGTGGCCGCGCTCGATCGCGAAGGTCGGCGGTTCGAACGACGCGTCGAGGGACTGACCGCGGTGTGTGTGCAGCATGAAATGGATCACCTGCTCGGCAAGGTGTTCGTCGAGTACCTGAGCCCGCTCAAGCGCGACCGCATCCGCGTGAAGATGCAAAAGCGCACGCGCGAGGAGCTGCAGGAGCGCCAGCGCGCATGAACCCCGCTTGCCGCCGCGCTGGCCAACGTCGCTGCGCGCGGCCCGAGCGCCCCCCGCGATGAGGCTGGCCTTTTCCGGCACGCCGCCGTTCGCTGCCGTCGCGTTGCGGGCGATCGTCGCCGCGGGCCACAGCGTCGCGCTCGTGCTGACGCAGCCGGACCGCCCCGCGGGACGTGGCCTGAAGCTGCAGGCCTCGGCAGTCAAGACGCTGGCCGCGCAGCATGGCCTGACCGTGATGCAGCCCGCCGGCCTGCGCCTGGATGGTCGTTTTGCGCCCGACGCGCAAGCCGCGCACGCCGCGCTGCGCGCTGCAGCGCCCGAGGTGATGGTGGTCGCCGCCTACGGGTTGCTGCTGCCGCAGTGGCTGCTCGACCTGCCGCCGCTGGGCTGTCTGAACATTCACGCCTCGCTGCTGCCGCGCTGGCGCGGCGCGGCGCCGATCCAGCGCGCGATCGAAGCCGGCGACGGCGAAACCGGCATCAGCATCATGCAGATGGACGCCGGGCTCGACACCGGCGATGTGCTGCTGGCCCGGTCGCTGCCGATCGAGCGTCAAGACACCAGCGCCACCTTGCACGACCGACTCTCCGAGTTGGGCGATCGTCGCCGCGGGCCA
>DASTZF010000118.1:0-11889 GCA_035764445.1 Burkholderiaceae bacterium
CGGCGCCGAGCAACGTGACCGTGCGCACGATCGCCAGAGCCATCGTCGCCACTGAGCCGGCGAAAGGCCACAGCACGAAGCTGATCGCCATGCCGGCCAGCAGCACCGCCACCATGCGGGCGGCGCCGAGGCGGTCGATCACGCGTGTGACGACCACGCTGCTGGCCAGCCCCACCGCGCCGAACACCAGGAACAGCGCCGCGATCTGGGCCGGCGTCGCGCCGAGCACCTGGCGGAAGTACGGCGCCATGTACGAGAACAGTGTGAACTGCGCGGCACCGGCCAGCGCGGTCACCAGCACGACAGCCATCAGCACCGGATCGGTGAACACCGAGCGCCACTGTGCGCCCGACAGCGCTGCCGGCCGCACGCCGTCCGGCATTTCGCGCCAGATCCACCAGGCGGCCAGTGCCGACAGCCCGGCCACACCACCGACGGCGACACGCCAGCCGAATGTCTCGGCCACGTAGGCGTGCAGCGGCAGGCCGAGCACCGATGCCACCGCCCAGCCGAGAAAGACGAAGGTGATCGCATGGCCGCGCGAGTGCGGCGGCGTCATCACCGCGATCGCCGCGCCCGCCTGCGGCGTGAACACCGCGGCGCCGAGCAACGTGACCGTGCGCACGATCGCCAGCGTCGCGAAGTTGGGCGACAGCGCGGCGATCGCGTGGCCCACCGCATACCAAAGCAGCCACAGCACCAGCAGGCGGCGGCGGTCGCTGCCGGCCACCCAGGCGGCGAGCGACGGCGCGCCCACTGCCAGCACGATGGCACCGACGGTGATCAGCTGGCCGGCGACGGCCGCGCTCACCTGCAGCGAATCGACGAGGTCGTTCATCACGCCCGAGGGCGCCATCACGCCACAGGCGATCGCGAAGTTGCCGCCGAGCAGCGCCCAGCGCGTGCGCGCAACCGTTTGCGCGTCGTAGGCGTCGGCAGGCTGCGCGACGTCGGCCGCCTGCGCGGGCACCCGGTCGGCCATCGCGGGCGGCGGGCTCACCCGCGCATCACCTTCAGCGCCTCGGGATTGACGATGTTGGTGGGCTGCTGCTTGATGAAGTTGACCACGTTGTCGAACGCGGTGCCGAAGTACATCTCGTAGCTGTCGAGCTCCACGTAGCCGATGTGCGGCGTGCACACCGCATTCTCCAGGCGCAGCAGCGGGTGGCCTTGCAGGATCGGCTCGCTCTCGAACACATCGACCGCCGCCATGCCGGGGCGGCCGCGGTTGAGGCCGGTGACCAGCGTGCCTTCCTCGACGAGCTCGGCGCGCGACGTGTTGACGAACAGCGCGGTGGGCCGCATGCGCGCCAGATCGGCCGCATTGACGATGCCGCGCGTCTCGGGCACCAGTCGCAGGTGCAGCGACAGCACGTCGCTGGACTCGAACAGAGCCTCGCGGCTTTCGGCGGCGGCACAGCCGTCGGCGACCGCGCGCTGGCGCGACGCTTCGCTGCCCCAGACGATCACGTGCATGCCGAACGCACGCCCGTAGCCGGCGATGAGTTGGCCGATCTTGCCGTAGCCCCAGATGCCGAGCGTGCGCCCCTTGAGCACCATGCCGAGGCAGAAGTTCGGCGGCATCGACGCCGCCTTCAGCCCCGACTGCTGCCAGCCGCCGTGCTTGAGCGTGGCGATGTATTGCGGCAGCCGTCGCATCGCGGCGAGCACCAGTGCCCACGTGAGTTCGGCGGCCGCCACCGGCGAGCCGGCTCCCTCAGCCACCGCGATACCGAGCCGCGTGCAGGTCTCGACGTCGATGTGCGGACCGACGCGTCCGGTCTGCGAGATCAGCTTGAGCTTCGGCAGTTTCTCGAGGAGGGCCCGCGGAAAGTGGGTGCGCTCGCGGATCGTCACCAGGATGTCGGCGTCGCGCAACCGCACCGACAGCTGGCCGATGCCCTTGACGGTATTGGTGTGGACCTTGGCGTTGTAGGCCTCGAGCTTGGCGGCGCAGCGCAGCTTGCGCACCGCATCCTGGTAGTCGTCGAGGATGATGATGTTCATGGGCGAGCGAGGCGATTGTGCCCGCTCCAACATGCCGAACCCGCTGGCGCTAGCATCCGGTTTCATCATCATTGCGGGGCCATCCCGAGGAGAGCGAGGTTCATGAGCATTTCCATGTACACAGCCAGTGTGCCTGTTTTCATCAAGACGCTGACCAACATGCTGCGCTGGCTCGACAAGGCCGATGCCCATGCCAAGGCGCGCAACTTCGACCCGGCGGTGTACCTGACGCTGCGGCTGTACCCCGACATGCTGCCATTGCCCGCGCAGATCCGCATCGCCGGGGACTCCGCCAAGGGCTGCGCGGCGCGGCTGGCCGGCAAGGAGCCGCCGGTGTTCGAGGACAACGAGACCACGCTCGACCAGTTGCGCGAGCGCGTCCGCAAGACGCTGGCGTACCTGGAGACCGTGAGCGCCAAGGACGTCGACGGCAGCGAGGAGCGCGAGATCGTGCTGCCGGCACGCAACCGCGAGCCGCGCCGCTTCAAGGGCGAGTACTACTTGAAGCACTGGGCGCTGCCGAACTTCTTCTTCCACGCCACCACGCTGTATGCGCTGTTGCGCCACAACGGCGTCGAACTCGGCAAGGCCGATTTTCTGCAGGCCGACTGAACACATCGCCGAGCCCGCTGGCGAACGCTCAGGAGGGGCGAGCGCATGCAAGCGCGAGCCGGCCTGCAAGGCCGAGTGACCGTGTGTCAGCGCCGCGGGCGCCCGACTGCAGAACGCCAGCAACAGCGCGTCGTCTTCGTTGCCGCCGGGCATCACGCTGTCGAGCGCGCGCTGCAGTTCGAGCCTCAGCTCCTGCGAGGCCAGCGGCCCGCGCGCCGGCACGGCGTCGAACACCGCGCCACGCAGCAGCCACAGCTCGACCGGTTCGTTGGTGTGGCCGCACTTGATGGCGCAGCCACTGACCACGTCGTCCGTCGACGCGTTCCACGGCGGCCATGAAGCAACGCTTCACATGCACGAAGTCGCGCCGCACCGAGATGCGGTGGCTGCGATCGACCAGTCCGGCGCCGCCGAGCCAGGCTGCCAGCCGCGCCGTGTGGCCTGCGTGGTGTCGAGGAGCGGCGGCAGTCATGGTGATGTCCGTGGATCGGCTGTGACGCGCTGATTGTTCGGCCGCTTGCGGCAATGCGAAGCCGCGAACAACGCCGTAACGCCGACGCAGTTGAACCGAGCCGCGGAATTGACTGCCCGGCGCCGGTCATCTCGTGGTTTGCCGCAGTGGGCGCCGCAACCGCGACGCGATGCGCTACGCTGCGCGCCATCACCGCTGCGGACGACAGCGGGCGGCGAGGGCGAGCGATGAAGTGGTTGCGCAGAACGTTGTGGGGAGTCGCGGCGCTGGCGTTGCTGCTGGCGCTGCTCGCCTCGGTGTACACGATGCGCGCCATGCCCGCGGTCGACGGCCAGCTCAACGTGGCGGGGCTGCAGCAGCCGGTGCGCATCGAACGCGACCCGCATGGCATCCCGACGCTGAAGGCGCAGAACCTGCACGACCTGCTGTTCGCGCTCGGCTTCGTGCACGCGCAGGATCGGCTGTGGCAGCTCGAGACCCATCGCCGCATCGGCTCGGGGCGCCTCGCAGAGGCATTCGGCGAACCGGCGCTGGAGTCCGACAAGTTCCTGCGCGCGCTCGGCGTGCGCCGCGCGGCGGCGGCGCAATGGGTCAATCTCAAGCCCGATGCCCGCGCCGCGATCCAGGCCTACACCGATGGTGTCAACGCCGTGATCGCCTCGCTGCACGCGCGTCCGCCCGAGATGGTGATTCTCGGCATCCAGCCGCAGCCTTGGGATCCGGTGGACAGCCTGTCGTGGTCGATCATGATGGCCTACGACCTGGGTGCGAACTGGAGCACCGAGCTGCTGCGGCTGCGGCTGGCGCTGCGGCTGCCGGTGGAGCGCATCAACGAGCTGCTGCCGCCGTACCCGGGCGAGAAGCCGCTGCCGACCGCCGACTACGCCGCACTGTTTCGCGCGCTCAAGCTCGACGCCGGCACCGCGACCGCGTCGCTCGACCGCGCGCTCGATCGCCTGGTGGCGGCAGCGCCGCCCAGCGGCATCGAGGGCGTCGGCTCCAACAACTGGGTGGTTGCTGGCAGCCACACCACCACGGGATCGCCGCTGCTGGCCAACGACCCGCATCTGAAGCTCTCGGTCCCCGCGCTGTGGTACTTCGCGCGGCTCGAGGCGCCGGGCATCAAGGTCGCCGGTGCCACGATGCCGGGGCTGCCGCTGGTGGTACTGGGGCAGAGCGAGCACCTCGCGTGGGGCTTCACGAACACCGGCCCCGACGTGCAGGACCTCTACATAGAGCGGCTGCATCCGGCCGACGCCAACCAGGTGCAGACGCCCGACGGTTGGGCGCCGCTGAAGATCTACGAAGAGACGATCAAGGTGCGCGGCAAGCCGGAGGTGGTGCTGAAGGTGCGCGAGTCGCGACACGGGCCGCTGATCTCCGACGGTGGCATCAGCGACGACCTGCTCGGCAACAAGAACCGCAACGCGTTCGCGATCGCGATGCGCTGGACCGCGCTCGACGCCGATGCCGACATGGTCAGCGTCGCGCTGGCGATGAACCGCGCCACCGACGTCGCATCGTTCATCGAGGCGGCCAAGGGCTGGGTGGCGCCGATGCAGAACATGGTGGTGGCCGATCGCGCCGGCCACATCGGCTACATCGCGCCGGGCCGTGTGCCGCTGCGCAAGGCGAGCAACGACCTGAAGGGGCTGGTGCCGTCACCGGGCTGGGACGCGCGCTACGACTGGGATGGCTGGCTGGCGACCGAGGCGCTGCCGCAGTCGCGCGACCCCGAGCGCGGCTGGATCGCCACCGCCAACCAGCGCATCGTGCCGGCCGACTATCCGCACTTCCTGACCAGCGAATGGGCGCCGCCGTACCGGCAGCAGCGCATCGAGCAGTTGCTGGGCGCCAGGCCCAAGCTGTCGATCGACGATCTGGCCGCGATCCAGGCTGACGTCACGTCGCTCGCCGCGATCGAGATGCTGCCGTGGCTGCGGCGAGCGAAATCCGATCATCCGCTGGCCGCCGCCGCGAAGCAGGCTCTCGAAGGCTTCGACGGCACGATGGCCGCCGACAAGGCCGCGCCGTTGATCCTTTGGGCGTGGCAGCGCCACCTGGTGCAGCAGGTCTTCGCCGACGAGATGGGCCCGGTGTACGAGCGCGCGCTTGGATCGCGCACCTTCCGCGACGCGCTGCTGGCGGTGCTCGAGAAAGACAACGCCTGGTGGTGCGACGACAAGACCACGCCGGCGGTCACCGAAACTTGCACCCAACAGATCGACAAGGCGTTCACCGCGGCGCTCGACGAGTTGCAGAAGGCTCAGGGCAGCGACGTGTCGCGCTGGCAATGGGGCAAAGCCCATCAGGCACGCTCGGAGCACCGGCCGTTCTCGCGCGTGAAGCTGCTGGCGCGCTGGTTCGAACTGCGCACGCCGGTGGGCGGCGACACGTTCACCGTCAACGTCTCGCGCGTGCTGTTCAAGCCCGACCCGACGACCGGCGAGCTCTATCTCGACGAGCACGGCCCGAGCCTGCGCGCGCTGTATGACGTGGCCGACCCGAAGAAGTCGCGCATCATGCACAGCACGGGGCAGAGCGGCCTGCCGTGGTCGAAGTGGTATTCGACGTTCGTCGAGGATTGGGCCAAGGTCGACTACGTGCCGCTGTGGCACGACGAGCCGCCGATGGCCACGCTGACGCTGCAGCCGGTGCAGTGACCGCGCGCTGCGGTCGCGCGGCCTAGGGCACGCCGTTGCGGCCGTGCGCGCGAAAGCCCGCTCGTTCGCTGAGCCGCTCGTAGTACGCCTCGACGGCGGCCAGCGCGGGGCGCTGCATCGGCGTCATGAACCAGCGGTGCGTGGCCAGCCCGACCGTGATGTCGGCGAGCGTGAAGGTGCTGCCTGCCACGTACGCGCCGGTACGCTGCAGCTGGGCGTCGAGCAGTGCAAGGTGGCGGTTCCAGTTCGCAACGCTCGCTTCGATCGCGCGCGGGTCACCGTAGTCGGCGCTCTTGCGCACCAGCGCCATGAACGCATAGCGCCACGCGCCGTTGAGCTCGGTGGCCATCCAGTCCATCCACTGCTCGACGCGGGCGCGCGCCGCCGGCTCGAGGGGCAGCAGGTCGGCCCGGCCGTGCTGGCCGGCGAGGTAGCGGCAGATCGTGTTGGACTCCCACAGCACGAAGTCGCCGTCGCGGATCACCGGCACCAGCGCGTTGGGATTCAGCGCCAGGTATTCGGGCGATTTCAGTGGCAGCTCGGGCACGCCCCACGGCGTGTGCTCGTATGGCAGATCGAGTTCGGCGCACAGCCACAGCACCTTGCGCACGTTGATCGAGTTCGGGCGGCCGAGCACCTGCAGCATGGCCGCATTCTGGCAGGCCTGCGCCGCGCGCGTCAGACGCTGCCGTACAGGACCTTGCGCTGTGCGGTGTACGTCCACCACGGCGCCGGTGCGGCGCCGCGCATGAAGTCGGTGATCGCCATGAAGGTGTCGAGCACGCACGGATCCTGCCGCCGGCCGGAGTGCGCGCACAGCGACTGGTACAGCACGAACGGGTCGCGGTGCGCCAGCTCGCGCGGATGGATCAGGCCGATTGCGCGCAGGTCGCTCGCCATCGCAGGGCCGACATTGGGCAACTGCTCGAACGCCTCGCACTCGCTGAAGTGCGCTGCCTTGCGCGGCTTGATGCGCGGGCCGAAGCTCATCGCCGGACCGATCGACGACAGGTCGTGGTGCGCGAGTTCCACGGTGGAATGATCGGGCGGGCTCACATCAGCATCTGGTTGCGCACCAGCCCCACGGCCACGCCCTCGAGTTCGAAATCGACGTCACCGAACGGCACGACGATGGTCTTGAAGTCGGGGTTCTCGGGAATCAGCTCAATCGTGCTGCGCGTGCGGCGGAAGCGCTTGACCGTGACCTCGTCGCCCAGGCGCGCGACGACGATCTGGCCGTTCTTGGCCTCGCGCGTCTTCTGCACCGCGAGCAGGTCGCCATCGAGGATGCCGGCGTCGCGCATGCTCATGCCGCGCACCTTGAGCAGGTAGTCAGGGCGACGCGGGAACATGCTGGCCTCGACGAGATAGGTCTGGTCGATGTGCTCCTGCGCGAGGATCGGGCTGCCAGCGGCGACGCGGCCCACCAGCGGCAGCGCAAGCTGGGCCAGGCTCGGCAGCGGCAGCGAGAACTGCTTGCCGCGCGTCTGGTTGAGCGCGCGTAGAGTCTCGGGGCGCAGGCGAATGCCGCGCGAGGTGCCGCCGACCAGCTCGATGACGCCTTTGCGGGCCAGCGCCTGCAGGTGCTCTTCGGCTGCGTTGGGCGAGCGGAAGCCCAACTCGGCCGCGATCTCGGCGCGCGTGGGCGGCGCGCCGCTGCGCTCGATGGTGCTTTGCACCAGGTCGAGGATCTGTTGTTGGCGGGCGGTGAGCTTGGGGCTTTCTTCCATGGCCGGTGCCTGTTGATGCATCCAGTGGCTGTATTTTTATACAGATGGGAAGAAAATGCAAAACGTCGTCGTGATCCTTGGCACCGGCGGCACGATCGCAGGCGTCGCGCCCGCAGGGCAGAGCGATCTCGCCTACCAGGCGGCGCAGTTGAGCGTCGACTCGCTGGTGCGGGCGGTACCCGAGCTGGCGGGCGCGCCGCTGCAGACCGAGCAGGTGGCACAGGTCGACAGCAAGGACCTGACACACGCCATCTGGCAGACGCTCGCAAAGCGCGTGCACCACCACTTGCAGCGCGAAGGGGTGACCGGCGTCGTGGTCACGCACGGCACCGACACGATGGAGGAGACGGCATATCTGCTGCACCGTGTGCTGGCGCCGACCAAACCGGTGGTGCTGACCGGCGCGATGCGGCCGGCGAGCTCGCGCCAGGCCGACGGGCCCGGCAACCTGACGCACGCAGTTGCCGTCGCGCGCGAGCCCGGAGCGCACGGGGTGCTGGTCGTGCTGGCCGGTGCCGTGCACGGCGCGTCCGACGTACGCAAAGCGCATCCGCACAGGATCGACGCCTTCAGTTCGGGCGACGTCGGACCGCTGGCGCGCTTCGAGGACGACGGGCGGCTGCATCGGCTGCGTGCCTGGCCAAGCGGCGAAGCGCTGGGTCTCGCAGTGCTCGACGCCGACCCGGTTACCTGGCCCGTGGTGGAGATCGTCACCAGCCATGCCGGATCGAGCGGCGCGCTGATCGATGCGTTGGCGCGTGGCGGCGCGAAGGGCGTGGTGATTGCGACCACCGGCAACGGTACGGTGCATCAGGCGATCGAGCGGGCGCTGCGCGATGGCGCTTGGTCCGGAATCGCCGTGCTGCGCGCGACACGCTGCGGCGAGGGCGCGATCCTGGAGGCCGACGAGGCGAGCGGCGAGTGGCCCTCCGCCGGCGCGCTGACGCCGGCGAAGGCGAGGGTGGAGCTGATCCTCCGACTGATGGCTGGCCAGTCAGTCTGAGCGAAGCATTCGCGCGCGGCGCCGCTGCATTTGGTCAGCGCAGCAGCTTGGCACGGTGGGCGTGACCCAGCGACAGCGAGCGGCCGTGCGATCGCAGCGCCTGCATCGCCCGCGTCGACAGCGTTTGCGGCCACGTCTCGCCGGCATGCGCGCCCGCACGCAGCGGGCGAAACAGCGCGCGGATGTCCTCCACCAGGAGGTCGGGCTGCTCGAGTGCAGCGAAGTGTCCGCCGCGCGGCATCACAGTGTATCGGCGCAGGTTGAACAGGCGCTCGGCGAATTCGCGCGGGGCGCTCACCCAGTCCTTGGGAAAGATCGCGATGCCGGTGGGCACGTCGACGCGTCCGCTGCCGCCGGGTGTGCCGTGGTGCGCTGCGTAGTACGGCAGGAACGACGAGCCGATGGTGTGCGTCACCCAGTACAGCGTGATGTGCGTCAGCAACTCGTCCCTGCTGAAGCAGCGCTCGACATCGCCATCGCAGTCGCTCCACGCGCGAAGCTTCTCTGCGATCCATGCCGCGAGCCCGACCGGCGAGTCGTTGAGCCCATAGGCGAGCGTCTGCGGTCGCGTCGCCTGCAGCAGCGCGAACGCGCCTTCGTTCATCTGCCAACGCTTGCCGGCTTCAGCGTATGCGCGCTCGATGGTCGACAACTGCTCGGTCGGCATCTCGGACAAGTGCCACAGTGGCACGTCGGTCAAGTGGATGCCAACCATCGATGCACCATGGTGGCGCGCGAGCATCTCGCTGATGCCGCTGCCCAGATCGCCGCCATGCGCGCCGAACCGCTTGTAGCCGAGCACGTGGGTCATCAGATGCGCCAGCAGATCGGCCGTCTCGCGGCTGCCGAGCGCGCGCGCGGGCGCATCCGAGAAGCCGAAGCCCGGCAGGCTCGGCACCACGACGTCGAACGCATCGGCCTCGTCGCCACCGTAGGCCGCCGGATCGGCGAGCAGCGGAATGATCTTCTGCATGCGCAGGAACGAGTCGGGCCAGCCGTGGGTCAGCAGCAGCGGCAACGGATCGGGACCATGGCCGCGCTCGTGGATGAAGTGCAACCCAAGGCCATCGATCTCGCTGCGGTAGTGAGCGAAGCGATTGATCGACTCTTCCTGCGCTGGCCAGTCGAAGTGATCGCGCCAGTACTCGACGAGTGACTGCAGCCACGCGAGGCTGGTGCCGACGTCCCAACCGGACCCCCGCAATTCACTGGGCCAGCGTGTGGTGGCCAGGCGGGTGCGCAGATCGCGCAGCGTCGAAGTCGGCACACGGATTCGGAAGGCGGCCGGAGTCATCGCAGCATTCCCAACGGGGTACCAATCGATTGGGCAAAACTCATTCCCCGACATGTCACAGGCGGCGCGATGCTTGTCCATCTGTATCGACCGCGCCGATTGCAGCCGCAACCCCGATGTGCCGATGCGCTGCAACAGGTCTACAGTTGCAACGTGCGAGAGGCTGTGCGATCGCCGCGCCCGTCAGCGCCCGCGGGGCCGCTGCGATGGGGCATGCTGGTCTCGTGCACGCTCGGTGCCGCGGTGTGTGCGGCACCGCAGCTCGACGTCGCAACGCCGAGTCTCTCGGCACAGCAGACGCAGCAGATCCTCGCACTCGGACCCTGGCCGCCGCCAGTCCGACGCGATGCGGGCAATCGCGTGTCGGGCGACGCGAAGGCGATCGAGCTCGGGCGGCAACTGTTCCGCGACCCGCGCATGTCACCGGTGGGCTACATCGCGTGTGTGACGTGCCATCAGCCTGACCGCGCGTTCACCGATATCAAGGCGCGCGCACACGGCCTGGCGGACTTGCCCCGCAACACACCGGCGCTGGCCAACCTCGGCTTGCAACATTGGTACGGCTGGGGTGGTGCCAGCGACAGCCTGTGGATGGCCAGCATCAAGCCAATCCTCGACGCGCGTGAGTTCAACGGCAACGCGGCGCTGGTGACACGGCTGTTCTCTCGCGAGCCCGACCTGGCCGCGTGCTACCGGCGGGTGTTCGGCGTGTCGCCACTGAGCAAGCCCGAGCGCACCGTGGTCAACGTCGGCAAGGCGCTGGCCGCGTACGTCGAGACCCTGGTCACCGCGCGCACGCCGTTCGACGACCTTCGCGATGCGCTGGCCCGTGGCGACGTGCGGCGCGCGGTCGCGGCCTATCCGCCTGCCGCGCTGCGCGGCTTGCAGCTTTTCGTTGGCCGCGGCGGCTGCGTGAGCTGCCACAGCGGCCCCAACTTTTCCGATGGTGATTTCCATCCCGGCGTGGCGCCCGGCGACGACATGGCCGCTGCGGTGGCGCGCACGCTGGCCGACGACGGCCGGCTGGGCGACGCGCGCTACCTCAAGGCGAGCCGCTTCAACTTGCAGGGCGCCTACAACGACGACACCAGCCGCCGCAACGCCAACGCGACGAGACGGCTCGCGGTGCACGCCTCGCTGGCCGGGCAGTTCCGCACGCCGACGCTGCGCAACGTGGCGGTGACCGCGCCGTACTTTCACAACGGTCAGACCGAAAGCTTGATCGATGCGGTGCAGCACGCGCAGCGTGCGGGTGCTGGAGCGGCTCCCGCCCCGTTGGCGCGCGCCGATTCCGAAGATCTAGTAGCCTTCCTCGCCACGTTGACCGACGCGCATGGCTCGCGGCGACCGTGGAACCCGGCGGGCTTGACGCGTTGCCCGTGAGCGGGCCATCGTGGCGCGTCGCCCGCGCGCGTTGACGTGCGGCCTATTGCGGAGGACCGATGGATTCGACCGACGAGCTGCACCACCTGGAGATCGGCGATATCGCGCGCCAACTGACCGCGCGCAAGCTCTCGTCGGTCGAACTCACCGAGCACATGCTGCGGCGCATCGAGCGGGTCGATCCGGCGCTCAAGTCGTTCGCGCTCGTGACGCCGGAGTTGGCGCGGGCGCAGGCCGCCGAGGCCGATCGCATGCTCGGCAGGCGGCAGATCCTGTCGCAACTACACGGCGTGCCGATCGCGGTGAAGGACCTGTGCTTCACCCGAGGCGTTGCCACCGCGGCCGGTATGCCGCTGCACCGCAACTTCGTGCCGGCGTTCGATGCCACCGTGGTGCGCCGACTGCGCGAAGCGGGCGCGGTGCTGCTCGGCAAGCTGCAGCTGACCGAAGGTGCGTTCGCCGACCACCATCCGTCGATCGCGCCGCCGGTCAACCCGTGGCACGCGGACCATTGGTCGGGCGCCTCGTCGAGCGGCTCGGGCGTGGCCACCGCGGCGGGGCTTTGCTTCGGCTCGCTCGGCTCGGACACCGGTGGCTCGATCCGCCTGCCGTCGGCCGCCGACGGCGTCACCGGCCTGAAGCCGACCTGGGGCCGCGTGTCGCGCCACGGCTGCTTCGAACTCGCGGCGTCACTCGACCACATCGGCCCGATGTGCCGCAGCGCC
>DASTZF010000119.1:0-5322 GCA_035764445.1 Burkholderiaceae bacterium
GACGTAGGCGAACACCACGCCGGCCAGCGTGGGACCGAGCGCGCGCGCCGCGTTGTAGGCGATCGAGATGACCGTGATCGCCTGTGGCATCTCGGCGCGCGGCACGCTGTCGGCCACCGTGGTGTTCCAGGCCGGCGACAGCAGCGCGGTGCAGCAGCCGGTGGCGAACGTGAAGAGCAGCAGCGCGGTGGCCCCGGCCACGTCGAGCAGCAGCAGCACGGTCAGCAACGTCACCAGCGCGGCCTGCGTGAGCAGCGCCGCCACCAGCAGTCGGCGCCGATCGGTGACGTCGGCCAGCACGCCGGCCGGCAGCGACAGCAGGAACATCGGCAGGAACACGGCCGTCTGCACCAGCGCCGTGAGGATGGCCGACCCGGTGAGCTCGACCATCAGCCACGCGGTGGCCATGACCTGCATCGCGTTGCCGATGAAGTACACCAGCCCGCCCGCGCACAAGCCGCGGAACGTGGGGTTGCTCTGCAGGGTGTGGCGGATCGAGGCGCTGGCCGTCATGGAAGCGCGTGATTGTCCATGGCTAGGCAACGGCCCGCCTGACGCGCAGGCGCAGCGGGGCGGCGCCGGGGTGCAACCGGCGCCGCCAGCGGATCTGCATGGGGCGTGAGGAGCGAAGCGTCCTCGACGCGCTCGCTAGCCCTTCAGCACGCCGTCGAGGTGCTCGATGTCGTTGATCACGCGCCACTCGCGCGCGCCGGCGGCCTCGACGCGTTTCTGCCAGGCCTCCAGCCGCCCGAGGTAGCGCCGCGGATCGACGTTGTCGGGCTTGAGCTTGACCACGTTGACGGCCACGACGCGGATGTTCTTCAGGTCGATCGGGAAGTCGCGCACCGTCACCTTGTCGAGCTCCTCCTGCATGTCGGAGAAGATGAGGATCGTCCTGTGCCCGGCACCGGTCTCGCTGAGGAACATCGAACCCTGGATCAGTCCGCCGGTGATGTCGGTGTAGGCGCTGCCGGTGGCGCTGCGCGTGAAGGTCTCCATCTGCTCGCGGAACACGCGCTTCTGTGCATTGGCCTGCGATGGCCGGCTGTCGAAGGTGGCCTTGGCGACGACGTCCTTCTCGCTGAACGAGCGGCTCTTCACACGCGCCACCGCCAGCGAATCGCCCGGCTGCAGCGTGCCCAGCAGGTAGTTGACGATCAGCTGCGCCTTGTTGATCTCCTCGGCGTAGGTGCCCGAGGTGTCGACCAGCATGTACACCGCCTGCGAATGGCCGCGCGGATCGGTGCAGCCCGCACCGGCCAGCGCCATCAGGCCGAGAGCGAAGTGGCGGCGCCTCATGATCGCTCCACCGCTTCGAAGCCGGTCGTGACCTGAGTGCTCGGATTCGAGCTCGACGCTCGCCGGTCGCGCACTACCCGCTCGAGCAGCAGCGGCAGCACGATCAGGATGTCGTACAGCGTGCTCAATACGCGCGCCAGCTGGCGCACGAAGCTCCCGCCCAACCGCAACAGCACCGCCAGCGTGCGCATCGCGATCACCAGCACCGCGCCGCCGACCGTGCGCGCCGACGCGATGAACGACTCGAGCGGGATCGCCACGAAGGCCAGCGCGAACGGCAGGATGAAGCCGAGCACGATCTGGCCGATGGTGGGGATGCGCGCGAGCCAGCCGTCGCCGGCAGCCGCGGCGTGCGCGGTCGTGGCGAGCGACTGCATCAGCGCCTGCTTGTCGGCGATCAGCATGTCGCGCATCAGCGCCAACGCCGCCTCGATGCCCGCCAAGGTGAGCAGCAGCGTGAAGGCGATCCACAGCATGCGCTTGCGCGTCGTCTCCGACAACGCATGGATCTTCGGGAACAGATGCGTGATGCGCAGCGTCTCCATCAGGAACAGCCCCATCGTCGCCTCGACGAAGATGATCACCAGCGCCGCGACCTCGGAGGTGCGCAGCGATGCCGTGAGGTAGTCGCCCGCGCCCACCATCTCCGACATCGGCAGCGCGATCAGCTTGAAGTTGATCAGCGCGCCGCCGGCGGCGACCACGATCACCAGCGTGGCGACGAAGAACTGCGTCAGCGCCGACACCGTCAGCGCATGCTCGGCGCGCTCGGTCTTGTTGACGATCTGCTCGAAGCGCGCCATCTGCGCATCGATCGCCGCCGCGCGGTCGGTGAGGCTGGTCATCTTGCGGTCGGCCTGCGCCAGCGTCTTGTCGAGCGAGCGCCAGAACGGCATGAAGCCGTCGAGGATCTCGTGACGCTCCTCGTAGGCGCGGCGGTACTCGGCCAGCGTCTTCTCGTGGATGTCCTGGATCGAGCGGTTGATCTCCTCGAGCAGGCGCATCACCAGCTCGTTGCCACCGGACTTGACGTTGGCCACCGCACTGATCGCCTCCATCCAATCGGGCGCAGGCGGGGGCACCTCGCCACACTTCTTGTAGTCCTCTTCGACGCGCGTGATCTCGTCGAGCAGCCTGCGCTGCAGCGCCGGATAGCCCTCGAGGTCGCGCGTCACCAGCAGCGACACGCGCTCGAACTCGCGCGCGATCTGCTGCCCGGCCTCCTCGCGGCCGTGCGCCAGCAGCACCTGGCGGTTGCGCTCACGCATGTCGCGCGCGGCGCCCAGCAGCCAGCGCGAGCTCGCACGCAGCGGTCCGCCGGCCAGCACGCCCACCGCGCGCAGCAACTCGTGCACCGGCTTGCGCGCGGCGTACAGGAACGGCATCGCGATCACGAACCACACCAGCGCCGACAACGCCGCATTGCCCGGCACGATCATCCAGAACGGAGAGTCCACCACGGGGCACCCCTTTCACTGCTGAAAGATGGGGCGCTACGGTACGAGCTTTGGCGGGAATGCCGGCGCTGCATCCGGCACTATTTCGCTGTAACCGGCGCTTGAACAGTGAGTGTCAGTGGTTGCAACCGGCGCGCTTTGCATGCTCTCACACGGCGCGAATCTGGAAACGAGTGACGGCGTCTGACCGCGACGCGTCTTCGCGCTCACCGGCCGCGAGCGCGAAGACAAAGCGTCGTTACGGGAACGCGAACGTCACCGGCGGCACGGCGGCCTTGGTGTCAATCGCCTGCGTCTTGGTGTCGACGCCCGAGCGCGCCTCGACGGTGTAGAGGCCCAGCGCCAGCGTGTCGGGTGTGAGGGTCACGGCCGGCGGATTGGCAACGTAGGTCGTTCGCACCGGCGGATCGATCGGCAGTGCGAATGCAAAGTCGCCCGTCGCCGCGTCGACGGCGGCCCAGTGGGTATCGACGGTGGGCCCGCCATTCAAGCTCTGCAGCGCGCGCACCGATGCCGTCGCCGGCGTCACGTTGCCCGTCACGTCACGGGTTCCTTGTGCAACCACCGGTGGCGCGATCGCCGTAGCCAGCGCATTGACGGTGGTGACCGAGGTGGTCGTCGCGGGCACGCCAGTCATCACCGCTGTCGCTCGGCCCGTCGCGGTGACGACGAGGTCGTAGGTGCCTGCCGGCACCGGATAGAGCACGAAGCTGCCGTTGGCGCCAGGCACTGTAGCCTTGACCGGCACGCCGGCCTGCTGCAGAGAGACGCTCGTGGTACCCACCGCGAGGGCAGGATCGACATAGCCCACGACGCGCTGCGCAGCGCTCGACACGATCGGAATCACCGAGATCACCGGCTTGAGGATGTACTTGCCCGAGGTGCCGGACTTGACGAACGACTTGCAGGCGTCGAAGTCGAGCGCGAAGTCGACCACCTGCTCGGCCGGCACGGTGATGTTCACGTTCATCTTCAGGCCGCTTTGCAGGCCGCTGGGCGTCGTGAGCTCGGTCTCTGCACCACCGGTGGGCTTGATCGAGTTGGCCAGCGTGCCGGCCGGAGAACCGGGCGGCGGCTTGTCGCCGAGCACCAGCCTCATCTGCGTGTAGGTACCGGCCGGCAATTCGGTCTGGCCCAGCGGAATCAGCGTGCCGTTGGTCAGCGTGAGCAGATCGACTCGCTGCGGCGTCGGCAGGACGACCTCCGACCATCCCGCATCGTTGTCGCTGGCACCGCCGCTCTGATGCACGCGCACCTTCTCGACAGTGACGAAGACGTTGTCGTAGCCGCAAGCGGGCGAGTCGGTGAGCGACAGGCGGATCGTGCCGGTCCGGGTGTCGTCACCGCCGCAACCTGCGAGCAGGACGGCGAAGGCGAACGGGAGGGCGAGTTTCAGAGGCTTCATGGCTGTCCTTTGGTGCTGTGCCGACCCACGGCGTGGGCATCCACGGCAGCGCGCCAATCTGGCATCGCCGATCGGGTTACAAAAGTGAATTGTGCACAGTTGGTGCGTGCGTTGCACGCGAAGACGGAATTCACTCTGGAGATCGAATGGAGCCTCGCGCAGCGCGAGACGCCGTGCGCGCAGCAGCGGTGACACCGATGCCGGCGTGGCAGGGTCGCAGGCGTACCATCCTTCGCATGGTGAAGGCCGCCCCCAACGCCACCATCGTCAGCGGCGTCGTGCGCCGCTGCGATCTCGCCGCCGACGGCTTCGGCGGCGAACTCGAACTCGAGGTCACCGCGAACGAGACGCCCGACGCGAACAGCGACTTCGTGCAGCCCGAAGTCGGCAAGCCGCTGCGCGTGTTCTACAGCGACCTGAGCGAACGCCCCGCCGCGCAATCGCTGGTTGGCCGCCGCGTGCGCGCGCACCTCACGTTCCTCGGCGGGCCCCGGGGCGGGCGCGTCGTGGTGCAAAAGCTCGTCAAGCGTTGAGTGGCGCGCTGCTGGTCACGCCGCATCAACGCTTGATCGTCACCGCTGCCTTGCGCTTCGCCACCGAGATCGCGCTCAATGCGACGCCGGTGGACGAGCCATCGTGTGCGCGCGACGACGGCGTGGTCTTGTCGTTGAGCGCTTTCTTGCGCGCGCTGCCCGGGTAGAGGTCGCTGCTGTCGCCGGCGTTCTTGGCCCGCTCGAGGTCGCGCCGGCCATCGGCCTGCATCAGGCCCACCTTGTAGGCGAGCGGGTTGTCATTGTCGGCGCGCGCTTCGTCGATGTGCCACACCGCCAACCCCGAGCCGGGCAGGGCGCTGTCGCGGCCGGTCGCCTGCCGGTTCTCGAGCAGAAAGTACTCGGGTCCGGTCGACTTGCCGCCGGTCCACACGCGCAGGCAGGCGGCCGGGTCGTTCTCCAGCGTGTCGAGCGTGTAGCGAGCCGACTTGGCGACCACCGGCTTGATCCAGCCGAGCTTGGATAGGCACCAGCACGACATGCGCGCGGGCTTGTTGCCGCCGCCGCCCCACGAGCCGCCGCCCATCAGGCACCAGTCGCCAACGCCCTCCGAGCGGTACGAGGTGTCGTACAGGTCGGGCAGCCCCAGCACGTGGCCGAACTCGTGCGC
>DASTZF010000120.1:0-14023 GCA_035764445.1 Burkholderiaceae bacterium
AAACGGCGCCGCCGCGATGCGCCGCGCCGTGCCCGCGCCCTGCACCAGCGCATGCAGCGGGATGGCGCTCACCCCGAGAGCAAGCTGTGCGCCCAGCATACCTTCGCGACCCACCATGCCGACCTCAAGGCCCAGCTCGCCCTCAACGACCGTCACCAGCGAGATGGAGCAATCATTGGGAAAGTAAACATGGCGCGTGGCTTCACCTGGCTCGCACAACACGGTGCCGAGGTCCAGCTGAACCGATTCGCAGGCCGCGAGCAACGACGCGCGGTCGCGGCGCGGCAGCAGAGCGATCAGGTGATTCTCGGCAAGGGCCACGTCACGCAGTGTGCGTGCACCATTTCGACCTGACTGTCTGCCACCGCACAGAGGTGTCGGCGTTCGAACCGTCGAGACCGAACACCAAGACCCGACGCGCCGGGCTCATCGAGGCAACAGCCTCGCGCAATCGGGCGGTTGGAACCACCGAGGCTTGGCCTCTTGTGTGCCAGTATTCCGCCCGGCCACATGTGCCCTTTGTGCGCTGCTCATTCTTCTTGCCGCACCCATGTCTACAGACTCGACCACGGTATCTCTCGTTCTGGGCAGTGGCGGCGCTCGAGGCCTGGCTCATATCGGCGTGATTCAGTGGCTCGCCGAGAATGGCTATGCGATTCGTTCCATCGCAGGAGCTTCGATCGGCGCGCTGGTCGGCGGTATCTACGCCGCCAGCAAACTCGAAATCTATGCGGAGTGGGTGTTGGCGCTGGAGCGCATGCACGTGCTGCGCCTGCTCGACCCCACCATCGGAAGCCCCGGTCTGTTCAAAGGCGAGCGCATCATCAGCGTGCTTCGGGAACTGATTGGCGATTGCGGCATCGAGGAACTGCCGCTTTCGTTCACGGCAGTGGCAACCGATCTTGATTCGGGACAAGAGGTCTGGCTGCGCAGCGGCAAACTGTTCGACGCGATCCGCGCTTCGATGGCCACTCCGTTGGTTTTTACACCGGTCAGGCATGGCGATCGAACACTGGTCGATGGTGCGCTAGTGAATCCAGTACCAATCGCACCGACCCTCGACGATGTCACGGATCTGACCATTGCCGTGGACCTGAGCGGCCCTTCCGAGGCGCGCCCACTGGCACCGACAACCACCTCGCTCATCAACGACGACAGCTACAGCAAGCGGATCCGGAACTTCGTCGACAGCATGCGTCCGGTCCGCGAACCCAAGCAGCCCTCGCGTGGCCTCATCGATGTCGCGTTCGTATCGATGCAAACGATGCAGGACACGATTGCGCGCCTCAGACTGTCGGCGTATTCACCGGATGTGATGATCGCAGTTCCCCGAAATGCATGTGGCTTCTTCGAATTCTGGCGCGCGGAGGAGTTGATTGCGCTCGGGCGAGAGCGAGCGGCACAGGCATTTGCACAGGTCGAGCGATGAGCAACGATCGCTTCACTGCAGGCCAGCCGGTGGTCCGCACGCGACAGCACCTCGATCAAGTGGTTCTCGACATCTGCCAAGACGTGCGCTCCAGTCGGTGGCGAGCCCGCCGGGCGACGGGCCGGTGTTCACTGCGCTTCACGCTTGCGCGGCACATGACCGGGCAAGCTGACCAGCGACGACTGGGACGTGGGGGCAGCCGCCGCGATCGCTCGCCGGCAAGGAGCAAGAGCGCTATGGGCTGGCCAAGGACGAGGCGGAGAAGCGGTTAGTGCAACGGGAGCGCAAGGCGACAGACGACTGGTTAGGCAAGGACAAGGCGTCCTCATAGGTACGCCGCGCACTCAGGGGCCTAGGTTCTCGGCGCAGCCTGGATGTCGGCATCGCGCAGCATCACCGGCTCGATCGAACCATTGGCCACGCGGCGCCGCACGGCAGCGTGGATTTCGGACAGGTTCGCTGCGTAGGTCACCATCGGATCGTCGTCGGTCTGAGTGGCGTGATACCGGTAATGCAGAATCTCGCGCCGGATGCTGGAGCCGACGAACCGGCCACTTACCAGGACCCAAAAGCGCACCGTGCCCGAAGGCAGGTGAAAGAACGGCTTCGGGGTCTCGGCGTCCTCGGGCACGGGTGAGGGCGGTGTGCTCATAGCCAGCACTCCCGTCACAGCCGTCCCATCGCCAGCATCACCAGGACGACGAACGCGACCAAACCCAAGCCACCGCTTGGTGCGTAGCCCCAGTTACGGCTGTGGGCCCAGATTGGCATGGCACCGATCAGCAATATGATCAAAACGATCAGCGTTATCGTTGTGGTTGCCGAACTCATGGAGGTCTCCTTCAGGAGGTGGAAAAGTCACATCGGTCGTGTGTTCCGCGGACGGCTCGACAGATCTGGCGTCTTGCGCACAGGGCACCTCCGGTCGTTCGGATCGACGGGTCTTTGCATCGTTCGCAGCGGCGCGCGTGAGTGGGCTGCGCAACAGCCGCTGATCGGCATGCCTAGATTGACAGTGACGATGCGCTTTCACGGCGAAGTTGCGTTCGCACCGGGTGAGCCCTCGGTTGGGAGATACAGCTGCGCTAGGCAGCTGTCGCGCAACACTTGGCTGTGCGAGGCGTGGCAGCTCCAGACCGCTGTGGTGTTCGCGGCGGTGGCCGCACGGCGGATCTCGCCTTGCCAGACTGCCTGATGCGAGACTTGGCCCAGCGCCAACATCGGCGCGCCGATCGTCAGTGTCGCCGAGACCACAAGCCACACTTGTACGGCGCGTTCATCGCGCCTTGAATGGTTGTCATCAGGCACCGACTGTGCGGGGCCGGGCATGGCCTCGTCTGTCTGAAAGCGCACACAGTGACGAATGAAGCGCTGAATCGAGGTTGCCGTGTCACCGCAGCAGACCGCGGTGGCGGGCACCTCAGCTAGCAATCTGGTCGGGTAGCAGCCGGTCGTACTCTTTCTTGACTACCGCATAACACTCGCACGTGCGCCGCTCCAAACCCGGCCGGTCGAGCACCGTGATGTGGCCGCGCGAATAGCGGATCAGGCCCAGCTTTTGCAGTTTGAGCGCGCCTTCGGTCACGCCCTCGCGGCGCACGCCGAGCATGTTGGCGATCAATTCCTGCGTCATGACCAGTTCGCTGCCTTGCAGCCGGTCCAGGCTGAGCAGCAGCCAGCGACACAACTGCTGATCCAGCGAGTGGTGGCGGTTGCACACTGCCGTCTGCGCCATCTGCGTGATCAACGCCTGGGTGTAGCGCAGCAGCAGGTGCATCGCCGGCCCCGCCTGTTCGAACTCTTGCTTGATTAAGTGGGCCTTCAGGCGCAGCCCTTGGCCAGCGCTCTGCACCACCGCCCGGCTCGGTGTGGACTCGCCACCCATGAACAGCGAGATGCCGACGATGCCCTCATGACCGACCACTGCGATTTCGGCCGACGCGCCGTTCTCCATCACATACAGCAGCGAGACAATGGCCGTGGTTGGGAAGTACACATGGCTCAGCGTGCGCCCCGACTCGTACAGCACATGACCCAATGGCATTGCCACCGGCTCCAACTGCGGCAGCCAACGTTGCAGGTGGGCTGGCGGCAGCGCGGCCAGCAGGTGGTTCTTCTTGGGGTCGGGCACAGCGGCCATTGCGGCCTTTCGAGTCGGCAAAGGACGGACACCAAGCGGCCGACGTGGAGGCAGCGTGTCAGTACACGGTGCCGGGGAAAGGATACACCCATGTTCGGCACCGCACAAAGATCCCCTTTCACGCCTCGACCATCGCGATCGCGCCCTTGCTCACCTGCTGTGCAACTCGATCTCGGCCGCAAATCTCCATGGCGCCGCGGGAGCGTCGGACGATTTGTGTCCGGTGATCGCGGCGGCCGCTTTCGGGAAGCTCTGCGCGCGAGTCGGTATTCGCTTCGCGACCCTGAGCGGATCTACGACTAGAGAGAAGGCAGTCGCGCCAGCCGCGCCGGGTCATCCCGGTGAGAAGATGTCCAGAGCGCGACCACACACCGCGCATCTCTACGCCAACCGATCATCTGTCTTTGGAAACGCACTGAATCCTGCCCAATGGGCCGTTATCGAACGTCACGGACACGACCCGTATCGGCAAGAATGAAAGCATGAGTAGTCCTGACATGCGCCGTCGCCTCATGGCCATCCTGGCCGCGGACGCGGTGGGCTATTCGCGCCTGATGTCTGTCGACGACCGCGCCACCGTAGTCGCGCTCGAATCAGCGCGCGGTGTGTTTGGAGCCCACACCTTGGCCAATGACGGACGCGTGATCGACACGGCCGGAGACTCGGTGCTCGCAGTGTTCGAGACCGCCGCGGGCGCAGTAACTACCGCACTCGAGGCCCAGCAGGAAATCAGTGCTGCCTCGAGCGCGCTACCTGAAGACCGCCGCATGCGCTTTCGCATTGGCGTGCACCTGGGTGACGTGATCGAGCAGGCGGACGGCACGGTGTATGGCGACGGCGTCAACATCGCCGCGCGGCTGCAGGGCCTCGCCGAACCCGGAGGCATCACGGTCTCCAGTTCGATCCGCAGCGCCGTCAAGGGCAAGGTCAGCGCCACGTTCGATGACTTGGGTGAGCAGACCGTCAAGAACATCGCCGACCCAGTGCGAGCGTACGCGGTCAGGAGCGCGGAAGCGACGCTCGCCGCCGCCACCGGAATCGATGTCTCCGCGCCGGTGCCGGGGTTCGGCGGCCGGCCGGCCATTGCGGTGCTGCCGTTCTCCAACCTGTCGGGCGACCCGGAGCAGGAATATTTCGCCGACGGGCTCGCCGAGGACATTCTCACCCGGCTGGCAATGTGGCGCTGGGTGCCGGTGATCGCGCGCAACTCGAGCTTCACCTACAAGGGGAGCGCGGTCGATGTGAAGGGGGTGGGGCGCGCGCTTGGCGTGCGCTACGTGCTCGAAGGCGGCGTGCGCAAGGCTGGCAACCGGGTGCGTGTGACTGCCCAGCTGATCGACACCGAGACTGGACACCGCGTCTGGGCAGCGCGCTACGATCGCGTGCTTGAGGACCTGTTCGCGATCCAGGACGAGCTCACTGACGGTATCGTCGGCGCGCTCGAAGCCGCGGTGGGCCGCGCCGAGACCGAGCGCGCCCGCCTCAAGCCGCCAGGCAACCTCGACGCCTGGGACACCTGCCAGCGCGGTCTATGGCACCTGCAGCGTTTCACGCGTGAGGATTTCGCCGCAGCGGAGCCGCTGTTCCTGCGCGCCATGCAACTCGACCCCAGCCTCGCGCAGCCGCATACAGCACTTGCGATGTTGCGAGGGCACGAGGCGGCCTTTCTTTGGACCGCGAAGCCGGCCGAGGCGCGTGGCGAGTCCATGACGAGCGCGCGCGCCGCGCTCGCAGCCGATGGCCTGGATTCAGCGGCTCACTCGCAACTGGGCACTGCCCTTGCCTTCACCGGCAAGCACGACGATGCGCTTGCCATGTGCCAGAAGGGCGTCGAACTCAATCCGAGCAATGCTTTCGGATACTGGCGCCTCGGTATCACATACATGTTGCGTGGCGAGCCTGAGCAGGGCATCAGGGCGATGGAGACCGCCATACGCATCAGCCCCAACGATGTGCTGCTGCCCCTATGGCTCACGACGCTTTCCACAGTTCACTACTTGGCGGGCAGCTACCAAAGATCCGCGGAAGTCGCCCGGCTCGCCGTGCAGCGCGCGCCACACTATCCCATCGGATGGCGCAACCTCGCCAACGCGCTCGGCCAGCTCGGCGCGCTGGACGAGGCGCGCGAAGCCCTTGCCCAGTTCCTCACGCTGATGCCGAGCTACACCACCGAGCAGGCAGCGCGCGCATCGGTCTGGTTTCGCGACGAGCCGGTGTTCCAGCACTACCTTGAGGGCCTGCGCAAGGCTGGCTGGAAGGGTTGATCGGCATGCGGGCGCGCGACTGAGTCGCGTTGACTTTGGTCAAATACCGCCCAGCAATTGGGGATCGAAAATCGTTGACCGGCTGCTTTGGCCCCTCACGCCCGACTGGCAGCTACTGGCCGGGAGCGTGATTTCGCAGGGGCACCCGGAAGCTGTCCTTCGATCCCCAGCCGCCTCAGTCGCTGAAGTTTCAGCCCCTGATCGGCAAGACGTTGCTTGTGGGCGATGCACGCAGCGTTGAACGTCAGGGCGAGGGCAAAGCCGCGTTGGCCACGCCCACGGGGCTGAGGACGTTCGACCTGATCGTCGGCAATCCGCCGTGGAGTTTCAAAGGGAAAGCGGGCCGTGCTCGTTCAGCGCCGACAGCGCCGCCTTGAACGCTCGGTTGCGTTCCGTGAGCGCCGCCTGGACCTCACTGGGACTCCTTCGCCAGAACGGCATCGAGCGCCGGCTCTCGACGAGCACCGCCGCAGCAACGAGCTCGGGCGCGGTCAGAACGACGGACACCGCGACGTTCGCACCGTAGGAGCGCCCCACGAGGACCGCGGGCGGTCCCGACAGCGCGCGCAGCAGCTCTGTCAGGTCCGCGACGTGCCGCGCCAGGGTGTACTCGCCGTAACGGCCGCTCTGTCCATGGTGGTCGGCGCCCTGAGCCCGCACTGGACAGCGAAGGGTCGGCTCGCTGCGGCCCTTCGTCATCGAGCGAGGAGCTCAGGACTGTCACATGTCCATCCCGCCCATGCCACCCATGCCACCGCCCATGCCACCGCCGCCAGGCGTTTCGTCCTTTGGCGCTTCGGCAACCATTGCTTCGGTCGTCAGCATCAGCGACGCCACCGATGCGGCGTTCTGCAGCGCCATGCGGGTCACCTTGGTCGGATCGAGGATACCCATTTCGATCATGTCGCCGTACTCGCCGTTCTGGGCATTGAAGCCGTAGTTGCCCTTCCCACCCAGCACGTTGTTGACGACCACGCTCGGCTCGTCGCCGGCGTTCTGCACGATGATGCGAATCGGCTCCTCGACCGCGCGCAGCACGATCTTGATGCCGGCGTCCTGGTCGGTGTTGTCGCCCTTGATCGGGCCGGCCGCCTGGCGCGCGCGCAGCAGCGCGACACCCCCACCCGCGACGATGCCTTCCTCGACGGCCGCACGCGTGGCGTGCAGGGCGTCTTCGACGCGAGCCTTCTTCTCCTTCATCTCGACTTCGGTCGCGGCGCCGACCTTGATCACCGCCACGCCGCCGGCCAGCTTGGCCACGCGCTCCTGCAGCTTCTCCTTGTCGTAGTCGCTGGTCGCTTCCTCAATCTGGACGCGGATCTGCTTGACCCGCGCCTCGATGTCGGCCGCGGCGCCGTTGCCGTCGATGAGGGTGGTGTTCTCCTTCGCCACCTCGACGCGCTTGGCCTGACCCAGGTCGGCCAGTTGCACCTTCTCCAGCGTCAGGCCGACTTCTTCGGCAATGACCTTGCCGCCGGTCAGGATCGCGATGTCTTCGAGCATCGCCTTGCGACGGTCACCGAAGCCCGGCGCCTTGACAGCGGCAACCTTCAGGATGCCGCGCAGGGTATTGACTACCAACGTTGCGAGCGCCTCGCCTTCCACTTCCTCGGCGACGATCAGCAGCGGACGGCCGGCTTTGGCCACCTGCTCCAGTATGGGTAGCAGATCGCGGATGCTGCTGATCTTCTTGTCGTAGAGCAGCACATACGGGTTGTCGAGGATCGCGCTCTGCTTGTCGGCGTTGTTGATGAAGTAGGGCGAAAGGTAGCCGCGGTCGAACTGCATGCCCTCGACGAGGTCGAGTTCGTTGTCGAGCGACTTGCCGTCCTCGACGGTGATGACGCCTTCCTTGCCAACCTTGTCCATCGCGTCGGCGATGACCTTGCCGATCGACTCGTCGGCGTTGGCCGAGATCGCACCGACCTGGCCGATTTCCTTGCTCGTGGTCGTCGGCTTGCTCTGCTTCTTGAGCTGTTCGACCAGCATCACCACCGCCTTGTCGATGCCGCGCTTCAAGTCCATCGGGTTCATGCCCGCGGCCACGTACTTCATGCCTTCGCGAACGATTGCCTGCGCCAGCACGGTCGCGGTTGTGGTGCCGTCACCGGCTTGGTCAGAGGTCTTGGAAGCGACTTCCTTGACCATCTGCGCGCCCATGTTCTGGAGCTTGTCCTTCAGCTCGATCTCCTTCGCGACCGAAACACCATCCTTGGTGACGGTGGGGGCACCAAAGCTGCGCTCAAGCACCACGTTGCGGCCCTTCGGGCCGAGCGTGACCTTCACCGCGTTGGCGAGGATGTTCACGCCATCCATCATTCGCGCCCGGGCGTCGCCGCCCAACGTGACTTCTTTAGCTGCCATTCGATTTCTCCTGATGCGTCGGATATGAGGTCAGGCGCGCTTACTTGCTTTCGACGACAGCGAAGAGGTCTTCCTCGCGCATTACCAGCAGTTCGTCGCCATCGACCTTGACGGTCTGGCCGCTGTACTTGCCGAACAGCACGCGGTCGCCGACCTTGATGTTCGGGAGGATGAAGTCACCGGTCTTCTCGCTGCGCTTGCCGGGACCGACCGCGAGCACCTCGCCTTGGTCCGGCTTCTCGGCGGCGTTGTCGGGAATGACGATCCCCGACGCGGTCTTGGTCTCTTGTTCAAGTCGCTTGACGATCACACGATCGTGCAATGGGCGTAGCTTCATGAAAATCTCCTTCACGGTTCTCAGCACAGCATCAGTAAGGAAAAGAGCGCGAGCTTGCGCTGATTCCCATTTGAAGGTTTGCACCGTTAGCACTTAGGCATCGCGAGTGCTAACAAGCATAGTGGGGAGCGAAAGACGCTTTTCAAGAGTCACCCGCGGGTCATAGTTCGTGGTGAAGGCGCGCGCTTGCCACGATGCTGGTGGTGTTCTATCTCGGTCGCGAAACTCGCAACGTGCCCAAGACCGGACCGCCGTCGCTCGCAAGCGTTCAAGAACGTGGTGACTGTGATGTGAGGTCGGCAGACAGCTCGCTACGCCGCGGCTGGACTCCCCGAGCAACGCCAACAAGGCGATGGAAATGCCCTCGAAGGCGTGCGACAGCGACGGCCCGCGTTGACGCGTACAAAGCAACGTGTTGCCGCCTACGCCGCGACGACTTCGATGCCGGGCTCGATCGTCCGCAGCAGATTTTCGATGCTGCGGAGCGTGCCCGAAATCGAACTCGGGCATGTGCCGCACGCGCCCTGGTAGTGGACGACGAGCTGGTTGCCGTCGAGGCCGAGAACGTGCAGGTCACCGCCGTCGCGCTGCAGATAAGGCCTGATCTGCTGGTCGAGCAGCAGGTTGATCTCGTCGAGGCGGTCCTGGTCGCGTTCGCTCAGATGCGCGAACGAAGCCGTCGCCGCCGCGACCGTCGCGGCCGATCGATCGCTCGCCGCCGGCGCGGTGCGCAACGGGACCGCAATCGTGCGCTCCAGCTCCTTCCACTCGGCCTTGCCGTCCTGCGTGACGGTGAGCCAGCGATCGACATAGAAGACGTTGGTGACGTGCTCGATCGCGAACAGCGCACGCGCCAGCTCGTCGCTCTGCGCCTGCTCGGCGTTCTCGTACGAGTGCTTCACGCCCCAGGTCAGCGGCTCGCGCAACGTGAACTTGCGCGCGTTCGGGTTCGGCGTGTCTTCGATGTCGGCGATCTTCGGCATTTCAGGATCCTGCACTCGAAGCCACCCCGTGCCTGCTCAGGCGTCGCCGATCGGCGCATGCATCGGATCGTCCTCGGCCTCGGTCGACGTGGTGGCAACGGCGTTGAACGCGGCCTGCAGCGTGTGCCACGGCAGGATCGCGCATTTCACGCGCACCGGCAGTTCGCTGATGCCGGCGAATACCGCGAGCCGGCCGATGTGCTGGCTGCTCTTCGGGTCGAGCCGGCCGGTTGCCATGTCGACGAACTCCCGGATCAGCGTCTGCGCGTCGTCCCGGCTCCTGCCCTTGACCGCCACCGTCATCATCGACGCCGACGCCTTGCAGATCGCGCACGACTCGCCCTGGAACGCGATGGCGCCGATGGTGTCGCCGGCGAGTTCGAGCGCGACGCTGATGTGGTCGCCGCACAGCGGATTCAGCCCTTCGGCATGATGGCTCGCGTGCTCGAGCACGCCGAAGTTGCGCGGCTTGCGGTTGTGGTCGAGGATGACCTCCTGATACAGCGCTCTCGGGTCGGCGGTCATGCGAATACCTTCTGCACATTGCGGATTCCGGCGATGAGCGCGTAGACGTCGGCCACCGTGTTGTAGAACGCAAACGATGCGCGCGACGTCGCCGTCACGCCCAGCCGTCTCATCAATGGCTGGGCGCAATGGTGGCCGGTGCGCACTGCGACACCTTCCTGATTCAGCAAGGTGCCGACGTCGTGCGGGTGGATTCCCTCGACCGCGAACGACAGCACCGCGGCCTTGTGCCTGGCCGTGCCGATGATGCGCACGCCGGGCAGGTCGCCGATGCGCTGGGTCGCGTGGCGCAGCAACTCGTGCTCGTGCGCCGCGATGGCCGGCATGCCGATGGCCGACAGGTAGTCGACCGCGGCGCCGAGGCCGATCGCCGCGGCGATCGGCGGTGTCCCGGCCTCGAACTTGTGCGGGATCGTGTTGTAGGTCGTCGCTCCGAACGTCACGCTCCGGATCATGTCGCCGCCGCCCTTGAAGGGTTGCATCTGCTCCAGCAGCGCGGCGCGGCCGTAGAGGATGCCGATGCCGGTCGGGCCGCACATCTTGTGGCCCGAGAAGGCATAGAAGTCGCAGTCCAGATCCTGCACGTCGACGGTCAGGTGCGGCACGGCTTGCGCCCCGTCGACCAGCACCGGAACGCCGCGCGCGTGCGCGAACGCGATCATCGGCTTGACCGGGTTGATGCTGCCGAGGGCGTTCGAGACGTGAGCGACGCCGACGAAGCGCGTGCGCTCGTTGAAGAGCGCCTCGTAGTCGCTCAGCAGCAGCTCGCCGGCGTCGTCGATCGGCACGACGCGGATCGTCGCGCCCTTTTCGGCCGCGAGCATCTGCCACGGCACGATGTTCGAGTGGTGCTCGAGCACGGTGAGGATGATCTCGTCGCCGGCGCCGATGAACCTGCGGCCCCAGCCGTGCATCACGAGGTTAATGCCGTCGGTGGTGCCGCTGGTGAAGATCACTTCGCGCTCTTCGCGCGCGTTGATGAAACGCTGCAGCTTGCGTCGCGCGGCCTCGTACGCGGCGGTTGCCGTCTCCGACAGGTAATGCACCGCGCGGTTGATGTTGGCGTGCTCGGTCGTCTGGTAGCGCAGCAGGCGGTCGATCACCGGCTGCGGCATCTGGCTCGATGCGGCGTTGTCGAGATAGACCAGCGGTTTGCCGGCGACCGTGAGCCCCAGGATCGGAAAATCGGCGCGGATCCGCGCGACGTGCAACGCGCGCGTCGAACCGGTCGTGGGTGCCATCGCGGTGGTTGCTTTCGGCGTCATGGCTGGCGTGTGGTCCGTTCGAGCACCGTCTGCTCGAGCCGCCGTCTGAGCGACGCGATCGGAATGCGGTCGATGACTTCGGCGCCGAAGGCGTTGACGAGCAGATTGCGCGCTGCAGCCTCCGAGAGGCCTCGGCTTTGCAGGTAGAAGACTTCGTCGCTGTCGAGCTGCCCGACGGTCGCGCCGTGCGTGCACTTGACGTCGTCGGCGAAGATCGCGAGCTGCGGCTGGGTGTCGACCAGCGCCTTGGCCGTCAGCAGCAGGTTGCGGCTCGACTGCGCCGAATCGGTCTGCTGTGCGCCGGCGCGGACCATCACCTTGCCGTTGAAGACCGCGTGCGCGGCGCCGTCGACGATGGACTTGTGCAATTGGCGGCTCACGCCACGCGGCTTCGCGTGGTCGATGAAGGTGTGCGTGTCGGCGAGCTGGCGCTCGCCGATCAGCGCCAGTCCGTCGAGCGTGCATCGCGTCGCCTCGGCGGTTTGCAGGACATCGAGGCCGAGCCGGGAAATCCTTGCGCCGAGCGCGATGCTGACCGCGTGGTAGTGGCTCGCATGCGCGAGCGACACGGCGCAGCTGGCGATGTGGAATGCCTGGCCGCTCTCGAGCTGCACGCGGACGTGTTCGAGCTTCGCGCTCGCGCCCAACGCGACCTCGACGACCGCGTTGGTGAAGTACGCGCCTTCGTGCAACGCGACGTAGGCTTCGATCAGCGTCAGCGTGCTGCCCGCCTCGGCGACCAGCAGGATTCGCGGGTGGCTCGCGATGTCGGGCTGCGTCGCGACGAAGAGCAGATGCACCGGCGTCGCGACCGCCGTCTCGCGCGGCACGATGATCACCGCAGCGTCGTGCAGGAATGCGGTGTTCAGCGCCGGGAACAGGTCGTCACGGAACTTGGCGTGGTGGCCGAGATGCGGCGCAATCGCCGCGGCATGCTTCCCGACGGCTGCCGACAGGTTGCCGACGACGACGGTGCGGTCAGCGCCGCTGCTGGAGAGCTGCGGCGCATGCACACCATCGACGAAGACCAGCCGGGTCGGCGCTTCCTCGATGTAGAAGTGCTCGATGTCGCCGTCGCGCAGCGAGGTCGGCGTACGCAGCGGGTGAAACGACTCCCGCTTCAGCGTCGAAATGTCGGTGAAGCGCCATTCCTCGTCGCGCGGTGTCGGCAGCGTCAGCACGGCGACGCGCTCGAGCGCTTCGGCACGCAGCGCTTTCAGCCATCCCAGCTTCGGTGACTCGAGCGCGGCCGTCGAGTGCGCCTGGCCGGCGAGCAGGCCTTCCGGAGACCCTCGAGCGACGACGGCGTCGGTGGTCATGACAACGCCCCCTCCGCGTTCGCTTCGGCTTCGATCCAGTCGTAGCCGCGTTCCTCGAGTTCCAGCGCGAGTTCCTTGCCGCCGGTCCTGACGATGCAGCCACCGTCCATCACGTGCACGTAGTCGGGGACGATGTAGTTCAGCAGCCGCTGGTAATGCGTCACCAGCACGATCGCGTTGTCAGCGCCGGCAAGTTGGTTGACGCCTTTCGAAACCACCCGTAGCGCGTCGATGTCGAGCCCCGAGTCGGTTTCGTCGAGGATCGCCAACTTCGGATCGAGCAGTGCCATCTGCAAGATCTCGTTGCGCTTCTTCTCGCCGCCCGAGAAGCCTTCGTTGACGCTACGGTCGAGGAACTCGGGGTTCATCTCGAGCAGCTTCATCTTCTCGCGCACCAGGTCGTCGAACTCAAGCGGGTCCAGCTCGTCCTTGCCGCGCTCGGCCGGCAGCGTGTTGTAGGCCAGGCGCAGGAACTGGCGGTTGCCGACGCCGGGTATCTCGATCGGATACTGGAACGCCAGGAAGAGGCCGGCGCGCGCGCGCGCTTCAGGTGCCATCTCGAGCAGGTTCCGGCCTTCGAACAGCACCTGGCCGGCAGTCACCTGATACGCCGTGTGGCCGACCAGAACCTTGGCGAAGGTGCTCTTGCCCGAACCGTTCGGCCCCATGATCGCGTGCACCTCGCCGCCCTTCACGGTGAAATCGAGGCCTTTGAGGATCTCGATGCCGTTGACGCTCGCGCACAGGCCGCGAACTTCGAGCAGCGTCTTGCTGTCGTGCAGAATCACCCGACGCTCCCTTCGAGCTTGAACCCCAGGAGCTTGGTCGCCTCGACTGCGAATTCCATCGGCAACTGCTGGAAAACGTCCTTGCAGAAGCCGTTGATGATCATCGACACGGCCTCCTCGGCGCCGATGCCGCGCTGCGCGAAGTAGAACAACTGGTCTTCGCCGATCTTCGACGTCGACGCCTCGTGTTCGACCTTGGCGCTGCGGTTGCGCACCTGGATGTACGGGAAGGTGTTGGCGCCGCAGCGCTCACCGATCAGCATCGAGTCGCACTGCGAATGATTGCGCGCGCCGGCGGCGGTCGGCAGGATCTTCACCAGACCGCGATAGCTGTTGTTCGACTGGCCCGCCGAGATGCCCTTGCTGACGATCGTGCTGCGGGTGTTCTTGCCGATGTGGATCATCTTCGTTCCGGTATCGGCCTGCTGGTGGTGGTTCGTCACCGCGACGGAGTAGAACTCGCCGACCGAGTTGTCGCCCACCAGCACGCACGACGGGTACTTCCATGTGATCGCCGATCCGGTCTCGACCTGGGTCCATGAAATGCGCGAGTTGACGCCCCTGCACATGCCGCGCTTGGTGACGAAGTTGTAGATGCCGCCCAAGCCG